>NZ_JBFAXU010000016.1:0-202507 GCF_040680975.1 Streptomyces sp. NPDC051921
GACCGGCGTCGAGCACGGCCTGCGCGAACTCCGCGTTCTCCGAGAGGAAGCCGTAACCCGGGTGGACCGCGTCCGCACCCGAATCCTTGGCCGCCGACAAGACCTTGTCGAAGTCCAGATAGCTGGTGGCCGGGGTGTCGCCGCCCAGCGCGAACGCCTCGTCCGCGGCCCGGACGTGCGGAGCGTCCCGGTCCGGGTCGGCGTAGACGGCCACGCTGGCGATCCCGGCATCCCGGCAAGCACGGGCCACCCGGACAGCGATCTCACCACGGTTGGCGATGAGCACCTTGCGCACGATGCCTCACTTCTGCTGAAAGTCTCTGTTGAGAGGACGGATACGTCCGGCCGGCCCCGCGTTCCTGGCGAGGCTCCCGGCCGGTCCTGCGGACGGGTGCCGCCCCGGGAACACGTACCACGACACGGGCACGTGCCTCCGGGGCGGCGTTCAGCACGCGAGCGTGCTCACCAGGCGTAGGCCTCGGGTGCCGGCTTGGCCCCGTTCGGGCCGGGCGGCGGAAACAGCTGGTCCAGCTTCGCGAGCACGCCGGCGTCGAGCCGGATCGTCAGGGCGCGCAGCGAGCCGTCGAGCTGCTCGGCGGTGCGCGGCCCGATGATGGGGCCGGTCACGCCCTCCTGCGCGAGCAGCCAGGCCAGTCCGACGTGCGCCGGGTCCTCGCCGATCTCGGCGCACAGCTTCTCGTACGCCTCGACGGTGTCGCGGTGCTGGGCGAGCAGCCCGGCGGAGTGCCCCGAGGTGCCGCGGGCGGCGCCGCCCTCCTTCAGCTTGCGCAGGACGCCGCCGAGGACTCCGCCGTTCAGCGGCCCCCAGGGGATCAGGCCGAGGCCGTAGTGCCGCGCGGCGGGCAGCACCTCCAACTCGACCCAGCGGGTCATCAGGTTGTACCGGGACTGCTCGCTGACGAGGCCGAGGAAGTGCCGTGACTTCGCGGCCTCCTGGGCCTGGGCGATGTGCCAGCCGGCGAAGTTGGACGAGCCGAAGTAGAGCACCTTGCCCTGCTGGCGGAGGACGCTGAACGCCTCCCAGATCTCCTCCCACGGCGTGCTCCGGTCGACGTGGTGCATCTGGTAGACGTCGATGTAGTCGGTGCCCAGGCGCTGGAGCGAGGCCTCGCAGGCGCGCCGGATGTTCAGCGCCGACAGGTGCGACTCGTTGGGCCAGTTGCCCGTCGGGAGATAGACCTTGGTGGCCAGGACGGTCTTCTCGCGCCGCCCGTTCCCGCCGGCGAACCAGCGGCCGATGATCGGCTCGGTGGGCTGCTCGCCCGGGCGCGTGCCGTAGACGTTGGCGGTGTCGAAGAAGTTGATGCCGCGGTCGTGCGCGCGGTCCATGATCGTGTGGCTGTCGGCCTCGGACGTCTGCGTCCCGAAGTTCATCGTGCCGAGCACGAGCCGGGACACGGACAGTCCGCTGCGGCCGAGGTTGGTGTATTCCACGTGTGCCAGTCCTTCAGTAGTGCTGGATCTCCGACCGCGCGCCGGTGCCGGGGCGATCGGGGCTGAGGGGTGTGTCGTACGGGGCCGGGGCGGGCCCCCTGCGGAGGGGAGCGGGGTCAGGCCGCGGCGGCCCGGTCCGGGTACCACTCCGCCATGCGCGCGAGGTCCGCCTCCCATCCCTGGCCCGGGGCCCGGCCCAGGTCGGCCCAGAGCGGGGCGCTGTCGAACCAGTGGTCGGTGGCCAGCATGTCCAGGGCGCGCGTGGCGGCCCCGTTCTCGGTCGGCAGGGCACGGGCGTGCGCGAGGCCGATGTTCCGCCGGGGCGGCGGCGGGCTCATGCGGTCGGCGACCGCCTGCAGCAGTGCGGACGCCGTGACCGGCTCGGGATAGGCCGCGTGGTAGACGTCCGACGACAGGCGCGCGCGCGGGGCGAGGCCGACCGCCACGAGCAGCGCGGCGAGTTCGCCGACGGCGATGACGGAGAGCCGGGCGTCCCAGCCGGTGGGCGTGCCGGGCAGCGTCCCGAGCAGCCGGCGCAGACCGGGCACGACCCAGGCGTCACCGGGTCCGTAGACCAGGTGTGGCCGCACCACGATCCCGCCGGCGGCCAGGACGGCGTCCTCGGCCTCGGCCCGGGTCCGTGACGTCGGTGACTGCGGCCGGCGCGGGAGCTGTTCGGGGCGGGCGCACCGGAAGATGCCGCGGCCGTAGACGGAGGCGGTGCTGAGGTGGACGATCCGGGAGACTCCGGCGCGCTGCGCGTCGGCGACGAGCGCGGCGGTCCCCCGGGCGTTGACGGCCTCGTTGGCCTCGGGCGTCCCGCCGATCTGCGAGGCGCAGTGCAGGACGACGTCGGCGCCCTCGCACAGTCCGCGCAGCGACTCCGGGGCCGCCAGGTCCGCCCGTACGATCCGGGCCCGGCCCGTGGCGGGCGGCCGCGGCGGCCTGCGGTGCGAGGTCAGGGTCAGCCGGACGCCGAGGCGGGCGGCTTCGCGGGTGACGTGGGCGCCGATGAATCCGCCCGCTCCGGTGATCAGGATGTTCTGCACGTGGGCGCTCCGGTCGCGTGACGTGTCGTGGGTCAACGGCTGCGCGTGCGCAGGGTGAGGTGGCTGACGAAGACGTGTTCGCCGTTCTGGGTTCCGCGCACCCGCACGTGCACGTCGCCGGCGGGGTCGACCGCGGTCGGCTCGGCCTCGATGACGCACGGGGCGTCGAACTCGGCGTACCGCTGGAAGGAGCTGGACATGTCGAGGACCAGGGTGTCGGTCATCCCGGTCACGGCGTGCGCGGCCTGCCGGGCGGCCTCCAGGAGCACCATGCCGGGAACGTGGTCCACGGGGTGGTCGAAGAAGATCGGGTGGGTGCAGTCGACGCGGAGCTCCCACCGGTTGGCTCTGCCGCCCGGATCCTGGGAGAGCACGACGTGCTGCGGATCGGTGCGGCCCACCCGGGCCGGGTCTATCGGCAGCCCGGGGAGGCGGTCGGTGCAGGTGGGACGCTCGCCGCGCAGGCGCTTGTAGACGCTCGGCCGGGTGCAGCTCAAGGCCGCTCCGGCGGTGGCCAGGGGCTGGCCGTCGACCTTCACGGTCACGTCGTAGCGCATGCCGCCGAGGTCCTTGCCCCGCCGGACGATGTCGCGGCACACGGTGTGCAGTTCGACCTCGGTCGGGGTGGGCGTGGCGACGAAGAGGTCCATCGTGGAGGCGAACGAGATGGAGTGCATGAGGAACTGGTGCCCGAAACCGACCCCGAACTCCGCGTGCGCGAGCAACGCCCCTGTCTGGCGCACCGATTCGACCAGCAGCATCGGGTCCTGGTAGCCACCGGACTGGGCGAACAGCGCGTGCCCGCGCGGCCACTGGGCCCCCACCACGAAGGAGTTGGGCCGGTCCGCCCACTGCCAGCCGGTGAGCAGGACCTCCGAGACGGCGGCGCGGTGCACGTATTGGCGCGGAACGGTGCTGGTGAAGGCCGTGGGTGCGGAATCGAGCATTGCGGTCATGGCTGGCGCTCCTGTCTGTTTTCGGGCAGGGCGGAGCTGCTGAGTGTGGCAACAGCCCCCGTTCGGTCCACACACCCAACAAAATACAGACAGGTCTGTTGGGTAAATCAAGTAAAAAGTTAGGGCCGGGCGTGTCGAGAGCGGAGGCACGGGCTCCGCCGGACCTTGAGCGCAGCGAAGCAACGGCATCACGCAACGAGATCAAGGAACCGGCAGTTTTGCCGGTTCTTGGCCAGCGCGCAACCGGGGTCGAGCGGGGCAAAGAGGCGCGGAAGGCTGGGTACGTATCGGGATGTCTTGCCGGTCGTCGCAGGTCAGCAATGCTTTCACCGGTCCGACACGACCGTCCCGCCTCGCATTGACAATCAGACAAGTCTGTTTGGTATCTTCGCCAAGCACCTGAACTTCGCAACGAGCATTTGGCAGTCGGTTGAGCCGGCGCTCCCAGGAGGACCAGATGAACCAGCAGGTAGCAGACCTACCCGACGCCCACACCGCGCGGCTCCACCCCGTGCCCCAGCACGCCCACCCCGCCGCGCCGCGACTGCACGTCCCGGTCGAGCACCCTGCCCTGCGCATCCTGGTCGTCGAGAACGAGGAGCGTTCGGCCAAGGCGCTGGTCCAGGACCTGATACGGCGGGGGTACCGCGCCGACAGCGTGACCACCGGGAGCCAGGCGCTCCAGGTGCACCGCCAGGCCGACCTCATCCTGCTCGACCTCGACCTGACCGATCTGGACGGTCTGGAGGTCTGCCGCAGCATCCGCGCGATGAGCGACACCCCGATCATCGCGGTGACCGAGCGGGGCAGCGAGCTCGACCGCGTCCTCGGGCTGCAGGCCGGCTCGGACGACTACATGGTCAAGCCCTACGGGTTCCATGAACTCCTCGCCCGCATAGGGGCGGTGATGCGCCGCGTGCGGCCCTCGCCGACGGCCCGGACCATCGAGCACGGCCCGCTCCGGATCGACGCCGACACCCGCAGGGTCACGCTGCACGGGCGCCCCGTGGACCTCACCCGCAAGGAGTTCGACCTGCTGCACATGCTCGCGATCCAGCCGGGCGCCGTCGTCTCCCGGCGGCAGCTGATGACCCAGGTCTGGGACGACGCGTGGTCCCACAAGGGCCGCACCATCGACACGCACGTGAGCAGCCTGCGCGGCAAGCTCGGATCCAGCCATTGGATCGTGACGGTCAGGGGTGTCGGTTTCCGTCTGGGCAACCCGTGAGGGCGCGTCGGGGACGTCCGGTGTCGGAGGTCGGGGCCGTCGGCACCCCGGCGCGCGGCGGAAGTGCGCAGTCTGTCCGTTTCCGCTTGCGCGCCCCTGGCCAGTTCCGCACGGGTAAGTAGAATGCAGACTTGTCTGTTTCGTTCGTTGGCGAGTGGCGAGGACCCGGGGTATGGCAAAGCAGGAACGCGGAACGCGATCACGGCAAGCGATCCTGGAGGCTGCCGCCGAGGTGTTCGACCTCCGCGGGTACGACGCCGCGAGCACCAACGAGATCCTGGCACGCAGCGGGCTCACCCGTGGAGCCCTGTACCACCACTTCCCCTCCAAAGAGTCGATCGCCATGGCGCTGCTCGACGCGCACGGCGGCGCCCTCTTCGCGCCCGAGCGGACCACCAAGCTCCAGTCGATCATCGATCTGACCTTCGCGTTCGCCGTGCAGCTCCAGCGTGATCCGGTGCTGCGGGCCAGCGTCCGGCTGGCGGTGGAGAAGACCTCGTTCCCCCGCCCCGTCGACACGCCGTACGAGCAGTCGACCGTGGCCATCGGTGAGCTCCTCGCCGAGGCGCAGCAGCACGGCGAGATCCTGCCGGGCCTGGACGTGGGCGACGCCACCACCGTCATCATCGGCGCGTTCACCGGCCTGCAGGTGATGTCGCAGGTCTACACGAACCGCGACGACCTGCCCGAGCGCGTCAGCGCGATGTGGCGCTTCCTGCTGCCGGGCATGGTCGCCCCCGGGCTGATCGGCAACCTGCGGGTCACTCCGCCGTCCGAGGACCTGGTCGCCGCCGACGTGGCGCGGGCCGAGGAGCTGGCCGGGCTGGCCGCGGCCGAGGCCGCCGTTCCCGCTCCGTAGAACCGCCAGGGCCCCGCCCCGGCCCGGCCGCCGCCGACTACAGCCCACCGCCGGCGCTCGGCCGACTACCGCCCACTACCGGCGCTCGGCCGACTACCGCCCACTACCGCTCTCGGCTTCCGCGGACCGCCCGGCTGCCGGCTTCCGCGCACCGCCCGGCTGCCGGACAGTGCGGTGCGGTCTGGCGATCGGCCGGGCCGCCGTGCCTCGGCCGGTACCTGCCGAAGGCCCGGCAGGGCCTCTGCCGCAGGGCCCCGGCCGGCCCCCTTGCCGGCGGGCAGGAACCGCTTTCCCTGCGGGCGGGCAGGAACGGCTCTCCCGGCCGCCGGACCTCAGCTGCTCTCCCGGCCGCCGGGCCTCAGCCGGCCTCCTTGAAGAGCGGCAGCAGCATGTCCCAGATGCGCTCGGTGCTCTCCCGGCTCCACCACGCCGTGTCGGTGTACCCGAGGGACTCCAGGCCCGCGGTGACCACGACGGCCAGGTCCGCCAGGACCTTCTGGTCCGGGCGCTCGGGGGCCTCCGTCAGGACCTCGGCACGCACCCGGTCCAGCATCGCCTCCCGCAGCCGGGGCGGAGTGTCGGAGCCGTCGGGCGCCAACCGCAGCCCGGCGCGCACCAGCTGATCGTCCGTCAACGCCTTGCCGAGGGCGACGCTGAACCGCGCCGGCGCGTCGGCGCCCCCGTCCGCGAAACTGTCGTCGGCGAGCGCGAGGACGCGGCCCTGGGCCTGCGCGTGGACCTCCGCCACCAGCTCCGCTATGGACGGGAAGTGGTGGTAGAGCGCGCCGCGGCTGACCCCGGCGCTTCTGCAGATGTTGACCAGCCCCGCGTCGGCGAGCCGCCCGTTCGCGATGAGTTCCACGGTGGCGCGCACGAGTGCCTGACGGGTCGTATGCGACCGTTTTTGCATCGCGCATGTCCCTTGCCCGGTACGACGGCTCTCACTTCGACAGCCCGAAGTGTGAGGAGACACCTGAGGCGCCTCCCCCAGCAAGAACCATACAGCTATGCCTGTTTCGATGGACAGCCGCTGATGGGCACGTATCTCAAATTCCACGCAAGACGGCCGGTTCTTGCTAGGGAATGCCGTGCGCGCGTCAACGAGCTCCCTTGAGGGCCGCCAACCGGCATACAGGTCTGTATGTTTCGGCTGCCGTCGGGTGGGGCTGCTCCGGCGTGGGTGCTCAGGCCCCGAAACGGTCCAGGTAGTCCGCGTTCGCGATCGGGGTCGCGGCCAGGTACTCCGCCGGCAGGTCGAAGGCGTCCACCAGGCGCATCAGATGGGGTGCGAGGTCCGCGACGGCGTGTTCGGTGGTGCCGTGGAGGGCCTCCACGTGGGCCGGGGTGAGATGGCCCGAGGCGAGCAGGTCGCCGGTGTGCGGCCGCAGTTCGTGGAGGAGGAAGAGCCGGGCGACGCCCTCCAGGAGGAAGCGGGTGCGCGGGGCGGTCGCGCGGGCGGTCGCGGCGAGCAGCGCGTCGGCGGCGCGGACGCGGGCGTGGGCGGCGACCATCTCCAGGGCGGCGCCGGAGGTCTCGTTCCAGCGGCCGACCGGGTCGCCGGAGGGGCCGCCGCGCAGGGCGGTGCGGGCGCGGTTCTGCCAGACCCGCTCGACGCAGGCGTGCAGGTCGCGCAGGAAGCCGAGGTCGGTGAGCTCGCCGCGCGGCGGGTGCGCGGGGCCGGCCTCGTGGGCGAAGACGAGCTCGGAGGCGGCCTTGACCCAGATGACCAGGTTGTCGCCCTCGGCGGTGATGCCCCCCTCGACGTTGAGCGGGAGGTCGGCGAGCCCGTTCGCGGGGAACAGGCCCTGGGCGCCGCAGCGTTCGCGGGCCTCTACGGTGATGTCGCGGGCCTGCCAGGTGATCCAGCCCTTGGCGACGGCGATCAGCCGCTCGACCTCCTCGCGCTCCGCCGCGTCGCCCGGGTCGTGGCCGGCCCAGCGGTCGACCACGGAGCGGTGCAGGAAGGTCATCGCGTAGGCGGTGGCGACGGAGCGGAGGAGCCGCCCGTGGTGGCTGCGGTGGGCGGTGAGCGGCATCCGCTCGCCGGCCTTGGGGGCGCCTATCTCGCGGTGGTGGGAGTAGCGGACGGCGATGGCGAGGGCGGCGCGGGCCATGCCCAGGGTGCCGCCGCTCATGCATAGCTTGCCCATGGTGACCCGGCCGACGGAGCGCAGGAACCGCTTGCGCCGGTTGCCGAGGCTGCTGCTGAGCCTGCCGTCCTTGTCGAGCCGGCCGTGTGCCGCCTCCAGCATGGCCTCGCGGGGCAGTCGTACGTGGTCGAACGAGGTGAGGCAGTGGTCGACGGGGGTGCCGGTGCGGTCCGGCAGGCGCTGCACCCGTATGCCGGGAAGGTGCCCCTCGGCGTCACTGAGCGGGGTGAGGAAGAGGAAGACGCCCTGGTCCTCGTCGTCGACGAGGAGGCGCGCGGCGACGACGGCGGTCTTGGGGCCGCCGGCGAGGCTGGTGTTGGGCATGAACTTGCGCGCCCCGGGGTTCGGGGTGTGCAGGACGAAGCCACCGGTCTCGCGGTCGTGGCGGGCGACGGTCTCCAGGGAGGTGACGTCGTTGCCGTGGGCGAGCTCGGTGCACAGGAAGGTGCCCGTGCGTTCCATGGAGGTGTAGGGGGACAGGTCGCGCCGGTAGCCGTCGTGGTCGAGGAGGCTGCCGAGGAAGAGGTTGTAGTGGATGCTCGCGAGGGTGCACAGGCCGCCGTCGAGGAAGCCGGTCCACTCGTGCAGCGCGGCGAGCCGGTGGGCGTCGTAGCTGAGCGCCTCGGCGGCGGGGCCGGCCACGGTGTCGTTGACGCGCCGCAGGCGTTCGTACGAGAGGGCCACGCGTTCGGCGGGGGTCAGCCCGGGTCGGTGGGCGAAGGCGTCCTCGGAGACCAGCCGCCGCCATTCGCCGTGGACGCGCTCGCGGTCGTCGCCGTCGAAGAGGAGGCGGGTGAGCTCGTCCGCGCCGCCGCCTGGGGCGATGCCGTCTCCGGCCTGTCTGAGCGGTGCCTCCGCGTGCTGGAGCATCTCGGCTCGTCCCCCGAAGTGAGTTGACCGGTGAGGGTGGTCTGGCCTGTCAAGAGTAAGATACGTACCATCCGGTTTTGTTTCAATAGGGTGTCAAACCTTGTCAAACCGGTTGGATGGTTTTATTCTCGAAATGTGGATGTGTGAAGAAACCGGGATCGCCGGGGCCCACCCTACGCGCGTCGGGAGTCCGCACGGAGAGACCGGGGTCGCCGACGCATCACTCCATGTGAGCCGTTGGAATACCAGCCTCGCGGTTTTTTTCGGTTCCGTGAGGTACGGAGGATGTAGTGGCGCAACAAGAACGGGCCATCCGTACACGTCAGAAGATCGTGCTCGCAGCGGCCGAACTCTTCGACGAGGTCGGCTACGAGGCGGCGACGATCTCCGAGGTCCTCAAGCGCTGCGGGGTGACCAAGGGCGCCCTGTACTTCCACTTCGGCTCCAAGGAAGAGCTCGCCCAGGAGGTGCTGGCCGGACAGGTCGGTGCCCTGCCGCCGGTGCCGCAGCGTGAACTCCACCTCCAGCAGCTCACCGACGAGGCACTCGTCCTCGCGCACCTCCTGCGCGTCGGCGATCCCATGGTGCGCGGCAGCATCCGCCTCACCGTGGAGCAGGGCTCCCTGCAGGACGGCCTCGACCGCCAGGTGCCGATGCGCGGCTGGATCGACCACAACATCGACGTCCTGACGAGCGCCAAGGCGGCCGGCGAGCTGCTGCCGCACGTGGACATCACGTCCGCCGCGACGCTCTTCACCGGCAGTTTCACCGGGGTCCAGATGCTGTCCAAGATCATGACCCAGCACGCGGACATGGTGGACCGGGTCGCCGACCTCATGCGGACCCTGCTGAGCGCCATCGCCGTGCCGGGCGTCCTCGTCCGCCTCGACTTCGAGTCCGCTCGCGCGGAGCGGGCCTACGAGGAGGCGCTGCGGGCGCGGAACGGCAGCACGGCCGTCGCGTCGACGGCCAACTGACGACGCCTCGGCGAGGGGGTCGAGGGGGAGGGGAAGCCACGCTCTCCTCGGTTGCGTGTGCGGTGGGGGCACGCACGGAACGTACGGCCGAACCGAAACGGAGAACACACGCATGGACCCCATGGAAGCCGCTTCCTGCCCCTATGCCCTGGACGTGACCGGACGCGACCTCGCCGGAGAGGCCGCCGCGCTGCGGGACCAGGGCCCCGCCGCGCAGGTCGAACTCCCCGGCGGCGTACGGGTCTGGGCCGTCGTCCGCCCGGAGCACGTCGAGGCGCTGCTCGTCGACCCCCGCGTCTCCAAGGACGCCCGACGCCACTGGCCGGCCTTCGTCGAGGGCCGGATCACCCCCGAGTGGCCGCTCTACCCCTGGGTCGCCAACGAGAACATGCTCTTCGCGTACGGGGACGAGCACGCCCGGCTGCGCCGCCTGGTCGCCGCCGCGTTCACCGCCCGCCGTACCGCCGCCCTGCGGCCCCGCGTCGAGGAGATCGCCGCCGGACTGCTCGACGGCCTCGCCGACCGGCTCGCCGCCGGGGAGCCGGTCGAACTGCGCACCGGATACGCCGAGTCGCTGCCCCTCCAGGTCATCTGCGAGCTCATGGGGGTCGCGGAGGGGGCCGCCCGCGAGGAGCTCACCGCGGCCCTGCGCACCGTGTTCAGCTCCAGCGTCTCCGCCGCGACCATGGAGGCCGCGCGCGGCACCGCCTTCCGGCTGCTCGCCGAGCTCGTCGCCGCCCGCCGCCAGGAGCCGGGTGACGACCTGACCTCCTCGCTGATCGCCGCCCGTGACGGAGCCGACGCCCTCACCGAGAGCGAACTCCTCGGCTCGCTCTTCCTGTTGATCGCCGCCGGCCAGGACACCACCGCCGCCCTCGTCGTCAACGCCACGGCCGCGCTGCTCACCCACCCCGAGCAGCTGGCCCATGTCCGGGCCGGCCGCGCGAGCTGGGACGACGTGGTCGCCGAGAGCCTGCGCACCCACAGCCCGGCCGCCTACTCGCCGCTGCGCTTCGCCGTCGAGGACATCGAGCTCGACGGTCTGAAGATCGCCCAGGGCGACCCGATCCTCGTCAACTTCGCAGCCGGCGGCCTGGATCCGGCCCGCTACGGCGCGGACGCCGCCCGCTTCGACGTCCTGCGCACCGACCGCGACACGCTCGGCTTCGGCCACGGCGCCCACCGCTGCCTCGGCGCCCCGCTCGCGACCCTGGAGGCGACGGTCGCCCTCGCGGCGCTCTTCGAGCGCTTCCCGGACCTGGAACTCGCCTGCCCCGCAGACGAGTTGGTGCCGCTCCCCACCTTCCTGCTGAACGGCTACGGGGCGCTGCCGATACGGATACCCGCACGCGGCTGAAGGCTTCCTCGGGGAACCCGGAAAACCGCTCATCCGGTTTGTTACTGTGGAGTGACACGTGTTGACACCCACGGCGCAACGACGGAGACCCCTTGGCCAAGCAGGAGCGGGCGATTCGGACGCGCAACGCCCTCGTCGAGTCGGCGGCCGCGCTCTTCGACCGGGAGGGCTTCGAGGTCGCCTCGCTGGCGACCATCAGCGCCCGGGCCGGAGTCAGCAGCGGGGCCCTGCACTTCCACTTCCCCAGCAAGGCGGCGCTGGCCGACGCGGTCGTCGCGGCGGCCGGCGACCGGCTCGTGCGGATCACCCGGGAGCGTGAGGCGCTGCCGCTGCAGACCCTGATCGACGCCAGCCACGAGCTCGTCCAGGGGCTACGCGCCGACCCGGTGCTGCGCGCGGGCTTCGTGCTCGGCGCCGGCGGGGCGGAGCGCGCACGGGTGTCGCAGGACCTGCGGCGGCAGTGGCGCGAGTGGGTCGAGGCCGTCGTGGCACGCAGCGAGCGGGCGGGGCTGCTCGCTCCGGACGTGACGGCCTCGGACGTGTCCGCCGCCGTGGTGGCGGTGGCCGCCGGGCACGCGGCCCTGGGGCAGCAGGACCCGCGCTGGCTGGAGCGGGCACCGCTGACCCGCTTCTGGGCTTTCCTGCTGCCCCGCGTCGTCGGCGCCGCCCGCGTGGGCCTGTTCATCGCCTCGGGCGCGCCGGAGGCGGAGCCGTACGGGAGCGCCGCCACCGGGGAGGGCGAAGGGGTGGCCGTCGAGGCCGAGGCCCGCTCTTGACCGGCCCGCCGGGCCCGCATAGCGTCGCTGCCGGAGCGCTGTCTGAGCAAGCGCTTAGAGGCGAAGCAGGGCGAAGGGAAAGAGGCCGCACCGTGGTCGAGCCGCACAGCGACACGGTCGCCGGGACGCTCGCCGGACCCGGCGCGCCCTTCGCCGTCGACGGTGGCGTGTACACCGGCGGCCCGCGGACCCTGCGCGAGTTCGTCGAGGCCACCTGGGGCTTCGGTGACCGGCCCTTCCTCGTCTGCGAGGACGGGAAGACGAGCTACCGCGCGTTCTTCGACGCCGCCTGCGGCCTCGCCCGCCGGCTCGTCGACGTGCACGGACTGCGGCCCGGCGACCGGGCCGTCGTCGCGATGCGCAACCACCCGGAGTGGCACACCGCCTTCTGGGCCGCCCAGCTCGCCGGTCTCGTGGCCGTGCCGCTCAACGCCTGGTGGACCGAGGACGAGTTCGCGTACGCCCTCGACGACTGCGCGCCCCGCGTGCTGCTCGTGGACGGCGAGCGGGTCCCACGCGTCGCCGCCTGGGCCCGCGCCCACGCCGTGCCCGGCGTCGTCTTCCACGGCGAGGCCACCGAGGGCTTCGAGGCGTACGTCCCCGACACCGACCCGTTCCTCGGGCCGCCGGCCGGGCCCCTCTTCGACGTGTCGCCCGAGCAGGACGCCACGATCATCTACACCTCCGGCACCACGGGCCGCCCGAAGGGCGCCGTCGCGACCCACCTCGCCCAGGCCGGTGCGGCGATGAACCCCCGCTACTTCGCCGCCGCCTCCGCGCTCCGGCGCGGCGAGCGGCCGGGCGCCGGTCCGGCGCCGGTCCTGCTGAGCACCTTCCCCTTCTTCCACGTCGCCGCCTTCACGTCCTTCTACTCGGTCATGGCCGCCGGCGGCACGCTCGTCCTCATGCGCAAGTGGGACGCGGCCCGGGCCCTGGAGCTGATCCGCGCGCACGGCGTCACGCACTACTCCGGCGTCCCCACCACCGCCCTCCAGCTGCTCGACCTGGCCGAGCGCACCGGCGACCCGCTGGACTCGCTCGTCCAGCTCAGCACCGGCGGAGCGGCCGCGCCGCCCGAGATCACCGCGCGCCTCACCGCCGCGTACGGGGAGCGGATCGAGCCCCGCAACGGCTACGGCCTCACCGAGACCTGCGGCGGCGTACTCGCCAACTTCGGCGCCGAGTACCGCGCCCACCCCGGCAGTGTCGGCAGGCCCACCCCGGCCACCGAGGTGCGGATCGACCGGCCGGACGCCGAGGGCGTCGGCGAGCTGTGGCTGCGCGGCCAGTCCCTGATCCGCGGCTACTGGGGCGACGAAGCGGCCACCCGGGCCGCCTTCACCCCGGACGGCTGGTTCCGCACCGGCGACCTCGCCCACCTGCGGGACGGGCGGGTCACCGTCGTCGACCGGATCAAGGACCTGGTGATCAGGGGCGGCGAGAACGTCTACTGCGTCGAGGTCGAGGGCGTGCTCCACGACCACCCCGACGTCGTCGAGGCCGCGGTCCTCGGCGTCCCGCACCCCGAGCTCGGCGAGGAGGTGGCCGCCGTGGTCCGTCTCCGGCCGGGTGCGGCGGCCGGGCCCGAGGAGCTGCGGGCGCACGTCGGAGCGCGGCTCGCCGCGTTCAAGGTGCCCGCGCACGTCCACGTACGGGACGGGGAGCTGCCGAGGAACGCGACGGGGAAGGTCCTCAAACGCGAACTGCGCACCCGGGTCACGGGCGGGACGGCGCCGTGAGGCACGCGCCCGGCGACGCGTTCGACTCCGCGGGGCGTCAGCTCCTCGATATGCGGACCCGGTAGCCGCCCGTCGCGGAGTCCTCGTCGACGACGGTGACGCGGATGCCGTTGGCCCGGTCGTGGAAGCTCTCGCCCGGCCCGTAGGGGGCGTCCGACAGCTCCGCGTGCACGTTGGGCCGCCGGGTGCAACCGCCGCTGCCGTGGTCGCTGTCGGTGACGGTGACCGGCCCGTGTCCGGTGTCCACGTCGGTGTCGACCCGGTAGACGAGGACACCGGGCTTGCAGACCGCCTCGTCGTTGCCCTCGCGGGTGCGCACCTCGACGGCGTAGCCGGACGTGCCGGAGAGCGGGACGAAGGCGAGTTTCGAGCCGCCGGTGGTGGCGAGCGGGGTGAGGGTGTACTCGACGTCGCCGGTCTTGGCGGCACAGCCGACCTGGTCGTTGTCGAGCCAGCCGAGCTTCCACTTGTGCCAGCCGAGCAGGTCGTTGTTGGCCCCCCAGTCCTCGGACATGATGTCCCAGTGCCCGACGGTGCCGCCGCCGTCGACGGTGTAGAGGTCGGGCAGTCCGAAGACGTGGCCGTTCTCGTGCGGCAGCACGCGGTAGCCGGTCTCGTCGTACGTCCCCGAGCCGTCGTCCTGCCGGCTGTAGACGAAGGACGTGTTGGCGAGCGGGACGCCGTCCGCGTAGGGGGCGTCGTCGTTCCCGGAGAAGGTCACCGACAGCACGGTGTCCAGGGCCGAGGGGCCGGCGTTCGGGGTGACCAGGATGTTGACCAGGTCGTACGCGCTGAAGTCCACGCGGTCGTCGGCGACCTTCACGATGTCCTCGACGAGCTTGCGGTAGCCCGGTTCGTAGGGCGATCCGCGCTCGAGCCCGTACGAGGAGAAGGGGCGCGGCATCCGCAGCCAGTCGGGTATCGGGGCCTCGGGCTGGTACTCCAGCCGCCCGTAGGAGCTGACGCGGAACCACTCGGACGTCTTCGGGAAGAACTCGTCGAAGCGGCCCATCGCGGTGCCCTGCCCGGCGGCGTCCGGGAAGTCGACCATCAGGTTGAGGGCCCGGATCCGCCCCGTGGAGCGGACGTAACCGGGGGAGGTGGGCATGCCCTCCGACATCTGCACACCCATCGTCGTGGCGATCCGGCACGGACCCAGCGGCGCGTCCCCGGGGCCCGCGGCCACCGGTCCCGCGGAGGCGGGGGCCGGGCCGGGCAGGGTCGTGCTGGCCGTTGCCAGGGCGGCGAGCGCGAGGGCGGTCGCCGAGGCCAGGGCGATGGGTCTGCGTATCCGTCGGCGGGAGTCCTGCATCCGGTCGCCTCTCCGATCAGCGTCATCGTTGCGATCAGCCTGGTCCGGGGGATCCGGCCGCGCGCGCCGGGTGGCCCGACCGGGGTACTCCGACCGGGGCGGACGCGGCGTGTGGGCCAGGTCACAGGGAGGCCGGGAAATAACCGGGGACCGAGTCCCCGTTTACCCCTGTGTTCGGCGAAGTGGGGAGTCCTTCCCCGGATGACTTTCCGAGGCCGAACCTCTACAGACAGGGAGAGGAACCGTGAGCACCAGCACCGCCGACACCGCGCCCGCCCGCCGCGTGCCGCGCCCCCGCGCGGACGCGCTGCGCAACCGGGAGCGGATCGTGACGGCGGCCCGCGAGATGTTCGTCGAGTCCGGTGCGCAGGTGCCGCTCGACGAGATCGCGCGCCGCGCCGGAGTCGGCAACGCCACGCTCTACCGGAACTTCCCCGAGCGGGCCGACCTCGTCCGCGAGGTCGTCGTCTCCCTGATGGCCCGCGTCGCCGAGCGGGCCCAGGAGGCCGCCGAGCAGGAGAGCGACACCTTCGCCGCCCTCCGCCGCTTCGTCCACGCCGCCGCCGACGAGCGGGTCGGTGCCCTGTGCCCGATGCTCGACGGCGACTTCGACAAGGACCACCCCGACCTGGACGCCGAGCGCACCCGCCTGGAGGAGGCCGTCGAGGGCCTCGTCGGCCGGGCACGCGCGGCCGGCCGGCTGCGCGCCGACGTCGGCGTCGGGGACCTGATGGTCGCGGTCTCCCAGCTGACCCGGCCGCTGCCCGGGACGGGCTGTCTGGACATGGACCGGTTCGTCCACCGTCATCTGCAGGTGTTCCTGGACGGTCTGGAGGCGCCCGCGCGCTCCGATCTACCCGGTTCCGCCGCGACCCTGGAAGACCTGAGGAGCCAGTCCTGCTCCGGTTCGTGACCCCGCCCACGGCTCCGTAGCGCCGTCACCGCCCACTCGATCCATACCTTTTTCACCGTTCCGCGCCAAGAGGTGGCTACCCCCATGTCAAAAATCACCGCGACCCCTCCCTCGGCCCAGGCCGACCCCAGCCGCTGGAAAGCGCTGGTCTTCATCGCCCTCGCCCAGCTGATGGTCGTGCTCGACGCGACGATCGTGAACATCGCGCTGCCCTCCGCCCAGCAGGACCTGGGGATCTCGGACGGCAACCGGCAGTGGGTCATCACCGCCTACGCCCTCGCCTTCGGCGGCCTGCTCCTGTTCGGCGGCCGGATCGCCGACCTGTGGGGTCGCAAGCGCACCTTCGTGGTCGGCCTGATCGGCTTCGCCGCGGCCTCCGCGCTCGGCGGCGCCGCCACCGGCGAGGCGATGATGCTCGGCGCCCGCGCGCTGCAGGGCGCGTTCGGCGCGCTGCTCGCCCCGGCCGCCCTCTCGCTGCTCGCGGTCATGTTCACCGACGCCAAGGAGCGCGCCAAGGCCTTCGGCATCTACGGAGCGATCGCCGGTGGCGGTGGCGCCGTGGGCCTGATCCTCGGCGGCTTCCTCACCGAGTACCTGAACTGGCGCTGGACCTTCTTCGTCAACATCCCGTTCGCGATCGTCGCCGCGGCCGGTGCCTACTTCGTCATCCGTGAGCCGGCCGGCGGCCGCAACCGCTCGCCGCTCGACATCCCCGGCGTGGTCCTGTCCACCCTCGGCCTGGTCTCGCTCGTCTACGGCTTCACGCGCGCCGAGTCCGACGGCTGGAGCGACCCGACGACCATCGGCCTGTTCATCGCCTCGGCGGTGCTGCTCGCCGCCTTCGCCCTCACCGAGTCCCGGGTGAAGTCCCCGCTGCTGCCGCTGCGCGTCGTCACCGACCGCAACCGCGGCGGTGTCTACCTCTCGCTCGGTCTCGCCGTCATCGCGATGTTCGGCCTGTTCCTGTTCCTGACCTACTACCTGCAGGTCGTGAAGGGGTACTCGCCGGTCAAGACGGGCTTCGCGTTCCTGCCCATGATCGCGGGCATGATCACCGGCTCGACCCAGATCGGCACCCGCCTGATGACCCGGGTCCCGCCGCGCTTCCTCATGGGCCCCGGCTTCCTGACCGCCGGCGTCGGCATGCTGCTGCTGACCCAGCTGGAGATCGGCTCCTCGTACGCCGGCCTGATCCTGCCGGCGCAACTGCTGCTCGGTCTCGGCATGGGTACGGCCTTCATGCCGGCCATGTCCCTGGCCACGCACGGGGTCGACCCGCGTGACGCCGGTGTCGCCTCCGCGATGGTCAACACCTCGCAGCAGGTCGGCGGCGCCATCGGTACGGCCCTGCTGAACACGATCGCCGCCTCGGCGACCACCGCCTACCTCACGGACCACGCGGCCGGCGCCACCACCCCGGCGGCGCAGAAGCTGCTCCAGCTCCAGGGAATGGTCGAGGGCTACTCGGCCGCCATCTGGTGGGCGGTCGGCATCCTGGTGGTCTCCGCGACGCTGGCGCTGACCCTGATCAACACCGGCAGGCCGGGCGCGACCGTGGTGGCCGGCTCGGGCGAGGGCGCCCAGGACGAGGTGAAGGTCCCCGTCATCGCCCACTGACTCCTGGTCCCGGCCGCCCGGTGCGGTCCACCTCCACGGCGCTTCCTGCCCTGGCCCCGCCGAGTCCTCGGCTCAGCGGAGCCAGGGCAGGTCCGCGTTCGGGCCCGTGGGCTGCAGGCCCTCGGACACGGTCCGCATGATCGCGCCGAGCTGCTCGACCTGCTCCGCGGTCAGCCGGTCGAAGAGCGCCTGCCGTACGGCCTCGACGTGACCGGGTGCGGTGCGACTCAGCACCGCGTAGCCCTCGTCGGTCAGCTTGGCGAACTGGCCGCGCTTGTCGGAGGGGCACTCCTCGCGCGCCACCCAGCCGTTCTTCTCCAGGCGCGCGATCGCGTGGGAGAGCCGGGAGCGGGTGATCTTCACGTCCTTGGCCAGCTCCGTCATGCGCATCCGGCGCCGCGGGGCCTGGGAGAGCTGCACGAGCAGCCCGTAGTAGATGTGGGGCATCCCGGCGTCGCGCTGCAGCTGGCGGTCGAGATGGTCCTCGAGGAGGGTGGTGGCGTGGAGGTAGGCGCGCCACACGCGCTGTTCCTCGTCGCTGAGCCAGCGGGGTTCGGTCATGGATCCATGGTACGGGCAATTCTTGAAAGTTGAACTAGATCGGGTCTAAACTGTGCACGAGCATCGAGCTTGAAACTTCAAGAAACCTCGGACGTGCAGTGAAGGAGGCGGACGCCATGGACGCCACGCTCGAACGGAACCCCGCCCCCGCCCGGATGCCGGCCCTCTACCTCTCGCACGGCGCCCCGCCGCTCGCCGACGACCCCGTCTGGCCCGGCGAACTCGCCGCCTGGTCCGCCGGACTGCCCCGCCCCAAGGCGATCCTCATGGTCTCGGCCCACTGGGAGGAGGCCCCGCTCGCCCTCGGCGCCACCGAGACCGTGCCACTCGTCCACGACTTCTGGGGCTTCCCCGAGCACTACTACCGCGTCCGCTACGACGCCCCCGGCGCGCCCGGACTCGCCGAGTCCGTGCGCAAGCTCCTGCGCGCCCCCGGCACGCCCGTCCAGGACATCCCCGACCGCGGCCTCGACCACGGTGCGTACGTGCCGCTCGTCGAGATGTTCCCCGGCGCCGACATCCCCGTCCTGCAGATCTCCATGCCCACCCTCGATCCGCGCCGCCTCATGGACATCGGGCGCAAGCTCGCCCCGCTGCGCGACGAGGGCGTCCTGATCGTCGGCAGTGGCTTCTTCACCCACAACCTGGCAGCCCTCCGGCACACCGGTGGCGGCGTGCCCGGCTGGTCCGCCGAGTTCGACGCCTGGGGTCACGAGGCGCTGGCCGCGCACGACGTCGACGCCCTGCTCGACTTCGCGCACGCGTCACCGGCCGGCCGGCTCGCCCACCCGCGTACGGAGCACTTCGCCCCCCTCTTCGTCACGATGGGCGCGGCGGACGCGGCGGGCGACCTGGACCAGGAGCGGAGCGTGATCGACGGCTTCTGGATGGGCCTGGCGAAGCGCTCGGTCCAGTTCGGCTGACGGGCCCGGCCGTCGGAGCCCTTTCGGCGGGCGGGCCGCCGGGGCCTCTCGCCGGGCGGGCGCCGGGCCCTCCCTCCGGACGGGCGCGCTGGAGCCTCTCGTCGGGCGGGCGCGCTGGAGCCTCTCGTCGGGCGGGCCCGCTGGAGCTCCTCGGCGTCGGGGTCCGCTCAGAGCTCCTTCTCGAACCACGCCACGTCCCAGTACCGGCCGAACTTGCGGCCCACCTCCCGGTAGGTGCCGATGGGACGGAAGCCGAAGCGGGCGTGGAGGCGCAGCGAGGCGTCGTTGGGCTGCGCGATCCCGGCGTACGCGCGGTGGACGTCCTCCGCGGCCAGGACCTTGAACAGCTCCTCGTACAGGAGCGTGCCGATGCCGCGCCCGCCGGCCGTGGGGGAGAGGTAGACGCTCACCTCCACGGAGGTGGCGTAGGCGGCCTTCGGCCGGAACGCGCTGCTGGTCGCGTAGCCGAGGATCGCGCCGGATCGCGCGTCCTGGGCAACCAGCAGACGGTGGGGGCCGTCTTCAGGGTGGGAGCGGAGCCAAGGAAGCCGCTGCTCCGGGGTGAAGGGCTCCGTGTCGAAGGTGATCGCGGTCTCACGGACGTAGTGGTTGTAGAGCTCGGTGAGCGCACCGAGATCGCCCTCCACCCCTGCCCTGACCTGCACGTCCGTGGGTCCCATGGTCCGTTCCTCCGAGCTGTCGGCGGGGTGTCGGCGGCGCAGGATACTGCATGATCGCGAAAATCCCTGTGCCGGGTGGGAATTCTGTCCTGATTCCAGTCGTTGTTTCCGTCGGATGCAGGGCACCCGTGAGGGTGTCGCGACCTACTCAGCAAGGGAGCACGCATGGCAACCCGTGCCGTCGCCCGTCGTCAGTCGTCCGCCGCGAGCGGAGGCAGCCGGGCAAGCAGCGTTCGCGCCGTGGGCGGGGAGATCGCCGACCGCGACCTGGTCGGCATGTACCTCGACGAGATCGCGCGCACGCCCCTGCTCGACGCCGCCAGGGAGGTCGAGCTCTCCCAGACCATCGAGGCGGGCGTCTACGCCCAGCAGATCCTCGACCGCGAGGTGGAGAGCGAGGCGGGCGGTGCGACCCGCGAGGAGCTCGAAGCGCTGGTCGCCGAGGGCGAGCGGGCCAAGGACCTGTTCATCAAGTCCAATCTGCGGCTGGTCGTCGCCGTGGCCCGCCGCTATCCCCGCAGCGGGCTCCCGCTGCTCGACCTGATCCAGGAGGGGAACGCGGGCCTGGTGCGCGCGGTCGAGAAGTTCGACTACGCGAAGGGCTTCAAGTTCTCCACGTACGCGACGTGGTGGATCCGCCAGGCCATCACCCGCTCCATAGCCGACCAGTCCCGCACGATCCGGCTCCCCGTCCACCTGGTGGAGGAGCTGGGCCGCATCCGCCGGGTGCAGCGCGAGTTCAACCGCGAGCACGGCCGTGAGCCGGAGCCCGCCGAGGTCGCCGCCGAGCTGGGCTCCACGGCCGAGCGGGTCACCGACGTCCTCGACTGGGCGCGCGACCCGGTCTCGCTCAACATGTCGGTGGACGACGAGGGCGAGACGCAGTTCGGCGACCTCCTGGAGGACACCTCGGCGATCTCGCCGGAGCAGTCCGTCCTCACCCTGCTGCGCAGCGAGGAGCTCGACGACCTCATCGACAAGCTCGACAACCGGACGGCGTCCATCATCCGCATGCGCTACGGCATCGAGGACGGCCGCGAGCGCACCCTCACGGAGGTCGGCAAGGAACACGGCCTGACCCGCGAGCGCATCCGCCAGATCGAGAAGCACGCGCTCCTGGAACTGAAGAAGATGGCCCGCGACACGGGCTTCGACGCGGTGGCCTGACGCGGCCGGCGACCAGGGCCTCGCCCCCACCGCGGGCTGCACCGGCCCCTACCGCGACGGGCTGTGCCCGCCCCCACCGCGGGCTGCACCGGCCCCGACCGCGGGCGGCGCCGACCGCGGGCGGCGCCGGCCCCTGCTGCGACGGGCTGTGCCGGCCCCGACCGCGGGCTGCGCCGGCCCTCGGTCGGGGCTACGTCCGCGCCCCGCTGCGGGCGCTCGCGCCGCCCGCACCCGTTGTGGGCAGTCGTTCCGCTGGGGCGGAACGGGTGGGCACGACGGAACGCGCGCCTTGCCGCGCCCAGGCCCCCACCGCCTTGACGCCGGCCTCGAGGGCGCGGCGCCGTCGTGGCGCGGGCAGGTGCAGCGGGCGGACGCGCCGCCAGGCGCGGTCCCGTATGCCCACGCGTCCCGCCCACGCGTCCCGCCCACGCGTCCCGCCCACGCGTCCCGCCCACGCGTCCCGCCCACGCGTCCCGCCCACGCGTCCCGCCCCCGCGGGACGATTGCCCGGACGGAGTGTGGCGGAGGCGCACACGGAGAGGGCGAAGCTCGCACGGGCGGAGGCCCGCACGGAGCGGGCGGGAAGCCCGCACGGGTGGGGACGGAGTCGTCAGGGGTGGGGGGTCGCCGCGGCCAGGCGCGCTGACAGGTCCCGCGCGTACTCCACGAGCGTCGCCGGCCCGTGGATCGTGAAGGGCGCGTCGACCAGGGCCAGGCGGATGGCCAGCCATTCGGTGGAGTCGGCCGTGCGGGTCCGCAGCCGGCAGCTCGTGTCGGTGACCGGGACCGGCGCCAGGTGCGCCGGCAGGCGCCCTGCGACGAAGTCCGCCGGCGCCTCGAAGCTGACGTCGAGCTCGACCTCGGGCTGGGTCCGGGCCATCGACCGGGTCAGATACGCCGCCGCGTCCCCCGTCGGCAGCTCCCGCGGAGTGAAGCGCGCCGCGGTCGGGAAGGGCTCGCTCACCCGGTCCACCCGGAAGGTCCGCCAGTCCTCCCGCCCCATGTCGTACGCGACGAGGTACCAGCGCCGCCCGGTCGACACCAGCCGGTACGGCTCCACGAGCCGCTTCGTCTCGGTGCCGTCGCCGGCCCGGTAGCCGAACCGCAGCCGTTCCTGCCCGGTCACCGCGCCCGCGAGCGCCGTGAGCGTGGAGGGGGCGACGGTCGCTCCGTCCCCGCGGGTCAGCGGGATCGTGGCGTTCTGGAGCGTGGAGACCCGGTGCCGCAGCCGGGACGGCAACACCTGCTCCAGCTTGGCCAGGGCCCGTACGGACGCCTCCTCGACGCCCTCGATGGCGTGCCCCGCCCCCGCCCGTAGGCCGACCGCGATGGCCACCGCCTCCTCGTCGTCGAGGAGCAGCGGCGGCATCGCCGTCCCGGCCACCAGCCGGTAGCCGCCCACCGCGCCCTTCGTCGCCTCGACCGGGTAGCCGAGCTCCCGCAGTCGGTCGATGTCCCGCCGGATCGTGCGCGGCGAGACCGAGAGGCGTTCAGCCAGTTCGCTGCCGGGCCACTCGCGCGGGGTCTGGAGGAGGGACAGCAGATTCAGGAGTCGTGCCGGTGTGTCCGTCATGTTTTCCAGGATGGCGGTCATCTAGGACATGAGCTGACCTATATGGCCCCTACTTTCTTCGTATGAGTTCACACGACGCCGTCATGGATGCGGCTCCCACCGACAAGCGGCGCTGGATCGCCCTCGCCATCGTCATGACCGCCGCCTTCATGGACCTGGTCGACGCCACGATCGTCAACATCGCGATCCCCAGCATCGAGCGGGACCTCGGCGCCTCGTTCGGGGCGATCCAGTGGATCACCGCCGGCTACGCGCTCGCCTTCGCCGCGGGCCTGATCACCGGCGGCCGGCTCGGTGACATCTACGGCCGCAAGCGCCTCTTCCTCGCCGGTACCGCGGGCTTCACCCTCGCCTCCGCCCTCTGCGGCGTCGCTGCCAACCAGGAGATGCTCGTCGGTTCCCGCCTCCTCCAGGGCGCGGCCGCGGCGATGATGGTGCCGCAGGTCCTCTCGATCGTGCACGTCACCTTCCCGGCGCACGAGCGCGGCAAGGTCTTCGGCATGTTCGGCGCGATCATCGGCCTGGGCGCGGTCTCCGGGCCGCTCCTCGGCGCGCTGCTCACCCAGTGGAACATCGCGGGTCTGGAGTGGCGCCCGATCTTCCTGATCAACCTGCCGGTCGGCGTCGCCGCACTGTTCCTCGGCCGTCGCTTCATCACCGAGTCCAAGGCGCCCCAGGCGCTCCGCCTCGACCTGGTCGGCGTGGCCCTGGTGACCGTCGGCCTGCTCATGCTGATCTACCCGCTGACCCGCGGCCGCGAGCTGGGCTGGCCGGTGTGGGGCCACGTGATGATGGCCGGCAGCCTCGTCGTCTTCGCCGCCCTCGTCGCGTACGAGAAGTACAAGACGAAGAAGGACGGCTCGCCCCTCATCGAGCTGTCGCTGTTCAAGGTCAAGTCCTTCGCGGCCGGCATCGCGGTGCAGCTGACCTTCGGCGTCGTGATGGGCATCTTCTTCCTGGTGTGGACGCTCTACATGCAGATCGGGCTCGGCTGGAGCCCGCTGAAGGCCGGTCTGACCGGCGTGCCGTTCTCGATCGCGGTCTCCACGGCCGCCGGCCTCTCGGTGCAGCAGCTGGTGCCGCGCTTCGGCCGGAAGGTCCTCCAGGCGGGCGCCTTGACGATGGCGGCGGGCATCCTCATCTACTTCCTGGTGGCGGGCCGCTACGGCGCGGACATCGCCCCCTGGCAGATGGCCCTGCCCCTCGTCGTGATGGGCCTGGGCATGGGCCTGATCGTGGCCCCGCTCACGGACGCGGTGCTGTCGGACGTGCCGCGCGAGCACGCCGGCTCGGCCTCGGGCCTGATCAACACGACCGGTCAGATGGGCAACGCGCTCGGCCTCGGCCTGGTCTCGGTCGTGTTCTTCGGCATCGTCGACGACCGGCAGCCGATCACCTCGCCTTCGGCGAACACCGCGGCCTTCACGGACGCCTTCCAGAACTCCCTCGTCTGGGCGGCCGTGGTGCTCGCCGGCATCTTCCTCGTGATGTTCGCGCTGCCGGCGAAGCCGAAGCAGCACCTGGAGGGCGGCGCGGACGAGGAGCCGACCGCCGTCGAGAAGGAGCCGGCGCTGGCCGCCTCCTGAGCGACCGCGCGACCGCGCGCGCTCGACGAAGGGCCCGGGCCCGGGACGCACGTCCCGCGGCCCGGGCCCTTCGCCGTTCCGCCGAGGTGAGAGGGGCGGTGCGCACCGGTCACGCACCGCCCCTCGGTCAGGTGGTCCGGTCAGGTCACTTCGACGCCTTCGCGGCGTAGTTCACCTTGCCCACCTTGGCGTGGCTCTTCTGGCCGGCCAGGAACCGGTTGGTGTTGTTGGCGACCGCCTTCTTGGCGGACGGCCCGTTCAGCATGATCCAGCGGCCCCGCGGGTAGTCGGGGCTCTCGGGGTCGTCGGTGACGGTGTCGCAGTTGAGGGTGTTGCCCGAGCCCGCAACCGTGACGCACCGGAACTCCCACACCTGCCCGCTGGTGGTGAGCGTCTCGACGGAGATCTGGTTGGCCTGTTCGGCGATGGAGACGGCACACGCGCCGTCCGGGGCGCCGTCGAGCGGGTACCAGATGAAGTCCGTGACGTCGGACTGCAGGTCGCGGATACCGGCGAACACGTCACCGTTCGAGATCACGGCCTTGACCTCGCGGCTGGCTTCGAGCCGGTGCGCGTCGATGTCGTAACACGAGGGCGGTCCTGCCGGTCCCTGCGGTCCTGCCGGTCCCTGCGGTCCTGCCGGGCCCGCCGGTCCCGCGGGGCCGGACGCGCCGTCCTGGCCCGCCGGTCCCTGGGGACCTTGCGGTCCGGCCGGGCCTGCCGGACCAGCCGGTCCTGCCGGGCCCGCCGGGCCGGTGTCACCGCCGCCAGGCCCCTGCGGTCCCTGGGGACCCTGCGGCCCCGCAGGGCCGGCCGGGCCCGCCGGTCCCGCAGGTCCCGCCGGTCCGGCCGGGCCGGTGCTGCCCGTGCCACCCGTGCCGGCCGGGCCCTGCGGACCCTGCGGTCCTGCCGGCCCCGCGGGGCCGGCAGGACCCGCAGAGCCCGTGTCGCCCTTCGGGCCTTCCGGCCCGGGCGGTCCGGGCGGTCCGGTCGGGCCCGTCGGCCCAGGCTGCCCGCCGTGGTCGGGCTTGCACTCGTCGCCCCCGCCCATGACGGAGCGGGCGCGCTGCCCGCCCTCCACCGCGTGGTTCACCTTGCCGTCGACGTAGTCGCGGATCTTGTCGACCTCGTTGACCTGGCCGTGCGGGCCGTGGTCCTCCCACGGCGGCGGCCCGTCCTCGTGGTGCGGCGGCCCGTCCTCGTGGTGCGGCGGCGGGCCGTCGGGGCAGTCGTCGGTGACCGGGGCGGCCGTGCTGAGGGCGGGAAGAGCGCCCGGGGTCTTCGCCACGGCGGCCGGGACCGCCATGCCCGTGAGGACGAGGGCGAGCGAGGCGACGGCGCCGCCGGAGATCCAGGCTCGTCGCCGGGCGAGCGGACCCAGGGGGGACCTGGTCCTGAGCTCAGGACGCATTCATCTGCTCCTTCAATAACCGGATCGGTGGATCGTGTGGAAGCGTGTTCGGCTTCACTCCGGTTCATCGGATCGCGATTGCAACGCCTTGAGGAACGCGAAGAGCAATCAACTCCACGGCCTACGCCCACCATCGAATGGGTGCGTACGCGGGAGCGAACCTCCGGTGGTCTCCCGGCGCGGCGTTCCGGGGCGCCGGGGGCCGGTTCGTACGGTCACCGGGTCATGAGGTCCCCCGGACCGATCCGCCGGGAGTGGTGTTGCCGTGAAGCCGTCGATCTGCCTCTGCATGATCGTCAAGAACGAGTCCCGCGTCATCGAGCGCTGCCTCGCCTCCGCCCGTGAGCTGATCGACACCTGGGTCATCACCGACACCGGCTCGACCGACGGGACCCAGGAGCTGATCCGCACCGCCCTGCGCGGCATCCCCGGGGAGCTGCGGGAGGAGCCGTGGGTGGACTTCGGCCACAACCGGAGCCGGAACATCGCCCACGCCCGCGGCCGGGCCGACTTCCTGCTGCTCCTCGACGCCGACCACGTGCTGCGGCAGGACGGGCCGCTGCCCGCGCTGATGGCCGACGCCTACCTGCTGCGGCACGCGGGCGCCCTCGAATACCGGATCAAGCGCCTGGTCAGGGGTGATCTGCCGTGGCGGTACGAGGGTGTCACGCACGAGTACCTGACCGCCGACCGGGAGCACACCCAGCGCAACCTGGACGCCCTCGTGATCGAGGACCGCGCGGACGGCGGCTCGCGCCACGACAAGTACGAACGCGACGCCCGCCTGCTGACCGCGGAGCTCGACCGCGACCCGGGGAACCCCCGCACGGTCTTCTACCTCGCCCAGACCATGCGCGACATGGGCCGCGCGAAGGAGGCGATCGCTCTCTACGAGCGGCGCGCGGCCATGGGCGGCTGGGGCGAGGAGGTCTACTACTCCCTGCTCCAGGCGGGGGTGATCGCCGCCGACGCGGGTGACTGGCCGACCGCGCAGGACACCCTCGTACGGGCCTGGGAGGCGCGCCCCGAGCGCCTGGAGGCCTGCTATGAACTGGGCTCTCGGCTACGCCGGATGAACCGGCACCACGCGGCGCACGCCATCGTCTCGGCCGGCCTCGACCGCCCGGCGCCCGCCGACGACCTGCTCTTCCTGCAGCCCTGGGTGTACCGCTGGGGACTGCTCTTCGAGTACTCGATCACCGCCTACTGGGCCGGCGACCCGGCGGCCTCGCTCGCCGCCTGCGACCGGCTGCTCGGCCTGTCGGACCTGCCCCTGCCGCACCGCGAGCAGACCGTGACCAACAGGGAGTTCGCCGTCCGGCGACTCGGAGCCGCCGCCAAGGTGCCGGCCCCGGCGCCGGTCGCGTAGGGCCTGTCAGCGGACCCGGGAGCGGGACTCCATCGCCTCGCGGGCGGCGCGCTCCTCCTCGTACACCTCGCACATGTGCCGGCCGTCCGGGGTCGCCGTGTGCTCGACCTCCCAGAGGCTGAGCTCGCTGCCGTCGAGGAGCAGGAACTGGTGCTCGTAGAGGGTGAAGCCGGCGTCCCGGCCGCCCTCCACGGGGCAGTGGCGCCCGAAGGCCTGGGTGATGTGGTGCGCGAACGCGAGCCGCAGCCGGCGGGCGGTGGCCTCGCCCGGCCGGTCCGCGTTCTCCGCGCGGCGCAGCACCCGGCGGGCGTGGTCGGCGGAGTTGTCCGGGACGTACATCCGCGGTTGCGTGGGTATCGGGCGGGCGAGCAGCGCGCTCAACAGCTCGAGGTCGCCGTCCTCGTCGGCCGGGGAGCCGTCGGCGCGCTCCACCGTCCAGCCGAGCGAGGGACCGGCCGGCAGCCGGGACGCGGCGAGCCGGACCTCGGACTCCTCCACGTACAGCTCGTGCTGCTCGGCGCCGTCCCGGCCGGAGTTGTGCACGAGCTCCCAGAGGCTGAGCGCCGTGCCGTCGGGCAGCAGATACGTGTGGCGGTAGGTGGTGCGGTGCAGCGACGCGCTGTGGTGCGAGGAGTACAGCGCACTGGAGTGGGCCAGCGCCGTCTCCAGGCGCTCGATCGTGGAGTCGGGCAGGTCGAAGGAGTTGAGCGCCCGGCCGAGGAGTCGCTCAAGTTGGGTCTCGGTCGTCTCGTACGGATCGTGAGAAGGATCCAGCGGATCGTTCAAGGGGGTCTCCAGGCCGTCGCCGCATGTCACTTGCTGCTTGCTAAACGTAGTCCCTGGCTCTGACATCGTGTCCGGCGTTCGGGAAAACGAACGGGGCCGCGCACGGAGTTCCCGCGCCTCCTGCGCGAATCCGTCAACTTCCTTTGGTATACCGGGAGTCGGCGACAAGGGCTAGCCGTCGGACGCGGCGCCGTACAGCTCCCGGTACGCGGGGAAGTCCCCGCCGGGCCCCGAGACCCCGGCGGACGGTGCGAGAACGGCCTGGACGATGGCCCGCGTGACGGTGTCCGCGCCCGCCGCGAGGATCTCGTTGAGGGCGAGCGGGCCCGGCGCGGAGGGCAGTTCGCGCGCCCCCGTCGCGAGGGCGAAGACGGTGTCGCCGTCGTTGAGGAGATGCACCGGACGGACGGCGCGGGCGATGCCGTCGTGCGCCGTCCCCGCGAGCTTGTGCGCCTGCGCGCGAGTCAGCGCGGCGTCCGTCGCGACCACCGCGAGAGTGGTGTTCAAAGGCGGTGCCGCCAGCTTCGCCCGGGCATCCGCGAGCCGCCGCTGCGCCGCCTCGTGCACCGCGGGGTCGGGGTGGGACGGGCGCGTGCCGGGCGTGAAGAAGGCGCCGTACGGGACGCCCGTCTCCGGATCGATCGCCGAGCCGACCGCGTTCACGACGACCAGCGCGGCGACCGTGATCCCCGAATCCAGAACGGTGCTCGCCGTCCCCACCCCGCCCTTCAGGCCGCCGACCACGGCGCCCGTCCCCGCGCCCACCGCGCCCGTCTCCACGCGCGCGTGCGGGCCGCTCGCCGCAGCCGCCTCCACCGCAGCCCGGCCCGTCGAGGCGCCGGGACGGGCCGCGAAGTCGCCGCCCCTGCCCAGGTCGAAGACGCAGGCGGCGGGGACCACCGGCACCACGTGCGCCGGGTCGGGGCCGACCCGGACCCCACGCCGCTGCTCCTCCAGCCAGGCCATCACCCCGGCCGCCGCGTCGAGGCCGTACGCGCTGCCGCCGGTCAGGACCACGGCGTCGATCCGCTGGACCAGATTGCGCGGATCGAGGGCGTCCGTCTCCCGGGTGCCGGGGCCGCCGCCCCGTACGTCGACGGCCGCCACAGCCCCGCCCTCCGGGGCGAGCACGACCGTCGTGCCGGACAGCGCCCCGGGACCCGGCACCCGCGCGTGGCCGACCCGGAGGCCGGCCACGTCGGTGAGGGCGTCGCGCACGGGCGGCGCGTCCTGCGGCTGCCCGTCGGGGAAGGAGGTGCGGTGCTCGGCTGCGTCGTTCTCGTGTTCGGCCACCCCTCCTGCGTAGCACGGACAGGGGCGGCCGTGCCTGCTTTCCGGGCCCTGATCACGGGCGCGGGGCACGTGGGATCGCGGGGCGTGCAGGGCACGTGGGTCCGGACGCGTCGGTGGATCTCACCGGACGGCGGCGGTCCGGGGGCCCGGACGTCCGGCGCGTGGCTCACGCGGCGGACGTCCGGCGCGTGGCTCACGCGGTCGGCTCACGCGGTCCGGCGCGTGGCCGGGTTGGTGGCCGTGAGCGTCACTCCCACCGCCACGGTCGCGGCGGCCACGAGCCCGGCCGCGAGGACCGCCCAGTGCCCGGCGAAGGTGCACATGAGGATCGCCAGGGACGACACCGGCAGCACGGCCTGCTGGGCGATGCCGACCTTGAAGTACCGGGCGTGCAGCAGCCACACGCACAGCAGGAACAGGGCGGTCGGGATGGTCACGGCGGACGAGGCGGCGAGCGTGGACAGGTGCGCCTTGCCGACCGCCTGCTCGACGGCGATCTCGATGCCGGCGCCGATCGCGGCGGCCGAGGCGAAGATCAGGTAGTGGCCGTAGCCCCACAGGAAGCCCTGACGGTTGGAGACGAGCCGGTCGTGGGCGGGCACGACGAAGTAGATCCACCAGGCGGCGAAGACGATGAGCAGTCCGCCGGCGGCGATCGGCAGCACCTCGCCGAGGGCGTCGTTCTCGCTGACGCCCGACTTCACGGCGACCGTCGCCGCGGCGATCGTCTCGCCGAGCACGATGATGGTGAACAGGCCGTAGCGCTCGGCGATGTGATGCGGGTGCCACTGCGTGGTGACGTCCTTCTCGGCGTACACGGGCACGGCCATCTCGGCCAGCGCCATCACGAGGAACACCCACGGCCGGGCGTCCTCCGGGACCAACAGCAGCGTCACCCACCCGATCTGGCAGGCGATCACCCCGCCCGCGTACCGCCGGCACATCGTCCGCTCGGCGGCTTCGGTGGCGTGGTGCGCGGCCCGCAGCCACTGGGAGGAGAGGGCGAGCCGCATGACGACGTAGCCGATGTAGACGACGAGGAAGTCGTGGTCCTCGAAGGCGCGGGATACGCCGGCGGCGAGGATCAGCACGCCGGCGATCTGGACGAGCGTGACGACGCGGTAGAGCACGTCGTCGTTGTCGTACGCCGAGGCGAACCACGTGAAGTTCATCCAGGCCCACCAGATGGCCCAGAAGACCATCGCGTAGTTCAGGATCCCGGACCCGGCATGCCCCTCCGCCACGGCGTGTACGAGCTCGGCCCCGGCCTGCGCGACCGCGACGACGAAACAGAGGTCGAAGAACAGCTCGAGCGGCGTGGCGGCCCGGTGCGCCTCTTCACGGGAACGGGCGGTGAGGGGGAGGAACGGTTGCGTCATGCCCCACAGAACACCAGACGAGGGCGTGCGGCGACAGCCACGACACCACAGGCCGCCCGGCTCCGGGCTTCCGGGGGTTACGGCGCTGTCAGCGGTGCGGGCGGCTCGGCGGCTGCGGCTCGGTGGTTTCCGACGGCAGGGGGAGTCGGTGGCTCGGGCGGCTTCCGAGGGCAGGGAGTCGGTGGCTCGGCGGCTCGTTGGTTTCCGACGGCACGGGGAGTCGGTGGGCGGCTCCGGCGGTGCGGTGGCTTTCGGCGTGGCGGGCGCGGCGGCGCCGTGAAGCGCCTCATTGTCCCGTCCCTGAGCCCCCTCCCCGCTCGCGTTCCCGTCCGGCCCCGTCCGGCCCCGTCCGGCCCCGTCCGGGGCCGCGGCGCCGGTGTCGTTCGCCGCCACGGCCCCCTCGTCCCTCACGCTACGTCCGCGCCGCGCCCCGTGGACCGGCCGCAAGTCCCGTACCGCAGGGGCCGCAAGTCCCTACCGCCCGGGTCCTTTTCGGAGCCGTACCGGACCGGGCGTCCTCGACGATCCGGCCCGACGCCCCGCGACGACCTACGACGCCTCGGACGTCCCCGGCGTCCCCAGCCCCTCGACGCCTCCCACGCCCCGACGCCTCCCACGCCCCGACGCCTCCCACGCCCCGACATCCCGACGTCCCCGACGTCCCCCACGTCCCAATGTCCCGGCCCTGACGGGACCTAGGCCCGCCTGCGCTGACGACCATGGACTCTCACGCACCCCCTGTGCGCGAGCGCAGCCTGGAGGAGCAAGAAGCCCTCGAAACGTCAGGGAAGCGCCATGAGTTCCGTAGTCCAGGACAGCAGAACGACGGGCGGGCCGGCGCCGGCCTCGTACGACCCGGAGCAGTACAGCCCCGGGAAGCCGATCACGGACTGGGAGCCGGAGAACGAGCTCTTCTGGAAGTCCGTCGGGCACAAGGTCGCGAACCGCAATCTGTGGATCGCGGTGCCGGCGCTGCTCGTGGCGTTCGTGGTGTGGCAGGTGTGGTCGGTCACCGCGACCAACCTGAAGGACGTCGGCTTCGCCTACTCCACCTCCCAGCTGTTCTGGCTGACGGCCATACCCGGTCTGACCGGCGGCACCGCCCGGATCTTCTACACCTTCCTCGGCCCGATGATCGGCCAGCGCCGCTTCACCGCCCTGTCGACGGCCGTGCTGATCGTGCCGCTGATCTGGCTCGGCATCGCCATCCAGGACCCGTCGACCCCCTACGGCGTCATGGTCGCGATAGCCGCCCTTTGCGGCATCGGCGGAGCGAACTTCGCCTCCTCCCTCGCCAACATCGGCTTCTTCTTCCCGAAGGCCAGGAAGGGCAGCGCGACCGGCATCAACGGCGGGCTGGGCAACCTGGGCGTCTCGGCGGTCCAGCTGCTGACCCCGATCGTCATCACCTGGTCGACGATCGCGATCGGCTCCGCCCAGCACAAGGCCGACGGCACCCCCGTCCACCTGCAGAACGCGGCATTCCTCTGGGTCCCCGTGCTGCTGGTCCTGGCCGCCGTCGCCTGGTTCGGCCAGAACGACCTGAAGGTCGCGTCCACCCCGTTCCGCCGACAGAAGATCATCTTCAAGCGCAAGCACAACTGGCTGATGACCTGGCTCTACGTCGGCACCTTCGGCTCCTTCATCGGTTTCGCCGCGGCCCTGCCGATGCTGATCAAGACCACTTTCCCGGAGTACCCGGTCGCCACCTACGCCTGGATGGGCCCGGCCGTCGGCGCCCTCGCCCGGTGGGCGGGCGGCTGGATCGCCGACAAGTGGGGCGGAGCGCGGGTCACGCTCCTGTCCTTCGTGGGCATGGCGGCCTCCATCATCGGCGTGATCACCTTCCTGCCCTCGGGCGCTGACAACAGCTCGTTCTACGGCTTCTTCTTCTGCTTCCTCGCCGCGTTCTTCTTCTCCGGGATCGGCAACGGCTCGACCTTCCGGCAGATCCCGGTCATCTTCCGCGGCACCCACCTGAAGGGGCTGACGGAGGGCACCCCGGAGTACGCCCGGGCCCTGAAGCAGGCGGAAATGGAGTCCGGTGCCGTCACCGGCTTCACGTCGGGCGTAGCGGCCTACGGCTTCTTCTTCATCCCGGCCCTCTTCGGATCCGTGGCCGTGACCAGCGCGATGTGGGGATTCGTCGGCTTCTACGTCAGCTGCATGGCCGTGACCTGGTGGTTCTACGCCCGCAAGGGCGCGGAGGCCCCGAGCTGACGGGCCTGGGAAGGCGCTTCGCGGAGCACGGCCCCGCGGAGCACGGCCCCGCGGAGCACGGCCCCGCGGAGCACGGCCCCGCGGAGCACGGCCCTGCAGAAGAAGGCCCTGTCACCGCGGGCCTTCTTCCATGCCCGGAAGGGGACCTTCGCCCGTTGGAAGATGACCACCGCCGCCCCCTTTGATCGGTCAGACGGAGCGCAATCACCGCGCTCGACACCTCGGGCTTCCTCGGAGCCCGCGCCACCCATGCCCTGCTCGCGACACCGACCTCGTCCTGCTCGACATCAAGTCCTGGGATCCGGACACGTAAGAGAAGGTGACCGGCTGGCCGTTCCGGCCGACGCTGGACTTCGCCCGTCGGCTCGCCGACCTCGGCCAGGAGGTCCACGTCCGTTTCGTGCTCGTCCCGGGGCCGACCGGACGACCCTTGTGGAAGGAAGGACGTCCACCCGGGAGACTTGCCGGGCCCCCGGCGAAGGCGGCGACGCCCTCCACGTACTCGGCGAAGCGAAGTGGCAGGTACTCGCCAAGCCGTTCACTCTCCACGACACACCGCCGCCCACGCAGGAGCAGGTCGCCGCGACCCGGGGGATCTTCCAGGCCCACGGCCTCCACGCCGTCTGAGCCGCGGGGGCGAAGCCTCGGCAGCTCCGGCAGGTCGGGACTCACCCATCCGTGCCGCAGAACGGGCGAATAGGGTAAAAATCTACCTAAGGTGGCCGCGTGATCGAGCCACCACAGGCACCCGCCGAGCCCGAGCGAACCCCCGCCGAGTCCCCACCCGCCGTCGCCGAGCGACCCCCGCAGAGTCCCGCCCAGGTGCGGCGCCGTGCGACCCTCGCCGGGGTCACCGTCTCCGTGCTGCTGATCCTCGCGATCGTCCTCGGCAGCCGACTGCTGCGCGACTTCGACTCGGCCCTCCTCCCGTACGCGGTGGCAACCGTCTTCCTCGCCTTCGGCGTCGCCTACCGCTACACCGTGTGGGTCTCCGCCCCCGGCGCCCGGCGCCTGTTCAAGCAGGGGTGGCGCGCCTTCTTCTCCGCGGAGAACTTCCGCAGGGCGCCCACCGCCCTGCCCCGGATGATCGCCACCTACCTCGGCTTCCAGAAGTTCCTCGGCGCCCGCTCGCATGCCCGCTGGGCCGCCCACCAGCTGATCTTCTGGGGCTGCGTCCTCGCCGCCCTCATCACCTTCCCGCTGACCTGGGGCTGGTTCACCTTCACCTCGTCGACCGGCTCGGGGCCCGGCTACGAGATGCGGATCTGGGGATTCAAGGTCCTCGGCTTCGACGCGCTGAACGTCGTCGGCTGGCTGATGTTCCACGGCCTCGACATCGCTGCCGTCCTCGTCATCCCCGGCGCCTCCTACTTCCTGTGGCGCCGTATGAAGGACCGCGGTGCCATCACCGGACAGCGCTTCGCCTACGACCTGGTCCCGCTGATCGCCCTCATCGTCATCTCCGTCACCGGCCTGCTGCTCACCTTCTCCTCGATCTTCCTGCACGGCGGCGGCTACGAGTTCCTGGCGATCCTCCACATGGTGTCGGTGGTCTTCACCCTCATCTACATCCCGTTCGGGAAGTTCTTCCACATCGTCCAGCGGCCCGCCGCCGTCGGCATGCAGCTGTTCAAGTACACCGCCCGCCGCCGCGACGGGCAGCCGGCCGGCGAAGGCGCCGACACCGGCCTCCTCGCCTGCCGCCGCTGCGGTCAGCCCATCGACACCGCCCCCTACGTCGAGAACCTCCAGGGCACCATGCGCGACCTGAAGCTCGACTTCGACCAGTGGGCCGAGTACTGCCCGCGCTGCAAGCGCGTCCTGCGGGGCACCGCCTACCTCAGCCACGTCAAGAAGGGCTTCAAGTGACCTCGCCGCTGCCCGCTCCACTGCCCCTTGACCCCTCCGTCGCCCCACCCGGCACCCGCAACTTCCGCGACGCCGGCGGCATCCCCGCCGACCGCTGGCACGCCGACCAGAACGGCGAGACCCTCGTCCCCACCCACTGCTGCTTCTGCGGCGTGCAGTGCGGCATGTATCTGCGCGTCGACCGCGGCGGCAAGGTCTTCGGCGTCGAGCCCCGCAATCACGACATCAACCGGATGCGGCTCTGCCCCAAGGGAATCAACGCCTACCAGCAGGTCAACCACCCCGACCGGCTCACCAGCCCGCTGCTCCGCCGCAACCGCGACGAGCCCTTCCGCGAGGCGAGCTGGGAGGAGGCCCTCGACTTCACCGTCTCCGAGATCCGTCGCATCCAGGCCGAGTACGGCAACGACGCCTTCGGCCTGCTCGGCGGCGCCAGCCTGTACTCCGAGAAGACCTACCTCGTCGGCAAGTTCGCCCGCGTCGCCCTCAAGACCCGGCACGTCGACTACAACGGGCGCCTGTGCATGGTGTCCGCCGCCGGGGCCAACAAGCTCGCCTTCGGCATCGACCGGGCCGGCAACCCCTTCTCCGACATCCTCCTCACCGACTGCCTCCTCATCGCCGGCTCCAACGTCGGCGAATGCTTCCCCGTCATGACCCAGTACCTGTGGGGAGCCCGGGACCGCGGCGCCAGCCTCATCGTCGTCGACCCGCGCGAGACGGCCGTCGCCCGCACCGCCGACGTCCACGTCGCCCTCAAACCCGGCACCGACGCCGCCTTCTTCAACGCCGTCCTCCACGTCGTCGTCGCCGAGGGCCTCACCGACGAGGCCTATCTCGCCGCCCACACCACCGGCTGGGAGGAGGTGAAGAAGAACGTCGCCGACTACCCGCCCGCCCGCTCCGCCGAGATCTGCGGCGTCCCCGAGGAGCAGATCGTCCAGGTCGCCCGCATGTTCGCCGGCGCCGACAAGGCCATGGCCTGGCACGCCCGCGGCGTCGAACACCACTCCCAGGGCGTCGAGAACTGCCTGACGATCATCAATCTCTGCGTCGCCACCGGGAACATCGGGCGTCCCGGCGCCGGCTACGGCACCATCACCGGCCAGGGCAACGGCCAGGGCGGCCGCGAGCACGGCCAGAAGTCCGACCTGCTGCCCGGCGGACGCTCCATTTCCAACCCCGAACACCGCCGCCAGATCTGCGAGATCTGGGGCATCGACGAGTCCGAACTCCCGCCCGCCGGCACCTCCATGATGGAAATGGTCTGGCAGATGCAGCGCCGCGAGATCCGCGGCCTCATCGGCATCTGCAACAACCCCTTCGTCTCCCTTCCCCACTACGCCACGGTGAAGGACGGATACGACACCACCGAGTTCCACGCCCAATTCGACTTCTTCCTCTCCGAGACCGCCGCCAACGCGCACGTCGTCTTCCCCGTCACCGTCTGGGCCGAGGACGAAGGCGTCATGGCCAACGCCGAGGCCCGGGTCGTCAAGCACAACAAGGCCCAGGAGCCTCCCGCCGGAGTCCGCACCGACACCTGGGTCATCTGCGAACTCGCCAGGCGGCTCGGCGTCGGCGACAAGTTCGCCTTCCCCGACTCCCGATCCGTCTTCGAGGAGCTCCGCATCGCTTCGGCCGGCACGGTCAACGACTACTACGGCATCACCTACGAACGGCTGGAGGAGACCGGCGGCATCGCCTGGCCCTGCCCCACCACCGAGCACCCCGGCACCCCCCGCCTCTTCGAGGACGGCCGGACCTACCACGCCGACGGCAAGATCCATCTGCAGGTCGTCGAATGGCACCCGCCCATGGACCCGTACAGCGAGGAGTACCCCCTCTCGCTCACCACCGGGCGCACCGTCGCCCACTTCCTCTCCGGCAACCAGACCCGCCGCCTGGGCGCCCTCGTCGAGCAGACCCCGCGCCCCTGGGTCGAGGTCCACCCCTCCCACGGCTTCCGCAACGGCGACCCGGTCCGCGTCGTCACCCGCCGCGGCAGCGAGGTCTTCCCCGCCCTGGTCACCGAGGCCATCCGCCCCGACACCGTCTTCGTCCCGTACCACTGGCCCGTGCCCACCGCCGCGAACGCGCTGACCATCGACGCGCTCGACCCCCGCTCGAAGATCCCCGAATACAAGGTCTGTGCCGCCCGCATCGAGGCCGCCGAACGGATCGACGAGGTGCCGGCGCCGCCCACCGCCCCCGGCCAGGTCGCCTACCCGGCGACCCAGATCTCCCGCGACGACCCCCTGCCCCCCACGTCCCCACAGGGCCGTGGCACCTCGGAGAGGAGCTGACGCCGCACATGATGGGCCGCACGATCTTCATCGACCCGGGTCGCTGCATCGGCTGCCAGGCCTGCGTCTCCGCGTGCCGCGAATGCGACTCGCACCGCGGCAAGTCGATGATCCACCTCGACTACCCCGACGAGGGGCAGTCCGTCGCCTCCCTTCCCACTGTCTGCATGCACTGCGAGGACCCCGTCGCCCCGTGCGCCGAGGTCTGCCCCGCCGACGCGATCCTGGTGACCGCCGACGGCGTGGTGCAGCAGGCCGACACCACCCGCTGCATCGGCTGCGCCAACTGCGTCAACGCCTGCCCCTTCGGCGTCCCGAAGATCGACCTCCAGGCGAAGCTGCAGATGAAGTGCAACCTCTGCTACGACCGCACCGCCTACGGCCTCGCCCCCATGTGCGCCACCGTCTGCCCCACCGGCGCCCTCTTCTACGGGACCCTCGACGAGCTCCGCGCGGAACGCCCTGGCGTCCAGGTCGCCGACTCGTTCACCTTCGGCTCCACCACCGTCTCCACCGGTGTGGCGATGGTCGTCCCCGCCGACAAGGTCCAGTGGCCCGTCCCCGGCGGTCTGCCCATCGTCGAAGTCAACGGAGTGGATGTCCGATGAGCCTCACCGAACAGCCCCCAGGCCACGGCTCCGGCGCCGACGACCCCAACGACGCCGATCGCGCGGGAGCGCCCGACGCCGCCCAGGCGGCGCTCCGCGACCGGATCTCCGCCGACTCCCTCACCACCCGCCGCGACTACCTGCGGATCGTCGCCACCGTCTCCGGCGGCCTGGCCATCGGCGGTGTCGGCGTGGCCTCCGGAATCCTGCACCGGCACGGCGACGGCGACGGGCCCCTCGAGCCCAAGAGGATCGCCGACCAGATCCTCCCCGGCGACTCCGTCGCCTTCCGCTACCCCGACGAGGAGGACCGCGCGGTCGCCGTCCGCCTGGAGGACGGCACCCTCGCCGGCTACTCCGCCGTCTGTACCCACCTCGCCTGCGCCGTGCTCTGGCGCAAGGACCGGGGGAGCGAGGGCGAGCTGTACTGCCCCTGTCACGAGGGAGTCTTCGACGCCCGCACCGGCGAGGTCACCGCGGGCCCGCCGCCCCGCGCGCTGCCGAAGGTCCTCCTGGTCGAGGACGCCGACGGCAGCGTCTGGGCCGTGGGCACCACCCGCTCCGGGGAGAGCGTCCAGGAGGGCCTGTGCCGCCAGCTCGGCGAGGAGCGCCCCGATCTCGCCGACCGCCTCGGTTGTCCGGGCGCCGCCGCCCGCGGTGCGGTGGAGAGGAGTCGCAGGACATGACCGACACCCCGTTCCCCAAGGACCCGGCCGCCCCCGGACACCAGGCCGGAACCCCGCAGGACCTGCCGCCCCGGCCCGTCTACACCCCCGGCAGCGCGCAGCCGCGCCTCAACCGCCCGGTCCACGAGCGCTACCCCCAGATCCGCCCCACCAGCGGCTACGGCGACCCGCGGGTCCGCCACACCGGGCCGGGCCCGGGCGCCGGCACCGAGCAGGAGCCCGAACGCTCCTCCAAGCTCTCCGCCCGCCTGACCCTCGCCCTCACCGTGGTCATCGGCCAGTTGTGGGGGCTGACCATCGTCGTCGACGAGTGGATGGCAGGGGACACCGGGACAGCGTGGTGGGGAGCGGGCTTCCTGGTCCTGTCGTTCCTCGTCGTCCTCGGCCTGTGGGCGCTCGACCCGAAGGACCGCTGAGCGGTATCTCGCAGATCAGCGGGGTCCGGGGCGGTGCACCCGGCGTAACCTGGATGCATGAGCACCGCCCCCGCCCACGGACCGCGCGCAGCGAAGCAGTCCGACACAGTCCCCAACCCCGAACCCAGGCCGGCACTGATCTTCGACGATCCGCTGGACCGGCAGTCCGCGGACGATACGGACCGTGGATGGGGCGAGCGGCCTCCCGCCGGCGGCGACAGCGCCGCCGACCTCGCGCGCTTCCTCGACGAGAAGCCGCCGCACCACCTCTGACGCCGACGCGAGCCGTCGGTCAGGAGGTGGAGTGCGCCCCGGTGCCGCCACCGGTCTGGGAGGTCACGCCCGTGTTGTTCACGGGACCGCGCTGCGAGACCAGGTGGTCGCGGATCTCCTTGAGCACCTCCAGCTCGCTGACCTCCAGGGTCTCCTGGACGCCTTCCTTCGCCTTCTCGTGCGCGGCGCGCTTCGCGAGGATCTTCGCCATCGGCAGGACCATGAGGAAGTAGACGACGGCCGCCGTGATCACGAAGCTGAGGATGGCGCTGAGCACCAGGCCCCACTGGATCTGGATGCCCTGCATCTCCCCGTCGATCACCCGGCAGGGGGCCTTCAGACAGGACGAGTAGCCCTCCAGGTCCTTCGTGCCGAAGGCACCCACGAGCGGGTTGATGATGCCCTTGACCACCGAGTTCACGATGTTGGTGAACGCCGCACCGATGACGACGGCCACCGCAAGGTCGATCACGTTGCCACGCATCAGGAAGGCCTTGAAGCCTCCCAGCAAGCTTTCCTTCTTCTCGGCCACCAAGGTGCCTTTCGTCGCGTGTGCTGCTGTGTCCGGAGCCATTACGCCGCGAGCGGCGCAGGAGCGTCCAATCCGTACACACGTGACGGTTACTTGACAGGCCGTCAGTGCGAATCAGCACAGCGTCACCGCCAGTTGGGACGTGATGCCCGCACCGGCCAGCGCTGTCGCCGTCGACCGTGGAACGGACAGGACGATCAAGGCCCCACCGTCCGAACGAGTCTCACCCGCACGCGGTACTTCGGCCACTCGGGCGCCCGAGGCGACCACGCGGGCGTCACCGCCCGCGCCCACGGCGGAGTCGGGTGCGGCGATCACGTCCACCCGGTCGCCCGGGCGCAGCAGCCGGACCGTCGCGGCGTCGGCGATCCGCACGGGAGCGGACACGAGCGGCACGTCGGCCGGCCGGTGCGGCGCACGGGCCGACGGCGGTGGCGGCTGCGGGACCGGGTCGTCCGCCCCGGCGGCCCCGGTCGCGGCGAGCGCGGCGGCCGTCATCGCGAGAACCGCGGCGGGTGCCCGTCGCCTGCGGCGCAGGGCCCTGCGCAGGCGTAGCCTTCCGCCGCGCACGCGCAGCGGGTCGAACTGCGGCACCCCGCACGGCGGGGGCACCGAGGTGCGGGTGTGGGGGAGGCAGGAGTCCGTGTTCATCGCGCAACCGCCTGTCGTGAGTCGGGCCGTTCGCCGGACCGTCCGGCGAACCGCACTCACCGTCCCGCACGAGCCGCGATCCTGCTCGGGCCTGTGGACAAACCGGCGGTTGTGGACAACTTCCTCACCCCCGCGAGCGATTGCCGCCGCGAGGCGGGGCGAGGACGCTTGAGGCAGTTCGGTCCTCGCGGCGCGGTTCGCCCCCGGCCGCGTCGCTCAGGGCAGTTCGATCCCCAGGTCCCACCCGTCGTGGGCCTGGGTGCACAGGCAGTCCCGGTCGACCGTCGCGGGGAGCGCGCTCACCGCGTCGAAGAGCACGTCGCGCAGCCGGCCGACGTTCTGTCCGAACACCCGCAGGACCTCGGTGTGCGAGACGCCGTCCCCCGTCTCCGCGCCCGCGTCCAGATCCGTCACGAGTGCGAGGGAGGTGTAGCAGAGTCCCAGTTCCCGGGCGAGAACGGCCTCGGGGTGGCCGGTCATGCCGACCACCGACCAACCCGCGGCCGCATGCCAGCGCGACTCGGCGCGCGTGGAGAAGCGGGGCCCTTCGATGACGACCATCGTGCCGCCGTCGACCGGCTCCCAGCCCTGCCCCCGGGCGGCCTTCAGGGCCACCCGACGCCCGTCCGGGCAGTAGGGGTCGGCGAAAGTCACGTGGACCACGTTCGGCACGGCCCCGCCCCAGGCCTCCGGCAGCGGTTCACCGTCGAAGAAGGTCTGCGCGCGGGCCTTCGTCCGGTCGACCAGCTGGTCGGGCACGACGAGGGTGCCGGGGCCGTACTCCTCGCGCAGTCCGCCGACCGCGCAGGGCCCGAGGACCTGGCGCACGCCCACGGAGCGCAGGGCCCACAGGTTGGCGCGGTAGTTGATCCGGTGCGGCGGCACGTGGTGGCCGCGGCCGTGCCGGGGGAGGAAGGCGACTCGACGGCCGGCGAGGTCGCCGAGGAAGAGGGAGTCGCTGGGGCTGCCGTACGGGGTGTCGACCGACACCTCGGTCACATCGTCCAGGAAGGAGTAGAACCCGGAGCCGCCGATCACCCCGATGTCTGCGAACAGGTCAGTCGTCTGGGTCGCCATGCCCGTCACCCTAACCGCCCCCGACGAACGCCGAATGCCCCGCCGAAGGGATCGGCAGGGCATTCGTCAGGTACGTGGAGCGGGGCCCGGGTCAGGCCGCCGAGGTGGAGCTGGACGACGTCGAGGCCGTGCTCGACGACGTCGCGGAAGACGCCGAGGAGGAGGACGACGACGAAGAGGACGACGTCGAAGACGAGGAGGGCTTCGACGAGGCCGGCGAGCTGCTGGACGACGCACCACGGCTGTCGTTCCGGTAGAAGCCGGAGCCCTTGAACACGATGCCGACCGCCGAGAACACCTTCTTCAGGCGTCCCTTGCAGTTGGGGCACTCGGTCAGAGCGTCATCCGTGAACTTCTGCACCGCCTCGAGGCCCTCGCCGCACTCGGTGCACTGGTACTGGTAGGTCGGCACTTGTCTTCCTCCTGGCACTCACACTCATCGAGTGCTAACGACGATCCATAGTGACGTATTCCGCGGGTTCAGTCCACCGGCACGGGAACTCGGTGACCTATACCACGTGCCGCGACCCGGCTCGCCGCGCGGGGGTGGAGTCGCGAGCGCAGGGCGACCAGGGTGGCGAGAGCGAGCACCGTGCCCGCCATCGGCACCAGGAATCCGGTGCTGGAGCCGTGGGCGTCGGCCAGCCGGCCGGCGACCGTGACGGCCGCGGCCTGGCCCAGCGCCACGGCGCCGGTCAGCCAGGTGAAGGCCTCGGTGCGGGAGGACGCCGGGACCAGGGTCTCGACGATCGTGTAGCCGGTGATCAGGGCCGGGGCGATGCACAGACCCACGACGAGGCCGAGGGCGCCGAGCAGCAGGACCGAGTGGGCGGACCACAGGAGGGAGGCGGCGACGGCCAGACCGGCGTAGCCGACGAAGAGGCGGCGGCGCGGGCCGGTCTTCCAGGCGATGGCGCCCATGGCGATGCCGGCGAGCATGTTGCCGGCGGCGAAGATGCCGTAGAGCAGGCCGTTGGCGCCGGGGTTGCCGATCTCCTCGGAGAAGGCGGTGAGGGAGACCTGCATGCCGCCGAAGACCGAGCCGATGCCGAGGAAGGCGATGGCGAGGACGCGGACGCCGGGGATGGACAGGGCCGAGCGGTGCGGTTCGCCGTCCGCCTGGGCGGCCGCGGCGGAGAGGCCGTGGGCGGGCTGGGTGCGGCGCTGGGCGGCGAAGAACAGGCCGCCGAACAGGGTGAGTGCGGCTTCGGCGATCAGGCCGGCGGCCGGGTGGACGCCGGTGCACAGGGCGGTGGCGAGGACCGGGCCGACGACGAAGGTGAACTCGTCCGTCACCGATTCGAAGGCGGCGGCGGTCGGCATCAGGGGCGTGCCGTCCAGCTTGGCGGCCCAGCGGGCCCGGACCATCGGACCGACCTGCGGCACGGAGGCGCCGGAGGGGACGGCCGCGAGGAACAGCGCCCACAGCGGGGCGCCGGCCAGGGCCAGCGCGACGAGAAGGGAGACGGAGGCGGCGTGGATGAGCACGCCGGGGACCAGGACGGCCCGCTGGCCGAAGCGGTCGGCGAGCCTGCCGCTCTGCGGGGCGAACAGCGCCATGGAGACGCCGGTGACGGCGGCGACGGCACCGGCGTTGCCGTAGGAGCCGGTGGTGTGCTGGACGAGCAGGACGATGCCGATGGTGAGCATCGCGAACGGCTGCCGGGCGGCGAAGCCCGGGAGCAGGAAGGAGAGGGCACCAGGGGTGCGGAGCAGCTGTCCGTAACCGGGCCGCTTCTCGGTGACGACCGTGGACGCCACGGTCCATGCCTTTCTGCCGCCTGGTAGCGCGCCCGAGCACGGTGGTGCGGGTTTCGCCGAGAGCTGTCCTCTTGCGCGGAACTGCGGTAGATACCGGGCCCCACTGCGGAGGGCGCCTCGGCCGCCATACGGTCGCGCCAGCTCTGCGTCAGGCAGAGTTGGTTCGATCAAGTGTGCCTTCATCGTACAGGGAAGGGCGTCTTCCCGCCTGGGAAAGCGCCCGGAGACCTGAATTAATGCCTGGGATTAACCGGACGTTCGCCGGAACGGGTTCCGGAAGGATCCCTCGTGGGCTTCCGGGGCGCCGGCGGCGGTGGCTCCGCCCGTGCCCAGCCAGCCGGCCAGCTTTCCGCCCTGGCCGACGGCCCGGAGGCGGCGCTCGGCGCTGTCCCGTACCGGGTCGGTGGCGACGACGAGCAGTTCGTCACCGCGCCGGAGCACGGTCGCGGGGCTGGGGACGAAGCTCTTGTCCTCCCGGACCACCAGGGTGACGGCGGCCCCGGCGGGCAGCCGGAGCTCGGCGACCTCGACGCCGTGCATCTTGGACCCCTGCGGGATCGCCACGGACAGCAGGTGGCCGCGCAGCCGCTCCAGCGGGGCCGACTCGATGCCCAGGTCGGCGGCCTCGGTCGGGTCCCTGAGCTCCAGGGCCCGGGCCAGCCAGGGCAGGGTCGGACCCTGGATCAGCGTGTAGACGACGACCAGCACGAAGACGATGTTGAAGATCCGCTCGCTGCCCTCGATCCCCGACACCATGGGGATCGTGGCGAGGATGATCGGGACGGCTCCGCGCAGGCCGGCCCAGGACATCAGAGCCTGCTCCCGCCAGGGGATGCGGAAGGGAAGGAGGCTGGCGAAGACCTCCATGGGGCGCGCGACCACGGTGAGCACCAGGCCGATCACGATCGCCGGCCAGAAGTCGCGGACCAGCTCGTGCGGGGTGACGAGCAGGCCGAGCAGGACGAACATGCCGATCTGGGCGATCCAGCCGAGGCCCTCGGCGAAGCCCCTGTTGGCGGGGGCGTGCGGCAGCTTGGCGTTGCCGAGCACCATCGAGGCCAGGTAGACGGCGAGGAAGCCCGAGCCGTGGGCCATGGCCCCGGCCGCGTAGGCGACGACGGCGATGGCCATGACGGCGATCGGGTAGAGACCGGAGGCCGGCAGGGCGACGTGACGCAGTCCGTAGGCGCCGACGAAGCCGACGGCGAGACCGACGGCGGCGCCGATGGCGAGCTCCAGGGCGATCTCGCCGACGAGGAGGTACCAGGCGTCGGCGTGGCCGACGGTGGAGAAGGCCACGACGAGGATGACGACGGGCGCGTCGTTGAATCCGGACTCGGCCTCCAGGACGCCGGTGACCCGGGAGGGCAGCGGCACCTTGCGCAGCACGGAGAACACGGCGGCGGCGTCGGTGGAGGAGACGACGGCGCCGATGATGAGGGCCTGTCGCCATTCCAGGTCGACGAGGTAGTGCGCGGCCGCGGCCGTGATGCCCACGCTCACCGCGACGCCGAGGGTCGAGAGCACGACCGCTGCGGGCAACGCGGGTTTGATCTCCTTCCACTTGGTGCCCAGACCGCCCTCGGCCAGGATCACCACAAGTGCGGCATAACCGATCACCTGGGTCAGTTCGGCGTTGTCGAAGGCGACGTTGCCGATGCCGTCCTGCCCGATGGCGACCCCGATCCCCAGGTAGAGCAGCAGGCTGGGAAGCCCGCTCCGGGACGAGATCCGCACCGCCGCGACAGCGATGAGCAGCACGAGCGAGCAGATGAGCAGGAGTTCGTTGAGCTGGTGGACAGTCAGTGGCCGTTCCTTCCCCTCACGTGCGGGCGGGATCGTTCCTCCGCCGCCGGTACTTCGTTACCTTACCTAATCTTTAACGCTTTCTTGACGTCCCTTTGGTATCTCCTCGTACATCAGTACGTATAGGTACGGTGCTCTTCCTGACACCGCGTCCGGGGCCTCCGGACGCTGCGCCTAAGGTTGCTCCCGTACTCCAGGACCACCCTGCCCCTCGAAGGACAGCGATGCCCTCCAACACGACCGCGCCCCCCGCCAAGAAGAAGGGGCGGCGTGCCCGCCTGATCGTTCTCGTCCTGGTCCTCGCTCTGGTCGCGGGCATCGGGTACGGCGCGTACTGGGGCGTCAGCACCGTCCGGGGCTCGTTCCCGCAGACCACGGGCACGATCCGGATCGACGGGCTCTCCGGCCCGGTCGAGGTCAAGCGCGACGCCTACGGCGTTCCGCAGATCTACGCCGACAACGAGGCCGACCTCTTCCGCGCCCAGGGCTACGTCCAGGCGCAGGACCGCTTCTACGAGATGGACGTCCGTCGCCACATGACGGCCGGTCGCCTCTCCGAGATGTTCGGCAAGAGCCAGGTCGACACCGACGCCTTCCTGCGCACGCTGGGCTGGCGGCAGGTCGCACAGCAGGAGTACGACAAGGTCCTGTCGGCGGAGACCAAGAAGAACCTCCAGGCCTACGCCGCCGGCGTCAACGCCTATCTCAAGGACCGGGACCCGTCCGACGTGTCCGTCGAGTACGCGGCCCTCGCCTTCACCAACGACTACACCATCGAGCCGTGGACCCCGGTCGACTCGGTGGCCTGGCTCAAGGCCATGGCCTGGGACCTGCGCGGCAACATGCAGGACGAGATCGACCGCTCGCTGATGACCAGCCGGCTCAAGCCGCAGCAGATCAAGGACCTCTACCCGGGGTACCCGTACGAGCTGCACCAGCCGATCGTCGACAAGGGTGCCGTCGACAAGATCACCGGCAAGTTCGACCCCGAGGGCGAGGCCAAGGGCACCGACGGCACGACCGGTGGCGGCAGCGGCTCCCAGGGGATCCAGTCCCAGCTCGCCGCGCTCTCCGACACCCTCGACGAGATCCCGGCCCTGCTCGGCCCCAACGGCAACGGCATCGGCTCGAACTCCTGGGTCGTCTCGGGCGACTACACGACCTCCGGCAAGCCGCTGCTCGCCAACGACCCGCACCTCGCGCCGATGCTGCCGTCCCTCTGGTACCAGATGGGCCTGCACTGCCGCTCCGTCTCGGCGACCTGCCGCTACGACGTCGCCGGCTACACCTTCTCCGGCACCCCCGGCGTGATCATCGGCCACAACAACTCCATCGCCTGGGGCTTCACCAACCTCGGCGCCGACGTCACCGACCTCTACCTGGAGAAGATCGGCACCGACGGCTACGTCGTGGACGGCAGGACCAAGCCCTTCCTCGTCCGCGACGAGATCATCAAGGTCGCCGGCGGCGGAGACCGCACCATCACCATCCGCTCCACCGAGCACGGCCCGCTGGTCTCCGACCGCTCCACCGAGCTGGAGAAGGTCGGCAAGACCGCCCCGGTCGGCAACGCCGCCCCCGACCGCGGCACCGGCTACGGCGTCGCCCTGCGCTGGACCGCCCTGCAGCCCGGCAAGTCGATGGACGCCGTCTTCGAGCTCAACCGCGCCAAGGACTTCACGAGCTTCCGGGCCGCCGCCAAGGACTTCGAGGTCCCGTCCCAGAACCTGATCTACGCCGACACCCAGGGCAACATCGGCTACCAGGCCCCGGGCAAGATCCCGGTCCGCAGCAAGGGCAAGAGCTACGACGGCACGGTGCCCGTGCCCGGCTGGGACTCCTCGTACGACTGGAAGGGCTACATCCCCTTCGACGAGCTGCCCTACGAGTACAACCCGGACCGCGGCTACATCGTCACCGCGAACCAGGCCGTCATCGACGAGAAGAAGTACCCCCACCTCCTCACCCGGGACTGGGGCTACGGCTCGCGCAGCCAGCGGATCAACGACCTGATCGAGTCGAAGACCAAGGACGGCGGCAAGATCTCGCCGGACGACATGCAGACGATGCAGATGGACAACCGCAGCGAGATCGCCACCCTGCTCAACCCGCTGCTGCTGAAGATCGACATCGCTGACCCGCAGGTCCGCGAGGCGCAGAAGCTGCTCGAGGGCTGGGACTACACCCAGGAGCCGGACTCGGCCGCCGCCGCGTACTTCAACGCCGTCTGGCGCAACGTCCTCAAGCTCGCCTTCGGCGACAAGCTGCCCAAGGAACTGCGCGTCGAGGGCGAGTGCATCAACGTCCGCGTCGCCGACGCCACCGGCCCCGTCGACGAGCAGAACAAGCTGGTCCGCGAGTGCGGTGAGCGCGACGCCGACACCGCGCAGCCGGACGGCGGCGACCGCTGGTACGAGGTGGTCCGCCCGCTGCTCAAGCAGGAGAAGAACGACTGGTGGAAGACGCCGGGGGACCGGCTCGACGCCCCCACCGAGACCCGTGACCAGCTGCTCGCGCAGGCCATGAAGGACGCCCGCTGGGAGCTGACCGCCAAGCTCGGCAAGGACGTCTCCACCTGGAGCTGGGGCCGGCTGCACCAGCTGACCCTGGAGAACCAGACCCTCGGCACCGCCGGCCCCGGCTTCGTGCAGTCGCTGCTCAACCGCGGCCCGTGGAACCTGGGCGGCGGCGAGGCCGCGGTCGACGCGACCGGCTGGAACGCGGCCGGTGGCTACGAGGTGATCTGGGTGCCGTCGATGCGGATGGTCGTCAACGTCGGCGACTGGGACAAGTCCCGCTGGATCAACCTCACCGGTGCCTCCGGCCACGCCTTCAGCAGCCACTACACCGACCAGACGGACAAGTGGGCGAAGGGCGAGCTGCTCGACTGGTCCTACGGGCAGGCCGCGGTCGAGGCCGGCACGACGGACACGCTCAAGCTGGAGCCCTGAGGCTCCGGGCGCTCGCAGCGCGGCGGAGCCCCAGAGGCTTCCTCAGCGCTCGAAGCGCCGGACCCCCTCCGGGGTCACCACCGCGTGCACGGGGTGGTCGTGCGGTTCCTCCGGGACCCGCGCGACCACCTCGTTCGCGTAGAGGAGCACCACCAGGGCCGGATCCGCCCCCGCCCGTACGAGCCGGGCCAGGACGCGGTCGTACGAGCCGCCGCCCCGCCCGAGGCGCATACCGCGCGCGTCCACCGCGAGGCCCGGGAGGAGGACCGCGTCCGCCGCGCACACCGCCTCCGGGCCGAGGCGCTCGCCGACCGGTTCGAGCAGCCCCCGGCCCGCCTTCGCGAGCCGCTCCGCGCCTTCGTACGCGGCCCAGTCCAGGTCGTTGTCGGGCAGCAGGACCGGCAGCAGGACCCGTACGCCCCGCTCGCGCAGCGCGTCCAGCAGCGCGCGGGTGCCGGGTTCGCGCCCCACCGAGACGTACGCGGCGACGGTGCCGGCGCCCGCCAGCTCGGACAGCTCCAGGGCGTGCTCCGCCAGGAGTTCCGAGGTGCGCGTGACATCCTCCGGGACCAGTGCGGCGCGGGCGGTCAGCAGGGCCCGGCGCAAGAGGGCCTTCTCGGTCGGTTCCTCACGCGGTTCGGTGCTCAATGCGGCTCGTATTCCTCTTGTATCGGGCGGTAGCGGTACGAGCATCGAGAAGGCTCAGGCGATTGCAGGCTTCTCACTGCTTTTCTCATTTTCTTCCCATACCGAACGGCTAGGGTGCTCCGCATGACTCAGACGCCGTCCATCACAAAGGCTGTCATCCCGGCCGCGGGCCTCGGCACCCGGTTCCTGCCGGCCACCAAGGCGACGCCGAAGGAGATGCTGCCGGTCGTGGACAAACCGGCGATCCAGTACGTCGTGGAGGAGGCCGTCGCGGCCGGGCTCTCCGACGTCCTCATGATCACCGGCCGCAACAAGCGCCCGCTCGAGGACCACTTCGACCGGAACTACGAGCTGGAAGAGGCGCTGACCCGCAAGGGCGACGAGGAACGGCTCGCCAAGGTCCAGGAGTCCAGCGACCTGGCCACGATGCACTACGTCCGGCAGGGCGCCCCCCGCGGCCTCGGCCACGCCGTGCTGTGCGCCGCCCCGCACGTGGGCGATCAGCCCTTCGCGGTGCTGCTCGGCGACGACCTGATCGACCCGCGCGACCCCCTGCTCGCCCGCATGGTCGAGGTGCGCGAGCGGTTCGGCGGCAGCGTGGTCGCGCTGATGGAGGTCGAGCCCTCCCAGATCCACCTCTACGGCTGCGCGGCCGTCGGCCCGACCGGCGACGCGGACGTGGTGAAGGTGACCGGCCTCGTGGAGAAGCCGGAGCCGGCGGAGGCCCCCAGCAACCTCGCGATCATCGGCCGCTACGTCCTGGACCCGGCCGTCTTCGCCATACTGCGGGAGACCGCGCCGGGCCGCGGCGGCGAGATCCAGCTGACCGACGCCCTGCAGAAGCTCGCGCAGGACGAGCGGGTCGGCGGCCCCGTCCACGGCGTCGTCTTCAAGGGGCGCCGCTACGACACCGGCGACCGAGGCGACTACCTGCGTGCCATTGTCAGACTGGCGTGCGAACGTGAAGATCTGGGACCGGACTTCCGGACCTGGCTCCGCAGTTACGTCAGCGAGGAGATGTAGCACCTTGAGCAGCAGCACGGCACCGTCGGACCACGAGCCCGCGGGCGGCTCCTCCGCCGATCCCCGCGGGGGCCCGGCCCGTGGCCTGTGGTCCGTCGACGAGCACCTCGGCGACATCCTGGCGGCGGTCGCCCCGCTCGAACCCATCGAGCTGCAGCTGCCGGACGCCCAGGGCTGCGTCCTCGTCGAGGACGTCACGGTGCCGGTCGCCCTGCCGCCCTTCGACAACAGCTCCATGGACGGGTACGCGGTGCGGGTCGCCGACGTGGCCGGGGCGAGCGAGGAGTTCCCCGCCGTCCTGACCGTGATCGGCGACGTCGCCGCGGGCGCCGGCGGGCTGCCCGAGGTCGGGCCGGGCCAGGCCGCCCGGATCATGACCGGCGCCCCGCTGCCGCCCGGAGCCGAGGCCGTCGTCCCCGTCGAATGGACCGACGGAGGCACGGGCGAGGGCGCGGCCGGCACCATGCGCCCGGCGAGCGCCGCCCCGGAGGGCGCCGCCGGAGAGGTCCGCGTCCACCGTCCCGCCGAGGCCCGCGCCCACGTCCGGGCGCGCGGCAGCGACGTCCGGGCGGGCGAGCTGGCCCTCGCGGCGGGCACGGTCCTCGGGGCCCCGCAGATCGGCCTGCTCGCGGCGATCGGCCGCGGCACCGTGCGCGTGCACCCCCGCCCGCGGGTGGTGGTGATCTCCACCGGCAGCGAACTGACCCAGCCCGGCGAGCCCTTGGGCGAAGGCCAGATCTACGACTCCAACAGCTTCGCGCTCGCCGCCGCCGCGCGCGAGGCGGGTGCCCTCGCCTACCGGGTCGGCGCGGTCGCCGACGACGCCGAGTCGCTGCGCGCCGCCATCGAGGACCAGCTGATCCGGGCCGACCTGATCGTCACCACGGGCGGGGTCAGCGTCGGGGCGTACGACGTGGTGAAGGAGGCGCTGACGGCGGACGGCGAGGTCGACTTCCGCAAGCTGGCGATGCAGCCGGGCAAGCCGCAGGGATTCGGCATGATCGGCCCCGACCACACCCCGCTGCTCGCCCTGCCGGGCAACCCGGTCTCCTCGTACGTCTCCTTCGAGCTGTTCGTCCGTCCCGCGATCCGTGCCCTCATGGGTCTCGGTGAGCGGCCCGACGCCCACCGGCCCAGGGTCCGCGCCGCCCTGAAGTCGGACCGCGGTCTGTCCTCGCCGGCCGGCCGCCGCCAGTTCCTGCGCGGCAGCTACGACGCCGAGTCGGGCACCGTCACTCCTGTGGGCGGCTCCGGCTCCCATCTCATCGCGGCGCTCGCCCACGCGGACGCCCTGCTCGTCGTACCGGAGGAGGTCACCGGGGTGGAACCGGGCACGGAGCTGGAAGTGGTCCTCCTCGGCTGAGGGGGGCATGGTGGGGGTACCGTGTCGTCCCACACAGCGACCGGGAGTGTCACCGCGATGAGCACGCAGCAAGGCCTCACCCACATCGACGAGGCGGGGGCGGCCCGCATGGTCGACGTCTCCGCGAAGGAGGTCACGGCCCGCACCGCCCGTGCGAGTGGACGCGTCCTCGTCTCGCCGCGCGTGATCGAGCTGCTGCGCGGCGAGGGCGTGCCGAAGGGTGACGCGCTGGCCACGGCCCGGATCGCCGGGATCATGGGGGCCAAGAAGACCCCGGACCTGATCCCCCTGTGCCACCCGCTGGCCGTCTCGGGCGTGACGCTGGACCTGACGGTCGCGGACGACGCCGTCGAGATCCTCGCGACGGTGAAGACCACGGACCGCACGGGCGTCGAGATGGAGGCCCTGACGGCGGTGTCCGTGGCGGCGCTCACCGTGGTCGACATGGTGAAGGCGGTCGACAAGGGCGCGGTCATCTCCGACGTGCGGGTCGAGGAGAAGACCGGCGGCAAGTCCGGCCACTGGACGCGGAGCGCGTCATGACGCGCGCGGGCAAGGTCGCGGGGGCGCACGAGCACGAGGCGCACGCGCCGGTGGCGCTCGACGCCGCGGTCGGCGGCGCCCTCACCGCCCCGTACTCCGCGCTCGTCGTGACCGCCTCGAACCGGGCGTCGGCCGGCGTCTACGAGGACAAGGGCGGCCCGCTGATCGCGGAGGGGCTGCGCGGCATGGGCTTCGCCGTGGACGGCCCGCAGGTCGTCCCGGACGGCGCGCCGGTCGAGGCGGCGCTGCGCGCCGGGGTCGCAGCGGGCTACGACGTCATCCTCACCACCGGCGGTACGGGCGTCTCGCCCACCGACGAGACCCCCGAGGTCACCCGGCGGGTCCTCGACACAGAGATCCCGGGGATCCCGGAGGCGATCCGCGCGTACGGCCGCGAGAAGGTGCCCACCGCGGCCCTCTCGCGCGGGCTCGCGGGCGTCGCGCGCGGCACGCTGATCGTGAACCTGCCGGGTTCGACGGGCGGGGTACGGGACGGGCTCGCGGTCCTGGAGCCGCTGCTGACCCATGCCGTGGACCAGATCCGGGGCGGCGACCACCCGAGACCGGCGTCGGAAGCGGGCCCGGAGTCATGATCCCGTCCTGGCCCGTGGTGCTGGTGGACGGCGACGTGCTGCTCCGCCCGATAAGGATGCGCGACCAGCGGGCCTGGCGCGAGGTGAACCGGCGCAACCGTGACTGGCTGCGGCCGTGGGAGGCGACCGTCCCGCCGCCCGGGCCCGGTGGCCCGGTGGCGCAGCGTCCCACGTACCGTCAGATGGTGCGCCATCTGCGGGCGGAGGCGAACGCGGGGCGGATGCTGCCGTTCGTGATCGAGTACCAGGGCCATCTGGTCGGGCAGTTGACGGTGGCGGGTATCACCTGGGGCTCGATGTGCTCGGGCCATGTGGGCTATTGGGTGGACAGCGGGGTGGCCGGCCGGGGTGTGATGCCGACGGCGGTCGCGCTCGCCGTGGACCACTGTTTCCGTACGGTCGGGCTGCACCGGATGGAGGTCTGCATTCGTCCGGAGAACGGCCCCTCGCGGCGGGTCGTGGAGAAATTGGGTTTCCGGGAGGAGGGGCTGAGGCCCCGTTACCTCCACATCGACGGTGCCTGGCGTGACCATCTGGTCTTCGCGCTGACCGCGGAGGAGGTGCCGGAGGGGCTGCTGCGGCGCTGGCACCAGGCACGTCGCCAACCTCAATAATTCCAATAAGTGTTCGAATTTAATCGGTAGTTGACCGGCAATCGATCTGAACAATCACAAAAAAGTTCAGTGATATCAGCCAGATCGTGCGACACACCGGGCCAATTGGCCGATGCCCTCACCCGAACCCCTCTACCGTGTGAAGGGTGAGCAGCAGCGGCCTCATCTACGCAGTCATCGTCGGGGCCTGGGCCGCCTACTTGGTGCCGATGTGGCTCCGCAGGCAGGACGAGCTGAACGAGGCCCGTCCGACGGAACGCTTCAGCACCGCCATCCGGCTGCTGTCCGGACGGGCGGGCATGGAGCGCCGTTACGCCAAGGAGCTGAAGGAACGGGATCGAGCGGCGGACGGCGCGGCGCCCGACGTGGACCCGGACGCGGAGACGGAGCATCTGAGCTCGGTCGACGTCCGGGCCTTCAGCGCGCCCGCGGCCAGGACGGAAGCCCGCCTGGAGATGCCGGAAGCGGCACCCAAGGCCCCGGCCCCGGCATCGGCCCCCGCACCCGCCCGGCGCGCGCCCAGCGCGGCGGCCGAGCGGGCCCGCCGGGGCAAGGTCCTGGCCCGGCGCAGGCGCAGCACCGTGATCCTCTTCCTGGCCTTCACCCTCGGCGCGGTCGTCGCGGCCGTCGGCGGCCTCGCCTTCCTGTGGGCCCCGGCCGTCCCGGCCGTGCTCCTGAGCGCGTACATCGTGTACCTGCGCGTCCAGGAGCGGCGGCGCTTCGTCTACGTGATGGACCGCCGCAACGCGGAGGCCGCCGCGGCCCGGCTGCGCGAAAGCCGCCGCCCGGCCCCGACGCCCGAGCCGGAGCCCGCCCAGCCCCCGACGCCCGCCCAGGCCGTCTCACCGCAGGAGGCGGACCGCCGCGCGCTGGTGGAGCAGACGGACCACGCGGAATGGGTCGACCAGCAGCGCGACCGCGGCCCGGCCCGCGGCGACAGCTGGGACCCGGTCCCGGTCCCGCTCCCCACGTACGTCACCGCTCCGGTCGCTCCGCGCGCCTCGAGCGGCGTCGACATCACGGATCCGGAGACCTGGAGCTCGGCGCGGTCCTCCACGGCGGCCGACCCGGCCCCCGCTCCCGCCCCGGCTCCCCGCCGGCGCACCCCCCAGCCCCGCCCGCGCCGCGACCACGGCCGCACCCCGCTCTTCGACCAGTACGCGGACGACGACCGCCCCCGGGCGGCCAACGAATGACCCCTCGCCGGGGGCCCGCGACGGCCCCCGGCTGACCTGCGGGGGAGCGGATTTCCAACATCGCCCGTGGGGATGCTAATGTTTCACACGTCGCAAGGGCCTGTGGCGCAGTCTGGTAGCGCACCTCGTTCGCATCGAGGGGGTCTGGGGTTCAAATCCCCACAGGTCCACAGACACACGAGATCCCGTCCGATCGCAAGATCGGACGGGATCTCTGCGTTTCCGCCGTGCGCCACCGCAACGGGGAGGACGAGGTCGGCGCCCGGGCCGTGGATGGAGCCGAGCCAGGGCGCCGACGTGCGGCGAGGGGTAGGTCAGCCCTTGGACAGCGTGTAGGTGTCCCGGGCGTCGGGGTCCGATGTGAGGAAGAACAACGCAGGCCGTCCGGCCTTGTCCTTCGTGACGCCCATGTACCAGGTGGCCTCGGCCGGAGGCGGCGCTGTGCGGGCTGCCACCGAGTCCGGTGGGGCCGCGGACGGAGGAGCGGCGGAGGGCGACGGCGCGGGCGCGGACGATTTCACCGTCACGTGGACGACGTAGCCCCGGCCCACGGTGTTCCCGCCCTTGTAGCGACCCGGTTCGTAGAGTTCCCAGGTCCCTTCTCCGGTCATGCGCCAGTTGTCGTCGAAGCGGAACTCCTGGCCGTCGAGGGCGGTCGCCCGCGCCTTGCCGTCGGGGCCCAGTGTCAGCGTGCTGCCCTCCCAGCCCCTCCACGTGCCCTGGAGATCCGCGAGCCCCACCTTCGCGGGCGGTGGCGGTGGTGCGGTCCTGTTGTCGACGCAGGAGGACGTCCCGAGGACGAGGGCCGAGACGGCCGTCACCGCCGCAAGTCCCCGCCGGATCAGGATGGACATGAAGAGCTACCTCTTTCCACGGGGGCCTGGGGTGCCCGGGAGACTGTTCCCGGGCACCCCAGGCCCTGCCGCATGGTGCTACTGGTCGATCGGCATGTTGATCGACTCGCTCCAGGTGACGGTGAACTTCAGCTCGCGCTGGCCCGACGGGAACACCATGCGTGCTCCATTGGACAGCATCACGGCCGGCCCCTCCTTGGCGCCCTCCGTGTAGCCCTCCTGGGACACGCCGCGGGTCAGCGACTCCACGGTCATCTTCTGCGTGAGCTCGAAGTCGACCTTCGCGGTCTTGTTCAGACTGCGGTACTCGCTCACGGTCGCCTTGAGGTTGAACGAACCGAGGATGGCCCGGGTAGCGCCCTCCTGGGCCTTCTCGTCCCCGCCGAGATACGTGGCGAAGTCGGCGAGCTCGCCGGCCATGAGCAGCTTCAACGGGATGTCGTTCATGCCGGCGCCGTATGCGGTCTTGTAGTCCAGACCCGTGATCGTGTCACCGACCTTGGTGCCCTGGCGCATCTTCAGGTTCTTGCGCACCAGGTCCATCCAGATGTGCTGCTGCACGCCGGCGGTGAACTTGTCCCGCTCGTCGAAGTGGTAGGCGCTCGGGGTGATCCCGGCGAACCACATCGCGACGATCTGGGTGGCGTCCGGATTGAGGATGGTGTCCCCGCTCCAGTTGCCGCCGGAGCGGTACGCCGCATTGGCGCGCCGGCCCAGCTCCTGTCGGCGACGATCCTCGGCAACGGCCTGCCGCTGGTAGCGCTCGGTCTCCTTGTTCTGCGCCACGATCTCGTCGTAGCGGCTGCCCTTGCTGACGACCTCCGTACCGCCCTTGCAGCGGTACATGCCGTTGACGCACTCCTCCAGGGCCTCGCCCGTCGGGTCGGAGAAGGTGATGGGGTTGTTCGCGGCGTAGCCGTACCCGTTCATGGTCTGGGGCTTGTCCGCCTCGAGGATCGGGTCCACCGAGACGAAGCGGCCGATCGACGGGTCGTACTCACGGGCGCCGATGTGCGTGAGTCCCGTGTCGGAGTCCCTCGTGCCCCCGATGAACCCCTTGTCCCCGGCCCAGGCCGTGGGCTGGGGGCCACGGGCCTCGCCGAAGAGCGAGGTCTTCCGGCGCGTGACGACCTGGGCCGCGTCCGCGGTGATCTGCGTCGTGCCCGTGCCGTGGTGGTCGGACAGCATGAAGGTCAGCCTTCCGCCGGTCCGCACCGCGACGATCTTCGTGTCGGCCAGGTAGTAGCGGGTACCCGTGACCACGCCGGCCTTGTCGAGCTTCAGCTCGTTGCCCGCGGGCAGGGTGAGCGTCGTTCCGGTGGAGTCCCTCCTGAGCAGTCGCTGCCCCTCGGTGGTGTAGAGGTACGAGCTGACCTGCGTCCCCTGCGTCACGGACGCGACGTGGCCCTCGTCGTCCCAGCGCAGAGTCTGCTGGGCGGCGCTGCCGATCTTGCGGGTCTCGGTGTTGCCCGCGTCGTCGTAGCCGAAGAGCTCCTCGTGGGGGTCGGTGCCCGTCTGGGTCACCTTGGTCAGGTCGTGCTTCCCGGCCGTCGGCGCGGCGTACGTACGGACGGTGTCGGCGGCAGGGCCCGAGGCGGTCTTGTGCCTGGTCTCGGTCCTGCGGTTGCCGACCGCGTCATAGGTGTACGAGGTCCAGTACGCATCCTGGCCGCCGACCACGGCGTCCGAGGGCGCCGCCGCGCACTGCTCACCGGTGTTCGTCCAGGCCTCGGTGATCCGGCGCACGGCGTCCAGCGCGAAGCACTGGGTGTCCGTGGTCCGGGCGGAGTCCTGGCCGTAGCCGGTGGCGACCGACGTCATGTTGCCGGCGGCGTCGTAGCCGAACCGGGTGTCGTCGACGCGCTGCGGGGCGACCTCGCGGTCCGTGTAGCGGCGCAGCGGAGCGCCCGTGTGCTCGTCGTACTCGTTGCTGATCCAGACATGCTGGGCGAACGTGCCCAGTTCCTGACGGGTGTTGCGGCCGTAGTGGTCGTACGTGGTCGCCGACACGAGCGGGTCGGCGCCCGCGCCCACGGTGCTGAGCAGACCGTGCACGGGCGTGTAGGTGTTGGCGACCTTCTCCGCCGGCAGTCCGCCGATGGCGGGCTGCTGGGTCCACATCACCTGGCCGGTGTTGAGGTTGTAGGAGGTCGTCCACTTGTACGTGCCCGCCAGGGCGCCCTCGGCGGCCGGAACGGTCAGCTGGGTGACGACCGGCTGGTAGAGGCTGTTGTAGGTGGTGACGGAGGTCTCGTAGGCGTTGCCGTCGACGTATCGGGTGGCCTTGGACAGCTGCCCCTTGGCGACGGTGTCGTACACCCAGGTGCTGAGGGTCGTGGCGCCCGACTTGAGAGAGAGCTTCCGGCCGAGCTCGTCGTAGTCCGTGTGCAGCGTGATCAGACGAGCGTCGGTGACGTCGGTCGCCCGGTCGCCCTTGTCGTAGGTCGTCCTGGTCGTGCCCTTGTCGGGGTCGACGGCCTCGGTCCGGCGGCCTCGGACGTCATGGACGTACGTCCACGCGGCGCCCGACGGGTCGGTGATGCGTTCCACACGGCCGCGCTTGTCGAAGGCGTACGTGGTCGACTGCCCGGTGGTCCGGGCGGCGTCCGTGTACTCCTTGACCTCGGTGGTGCGGCCGAGTGCGTCCTTCACCGTGGTGGTCGCGGTGCCGCCCTTCGGAGGGACGACCGTCGTGGTGTCGCCGGTGTACGTGGTGGTGGTGCGCTTGGTCTCGTCGCCGAAGCGCCGGGCGATGACGGCCGTGACACGTCCGGCCCCGTCGTACTCGGTGTCGGTGGACGCCGGGTACTCCAGCTCCTTCCCCGTGACCAGGACGGGCTCGGGTGCCCCGGTGGCGAAGAAGGTGCCGGAGTTGCGCCAGACCAGTCCGCGCGTGTCGTAGAACGTCTCGGTGACGAGGCGCCCCGCCCGATCCGGCGACTCCACCTGCGTCTGCCGCTCGCGCAGCAGACCGTCCTGGAACGCGTAGGTGACGTCGTAGCTGTTGTCGTGGGTCAGCGCCTTGGTCGTGACGACGATCGGTCCGTCGCGGCGCACGAGGTACTCGAAGACGTAGCTCGGGGACTCGGGATACGTGGCCGCCGAGCGAGTGGGCTGCCACACCTTGGTGACCCGGCCGAGCGCGTCGAAGGCGGTGGTGGTGACCTTCCCGTTCGCGTCGGTGACCTGGGCGGCCTGCGCACGCAGCGGGTTGGTCACCGTGGTCGTCGTGTGGCCCTTGGGGTTGGTGACGACCACGGTCGTCGGCACTTCTCCCGCAGCGGGGGTGTAGGACGTCCTGGTGACCTGGCCGTAGGAGTCCGCGGCGGCCAGCGTGCGTCCGTACGCGTCGTAGCAGAGCTGCGTGCCGCCGGTGCCGCAGAGCGACGGGGTGCTGGACACCGGGTCGTAGCCGGTGCCGGCGCCGTTGATGCGGTCGGTCTTCGTGACCAGACCCCGGCCGGGCACGGTGCCGAGCGCGCCGCCGTCGTAGTAGGTCCGGACGTCGTCGATGACGTCGGCGGGCCGGGAGGCGGTGCTGCCGCAAGGAACGGCAACGGTCTCGACGCGGCTGACCTTGTCGAGGATGTGGGCCGTGGTGTTACGGGCGTAGCTGGTGGTGACGCACTTCTCGTCACCGGTCCTGGCCTTGTCGCCGGTGGACGACTCGGTCGCGACCATGCCGTACGAGTCGAAGGTGCGGGTCAGCTCCGTGGTGCGGGTGCCGCCGGTGACCGTGGTGCGGGTCTGCTCCTCCTCCGTCCCCGTTCGGTACGAGACGAGGTCCGGCAGTCCCGAGCGCGTGCGGGTCGCCACCGCGGACGACCGCCACGGGGTGAAGGAGGTGGCGGAGACGAGCTTGGTGGTGTCGTCGCCGTTGTACGTGGCGGTCTCGCGCTTCATACCGGCGAACTGCTCGCGGTCCGTGACGGCGACACCCGCGCTGTTCTCGACGCCCTTGCCGTCGAGGCCGCGGAAGTAGCGGGTCTCGGTAAGGGTCTTCGGGTCGGAGCCGGCGCCGGAGCGGGTCTGGACCCGCTCGTAGCCGCGGGAGACGGAGTAGGTGCGGTCGGCCGCCTTGGTGAATTCGTCGGTGCTCTTGGCCCAGGCGGCGCCGCCGACGTAGTCGTAGGTGGTCACCTTGTCCGGGGACTCGACGAGGTTGTCGCCTTCGACGACCTGCTTCACGACATAGGACTGGAACCAGTCCAACTGAGCGGTGTCACCCTCGAAGGCCCATTTCACCGGGTAGCAGCGGGTGGTGTTGGTGGCGTCGGGGGCCGGCAGGGTGGTCACCGTGCAGTCCGGCTGGGAGTAGGTGACGCCGATGGTGCCGCCGGACTCCGTGGTGATCTGGTAGAGCCGCAGCCGGATGAACGGGGCGAGGCCGTCGCCGGTCCTGTCGACACGGTTGGCCTTCTGTTCGCCCGCGAAGGTCACCGGCGGGAGAGCGAGGCTGCCGCCGGTCTTGCCGGTCCGCTGGATGGACTTCAGCCACATCGGGGTGGAGATGCCGTCACCGGAGGCCGGGAAGTCCTGGTCGAGCGTCCAGGTGTCGACGTCCTTGTAGGCGCCGCCGGTCAGCACCTTGGTGGTGACCGAGCTCAGCCGCTTGCGGGACCAGAAGGTGGGCGAGATCTGTTCCTTGCACTCTGCGCCGTCCTTGCAGTGACGGTCGTAGGGGACGTCCGGCCAGTTCTTGGCGTTGGCCTCGTCGAACGTGCCGCAGTTGGTCAGACAGCGCTCGGAGACACCGAAGTCGACCCGGCCCATGGCCTTGCCCGTGTACACGGCGTCGGAGCGCAGACCGTAGTCGATGTGGTCGAGCCAGCCACCGCGTACGTACGGGGTCGCGGTGGAGTCCCCGGTGGTCAGGGAGACGTTGCGTCCGTAGTTGTTCTTCTCGGTGTTCCAGTGGTACGCGACCGCGTTGCCGTGCGGGTCGACGACGTAGTCGAGCTGCCAGCGCCAGGCCTGCTGGCACCACCCGGACGCGAAGGAGGAGTCGTAGCAGGGCTCACCGGACTGGTTGCCGAACACCGGCACGGTCCAGGCCGAGTTGGTGACCGGGTCGTCCGCGGCGGTGCCGTTGTCCTTCCAGCCGGGGAGCCGGTTCAGGCCGAAGAAGTACTGGGTGCCGTCGGCCGTGGTGACCTTCCAGTGCTCACCCTTGCCGTCGACGCCGTCCGTACCACCGTCACCGTTGACGGCGCCGGTCAGCTTCTCGACCTTCTCGCCCGAGTCGGACGCCGGGTGCCAGCCCTTGCCCGCCTCGTAGACGAGCTCGCTCGTCCTCCCGGCGAGCGACAGGGTGACGTTGTCGTCGAACCAGCACAGGTCGCCGACCTTGGTGGTGTTGGTGCCGCCCGTCATGTCGTCGTTGCATGACTTGTACTTGCGCTCGATGAAGCCGGGCTCCCAGTTCCAGCCGTCGCCGATCCACGACGGCTGGTTGTTGGAGGCGCCTGTGCGGCCGTCCACCGATTGGGAGTTGTAATCGAGCGAGATCTTGGGGTCGAGGCCGCCCGGAACGGTCGGGACGCCGATCGGGTAGCTCCAGGTGAACGCGCCGGTCGACCCGCCCGCGCTCCACGACCCCGACGCCTGCAGCGAGGTCGCCTTGTAGTCGCCCGTCGGGCCCGCGTCGTCCGCCGTGGCGGCGAGGACCGTGAAGCCTGACGTCGGGACCGCGCTGGAGGCGGACAGGGTGCCCGTCCTCGTGTCGTTCGTGGTGTCCAGCGGCTTCTGGATCCGGCACGCGTCCTTCTCCGGCGTGGTCAGCGCGCAGGCCGGCAGCTGCACCAGGCGGAGTCGTGCCGCCCAGTCGCCGCCGTAGGCGTCGCGGAAGGAGCCGTAGTCGACCGTGACCCGGGCGGGGACCGGGGCACGGCCCGCGTCGGAGCGGCCCACGGACAGCAGGAGGCCGTCGACGCCCGCCCTCCGGGCGGCCTTGCGGTCGGCGACCGTGACCTTCGCCCTGGCCGAGACGGCCGAGCGGATCGGGCCTTCGGACGACGAGGTACGGGCCAGCGGGGCTGCCGGGGTCCCGGTGACCGTCACCGGCAGGCGGCCGGCGCGGGCACCCGTCGAGAGAAACGTTTCTGCGGTGCCGGGTGCGGGCCAGGTCGCCCTGACGGCCTTCTTGTGCCAGGAATGGGCGGCCGCCGCGTCGGCCTTCCTCGCGCCCCCCACCGCGGCCTTCTCCACGGCGACCGGCTTCGGCTGCTTCAGGTCCGGCAGCTGCGGTCCGCCGCTCGTTTCAGCGGCCGCCACGGCGCCGGGAAGCATCCCGGTCAGCACCGCGGCGGTCAGGAGCACATGCAGGCCACGCCTGCGGATGTGTCTCATTCATACCCCCTCGAATGACGTCCCCCTGGGGGACCGTCGCAGGCTAACAGGCGCCTCGGCGGGGCATTTTCCGCTTGTAGGTGAAGGGGGCATCAAAGGGTTTTCATGGTAAAAGTGCGGCAAAATGCGTCAGGCGTCGGCGAGTTGGACCAAAGCTCAACTTCTGCTCAATAAAGCAAGAGTGACGGACCGTCGGTGTCAGGGTGAGGGGATAGAGTCCGGGACGTTTGCTGAAAATGGAGGGGGTAGGAGTGTCTGGAATAAGACCGCGCCACGACAGACCGGGAAAGCGGGGCCTGGTCGAGCGAGGAATTTCTTTCGCGCTCGTCGGAGCACTTTCCGCGACAGGTCTTCTCGTGCTGCCCGGAATGGCGGCTCCGGCCGCCGCCGTGGCCACCGACCCGGTCACCGACGGTTCGCAGAGCGAGGAGGACTACGCGCTCGAGCAGGCCGTGGCCACCGGTCAGCCCTACGAGCTGGTCTCGGCCCGCACCGAGGCCACGGACACCTGGGCACTGCCGGACGGGACCTGGTCCGTCAAGCGTTACGGCACTCCGGTGCGGATGATGAAGGACGGGGCCTGGGTGCCCACGGACGCCACCCTGGTCGTCACCACGGCGGGGACGGTCGTCCCCAGGGCGACCACCGTCGACGTGACGTTCTCGGGCGGCGGTACCGGTCCGCTCCTCACCGGCGTCAAGGGCGGTCGCACGCTCTCGCTGACCTGGCCCAAGCCGCTGCCCACCCCGACGCTGGCCGAGAACGTGGCGACCTACGCCGAGGTCCTGCCCGGCGTCGACCTGCAGCTCAAGGCGGAGGTCGAGGGCTTCTCCCAGCTGCTGGTCGTCAAGACCGCGGAGGCCGCCCAGAACCCCGAACTGGCCTCGCTGAAGTACAAGCTGGACACCGTCGGCCTGGACGTGAGCACCGACGCCGAGACCGGCAGCGTGAGCGCCGTGAACCCGGCCGGCCAGACCGTCTTCACCAGCCCGTCCCCGCTGATGTGGGACTCCACCTCGGCCACCAGCGGCGACGGCACCGCGGCGGCGGCGCGGACCGCGTTCAGCGCGACGGCCACCACCGAGGGCGAGACCCCGGCGCCGGCCGACGTCTTCGAGCCCGCACCGGGTGCGCAGGACGCGCAGATGCCCACGACGGTCACCGGGGACACCCTGGAGATCAAGCCGGACCAGGCGCTGCTGACCGGCGCCGACACGCAGTACCCGGTCTACATCGACCCCTCGTGGGCGTTCGGCGAGAAGCAGAACTGGACCCGGGTCTACAAGCAGTACCCGGACACGTCGTTCTGGAACACCAAGGACCCGATCCGGGTCGGCTACGAGGCCGAGACCGGCGGATCGAACCGCGTCTCCCGGTCGTTCGTGCAGCTCGACACCAGCGACACCCGGTACGCGCAGATCAAGAGCTCGGTCTTCCGCATCCGCAACACGTGGTCCTGGTCCTGCCAGAACCGTCCGGTGGAGCTGTGGCACACGGGCGCCATCTCCAAGAAGACCACCTGGAACCGACAGCCGGCCAAGGTCGCCCAGCTGGCGACCGTCAACGACGCCAAGGGCTGGAGCAAGGACTGCGCGGCGGGGAACCTCGAGTTCGACACGACCGCCAAGATGCGTGAGGCCGCCGCCAAGGGCTGGGCGAGCATCACCCTCGGCCTGTACGCCTCGGACGAGACCGACACCTTCGGCTGGAAGAAGTTCGACCCCAAGACCGCGGTCCTGGAGACGAAGTACAACAACCCGCCGAAGACCCCGACGAACCCGGGCACCAACCCGCGGACCTCGTGCACCTCGGGCGGCGTGATCGGCAACACCCGGGTCAGCGTGTACGCGACCTTCGACGACAAGGACGGCGGCAACCTCACCGCCGAGTTCCAGCTGTTCAAGGACGGCGCCGCCACGCCGACCAAGACGATGACCCTGCCGGCGAACAAGGGCAAGGTCACCACCTGGGTCGTCCCGGACGCCGATCTGCCGACCGGCAACTGGACCTGGAAGACGCGCACCAAGGACCAGGACAACGCCTACTCCGCCTGGTCCTCGACCTGCAAGTTCACCATCGACCGCACGCGGCCGAGCAGGCCGCCGGTGATCACCTCGGCGGACAACCTGTTCCCGAACGGTGAGAACGGCTGGCCCACGACGACCGGGCGGGCCCGCCAGACGGGCAAGTTCGCCTTCGCGGCCAACGGCGTCAACGACGTGGACCACTACGTCTGGTGGACCGACTACGACGCCGACCCCAGTGACGCCGAGCCCGGCGTTCCGGCGTCCGTGACCCCGCCCGGCTACGGCCCGCACTTCGTCTACGCGTACAGCGTGGACAAGGTCGGCAACCGCTCCGACACCGCCACGTACATCTACTACGCCACCCGCAAGGTGACGAAGGACCTGCCCGCCGACCTCAACGGTGACGACAACAGCGACATCTGGAACGTCGACTCCAACGGCACCCTGCTGACCTACGCGGGACAGGGCAACGGCACCTTCGCCGCGGCCACCAACGGCGGCCGGAGCTTCGCCGGGTCCGACGTCGAGACCCGCGGTGACTGGGGCAACGACGGGTACAACGACCTGGTCACCCTGGAGTACAACCAGGTCGACCAGAAGAAGAAGCTCTGGATCTACAAGAACAACGGTCGCGGGGTCATCGACGGCGGCGGCACGGAACTCACCGTCTCCTGCCCGGAGAAGAACGAGGAGCTGGCCTGCTTCGGCGGCGACGAGTGGACCGGTGACGACCACTGGCACAACGCCGAGCAGATCGTCACGCCCGGTGACATCAACGGTGACTCGGCCCCCGACCTGCTCGTCAAGCAGGGGACGTTCCTGTGGGCGTACTTCGGCAACACGGCCTCGAACCTGCTGGACATCGTGGGTGAGCCGGTGCTCGTCGGCGGCGGGGACTGGAACAAGTTCACCGTGATCGCCCCCGGCGACGTCAACGGTGACCGGATCGCCGACCTGTGGCTGCGCGACAACGCCACCGGTGACATCTGGCGCTCGTACGGCGCCAAGGGGGCCAACGGCCACCTCGACCCGACGACCTGGGGCAACACGGCGGGCCGCGTGAAGATCGCAACCGGCTACCCCGCCTCGTCGTACCCGGCCATCGGCTCCGTGGGCGACGTCAACCGCGACGGTCTCGCGGACCTGTGGGTCCGCAAGCCCGACAACACGATGGCCGGCTGGTACGGCAAGGTCCCGGGCGCGGACAACAAGTCCTTCGGCTCCTCGTTCGTCATCGACGGCATCGTCGGCGGCGCGCGGATCCCCACCGGCACCACGCTGGCCGCCGGGCAGTCGCTGACCTCGCGCTCGGCCAAGCTGACGATGCAGGACGACGGCAACCTCGTCGTCACCTCCCTCGCCGGCAAGGTGCTGTGGTCCTCCAAGACCGCGGGCAACGTCGGCGCCACCGCCCACATGCGCGGTGACGGCAACCTGGTCGTGCTGCCCGCAGGCGGCACCGTCCCGCTCTGGGAGACGAAGACCTCCGCCGCCGGCGGTTACGCGATGCTGCAGGACCGCGGTGACCTGGTGGTCTTCAACGTGAAGAGTCAGTCGCTGTGGTCGAACGGAAGCTCGATGCGCCACGACTACAACGCCGACGGCCGCAGCGACATGGCCGACTGGTACGACTACTCGGACGGCCACGACGCGATCCACGCCTTCTCGGCCAACTCGGACGGCACCTTCGCGGCGCCGACGACGCGCTGGACCATCGGGCCCGACCAGTACTGGGCCCCGAACATGAAGCGGCTGACCGGTGACTACAACGGCGACGGTGTCGGCGACGTCGCCGCCGTCTACGGCTACGCGGACGGTGCGGTGGCGCTGTTCACCTGGACCGGCAGGGGCGACGGCACGTTCAACGCCCCGTTCAAGTCCTGGAACGTCGCGCCGGGGCACTGGACCTTCTCCCGGATGACGCCGTACAGCGGCGACTTCAACGGCGACGGCCGTGACGACGTGGCCGTCTGGTACGACTACGCCGACCTGCACGACACGATCTGGACCTTCACCAGTGCCGTCAACGGCGGCTTCAACAACCCGGTGAGCTACTGGACCGCGGTCAACAGCTGGGAGCAGGCCCGGGCCAAGACCGTCACCGGAGACTTCAACGGTGACGGCCGTGACGACCTCGCCGCCTTCTACGGCTACTCGGACGGCAGCGAGAAGATCTGGACGTTCAGCGCCACGGCCGACGGCAAGTTCGTCCCGGCGGCCTCGTGGAACTCCACCTCGTGGGGCGAATGGTCCCGGACGACCCTGCACGCCGGTGACTTCAACGGTGACGGCCGGGACGACATGGCCGCCTGGTACGACTACGCGGACGGCCACGACGCGATCCACGTGTTCCCGAGCAGCGCCACCGGCACCTTCGCGTCGGTGTACGAGGCGTGGAGCGTGGGCGCCGGCAGCATGTGGCGGAACAACATGAAGATCGTCACCGGTGACTACAACGGTGACGGCCGCGACGACTTCGGTGCCTTCTACGGCTACGACGACGGCGGGGTCCGCATGTTCACCTGGACGGCGAAGACGGACGGCAAGCTCAATGTCCCCGTCGCCGGCTGGTACGCCGCACCCGGAAACTGGGCTCGGGACCGCGTCCAGTTCATGGAGCAGCAGAACTGAAGACGGTGAGTTCGGCCACCCGCTGAATGGGGGGTGACGGCGGCCCGGGACGCGACGCGTCCCGGGCCGCAACTCATTTTCCTGATCCCTGATCGCTGATCGCTGATTCCGGAGATCTCGGATCTGCCTCACATGCCGGATCGCCGTTCCCTGTCGCTCTCCCTGCCGGTGTTCCTCGCCATTTCCTTTTCGGCTCGGCGGGAAAGGTCAGGTGCGAGGGGGACGGATACGTGCTTCCGCGGTCAGGACGCCTGCGCCTTGTTGTAGAGGTTCTGGGCGTCCGTGCCGAAGTACGGGCCGAACATGCGGTTCGGCAGGAAGTTGTAGCCGAAGCTGTTCACCGAGGTCTGGAGGCCGGTGCCGGTGGCCTCGTTGAAGGAGGCGAACCACGGGCCGCCGCTGGAGCCGCCGGTCATGTTGCAGCCGAGCGAGTGGTCCTGGGAGAACAGGAAGTCCTTGGACGTGTTGCCCGCGCAGTAGATCAGCTTCGTGCCGTCGTAGGGGGAGGCGGCGGGGAAGCCGAAGGCGTACATCGGCTTGTTGTAGCCGCCGTTGAACTGGATGCCCTGGGCGCCGGTGACCGAGGTGAGGGTCTTGCCGTTCAGCGGGGCGACGACGGCCGCGCCGACGTCGTAGTTGATGTCCTCGCTCGCCTCCCACTGCGGGGTGGTGAGGGTCTTGGCGGCCGTCCACTGGCCGTAGGGCGCGTTGCCGTTGTCGTAGGCCGGGACGAAGACCCAGTTGGTGTGCCAGGCGCCCTGGTACTTCACGCAGTGGCCGGCGGTGATCACCGTGCTCGCGTTCTGGCTGGTGACCGCGTTGCCGGAGCAGGAGGCCGTGCGGCCCTGGAAGGTGAAGAAGACGCGGCCGGAGGTCTTCACGACCGCGCCGCCGCCCGTCCACGCGCCGCCCGCCTGCGGGAAGGCGGTCGGGGAGAGGGCCGCCGGGCCGCCCGTGGTCGGGCCGATCGTCGTCGGGGCGGCCGCGCGCGCGACCTGGCGCAGCGTGCCGGGGCTCGCGGTGAGGTCCAGCGGGGTGGCCGAACGCATGCGGTCCGGGGTCCAGAAGGCGGCCGTCCGGTCCTGCTGCGCTGCCGTGAACGAGTGGCCGGTGTTGCCGGCGGCCTGGGCCGCTCCCGTCGACGCGAGTCCGCCGGCGACGAGGGCGCCGAGGGACAGCAGGACGGCTGTGGCGAAGCGATGGCGTCTCACGCATGTCTCCTTCTGCCGAGGCAGGTGGGGGATGAGAACGGTGCGGATCGGCGTGCGTGGGCAGCGTGGCAGAACCCCCGAGATTTGTCAGGGGCGCGTCATCGCCATTCTTCGCGTGCGGGCCGCGTGGCGGCTCCGCGGGGTCAGTCGGTCTGCAGCGCCTTCGCGAAGCAGCGGCTGTTCGGGTAGTCCCGGTAATAGCCGAACTTCGCGCAGGGCTCGTAGCCGCTGGAGGCGTACAGGGCGATGGCCTCGGGCTGGGCCGTGCCCGTCTCCAGGACCATGCGCGTGCGACCCGCCGCCCGCGCGTCGGCCTCCAGCGCGGCGAGGATGCGGCGGGCGAGGCCCAGGCCGCGCGCCTCGGGGACGACGTACATGCGCTTCAGTTCGGCGTCGCCGTCGGAGTAGCCCTCGTCGTTGGCCTCCTGGCTGCGCCACCCGCCCGTCGCGACCGGATGGCCCGCGGGGTCGTAGGCGATCAGGTAGAGGCCCTGCGGCGGGGCGAACATCGACGGGTCGAGCGGAGTGAGATCGCCCTCACCGTCACCGTCGTCGTCCGCGTAGCGCACGGCGTACTCCTGCTGCACGGCGTCGTTGAGCTTCACCGCGTCAGGGTGATCGAAGAAGGAAGGGCGGATATCCATGCGATGTATCGTACATGTATGCGGAGCTCGGGGGTCGGTATTCTCCCGGGATGCTCACTGTGACGTCCGTGAATGTCAATGGTCTCCGAGCCGCCGCCAAGAAGGGCTTCGTCGCGTGGCTGGCCGGGACCTCCGCCGATGTGGTCTGCCTCCAGGAGGTGCGCGCCGAGGAGGCGCAGCTGCCCGCCGAGGTACGGGCCCCCGAGGGCTGGTTCACCGCCCACGCACCCGCCGCCGCCAAGGGGCGCGCCGGAGTGTCCCTCTACACGCGGCGCGAGCCCGACGCCGTACGCGTCGGCTTCGGGGTCGAGGAGTTCGACGGCAGCGGCCGGTACCTCGAGGCCGACCTGCCCGGCGTCACCGTCGCGAGCCTCTACCTTCCCTCGGGCGAGGTCGGCACCGAGCGCCAGGACGAGAAGATCCGCTTCATGGACGCCTTCCTGCCGTACCTGAAGGAGCTCAAGGAGCGCGCCGCCGCCGACGGCCGCGAGGTCGTCGTCTGCGGCGACTGGAACATCGCCCACCGCGAGGCCGACCTCAAGAACTGGAGGGCCAACCAGAAGAACGCCGGCTTCCTCCCCGAGGAGCGGGAGTGGCTGACCCGGGTCCTGGCCGAGGGGGACGGCGGATACGTGGACGTCGTCCGCGCCCTCCACCCCGAGCAGGAGGGCCCCTACTCCTGGTGGTCCTACCGGGGCCGCGCCTTCGACAACGACACCGGCTGGCGGATTGACCTGATCGTCAGTTCGCCTCGCTTGGCCGAGCGCTGCGTGAAGGCGTACGTGGAGCGGGCGGCGAGCCACGCGGAGCGGTGGAGTGACCACGCGCCTGTGACCGCCGTGTTCGACGTGTAGGGACCGGCTGCGGAAAGCCCCGCCCGGCTGTCTTGCTCGCCGTCGCCGGACGGGGCCGCATGGGGGCGCTAAACGCGGTTCACGCTTTCTGGCGGGGCCAGCCATTCACGGCCCCCGCCTTCGGGGTGTAAGAACGCCGTAGGGCGCTTCTGGCGCTCGCTCGGGAGCTGGGCGGGGTCCTCGTAGTCCAGAATCACGTCCCGCAGGACGCCGACCCGTCCCGCGCGGTCTTTCACACGCTGCCCGATGTCCGCCGAGGTGACCATCAGTGCCCCTCGGGGTGGCGCCGCATGAAGATGTTGCAGTCGCTGACGGTCGACCCGTCGCCCACGACGCGAGCACGACCCCGTACGGCAGCCAGTTCAGCGCAACCCGCGCACCCCTCGGCGGGGTCGGGCTCCCGCTCCAGGTCCAGCGGCAGTTCGATCGGCGGGGTGCTGTAGCGCGTGGGCTCGCTCATGGCGCGATCGTCGCGCCGGTCGTCAGGACGGGGGAACCTCGTACGTTTCCCACTTCGGGACGTCCCGTCGCGTGTAGAACGTCCCTCAGGATGTCCGGGAGTCGAGGGGGCGCACGTATGCAGAACGAGCGACTTCGAGCCGTCATGGAGGCCGGCGGTTGGACGCACGCCGCTCTGGCCGACGTCACGGGCGTCGACCCCAAGTCCGTGGAACGGTGGGTCAACCTCGGGCGCACTCCGCGCCGGGCAACTGCACTGGCGGCAGCGGAAGCGCTCGGAGAGGACGTGCATGCCCTGTGGCCGGCACTCCGGCAGGCGCGTGCCGCATGCGCCGTGAGCCCCGAACTCGTCGCCTTGTACGGACAACGGGCGGATTTTCCCGTGTCGGTCTTCGTCGATCTCTTCTCCCAGGCACGGCAGCGAATCGACGTGCTGGTGTACGCGGCCGTCTTCCTGCACGAGGCGTACCCCCGCCTCAATGACCTCCTGTGTGAACGGGCCGACGACGGATGCGCGGTCCGCATCGCGGTGGGTGACGCCGACGACCCCAACGTCCAGCAGCGCGGACGGGAAGAGAAGTTCGGCCACGGTATCGAATCCCGCTGCCGACTCGCGCTCCTGCACTATCGGCCCCTCGCGGACGTACCGGGCATCGAGCTGCGCACCCACGGAACGACCCTCTACAACAGCCTGTACCGCGCCGACGATCAGATGCTGGTCAACGGACACGTGTGGGGCGTCAACGCCTACGGCGCGCCCGTGTGGCACCTCCGGCGCCACGGCGACGGGGGCATGTTCGACACCTACGCAGGGAGCTTCGACGCCGTATGGGAAACGGCCCACCGCGTGGAAGGCTGAGCACCGTGGCCCGAACCGAGTACTACGACGATCCGAACGCCCCCCGGCCGAACAGCCTGGTCGTGGCAGCCTCTGCCGTCGTCACCGATGGGGAGGGCCGCGTACTCCTCCAGCGGCGCCGGGACAACGACTTGTGGGCGCTCCCGGGCGGAGCCATGGACATGGGCGACTCCCTGCCCGGCACGGCCGTGCGAGAGGTCAAGGAGGAGACCGGTCTGGACGTCGAGATCACGGGACTCGTCGGCACGTACACGGACCCCCGTCATGTGATCGCGTACAGCGACGGAGAGGTGCGCCGACAGTTCAACGTCTGCTTCATTGCCCGGGTCGTCGGCGGCGCCCTGGCCATCTCCGACGAGAGCACGGAGCTCCGCTTCGTGGCGCCGGAAGAACTCGACTCGCTTCCCATGCACCACACGCAGCGGCTGCGCATCCGGCACTTCCTGGAGCACCGCGTCGCCCCGTACCTGGGATAGGGCCACCGGTCGCGGTGGCGTCACTGCCCCAGCCGACTACGTGCACCGGCCAGCAGTTCATCAGGAGTAGAAGCCCTGGCCGTAGTCCTCCCGCCTCAGAGTGAAGTCGTCCGGACGATCACGACGAAGCTTCTCGTATCGCTGCGCGAAGATGTCGATCGCCTCGTGAAGCGTGCAGCCCGACGCTTCGCGGATCGCCATGAGCGCGGAGATGATCCGCTGCTCCAGGATGTCGCGGTCTACGGCCTCGGGCAGATGTTCCATGGGGCCGCGAGCCTACCCGGCATGGATGACCGACTTCTGTGGCACAGGACAACGCCCCACAGAAGCACCCTGATCAGCCACGCGATAGTTTCCCCTCCCACACGTGCTGGTCGATGGCGGAAGGGGGGCACCGCCCACCCCTTCCGCGCAAGCGGACGTGGTTGCGGGTCTCGTCGCCCCACTCCCACGCGAGCACACTGCGCGCTGCTCCCCGCTCGGCGGCGCGGGGCTGCGATGGCGGAGTGACGAATGGAGCCCCTGATCTGTTTTTCTCGTACTTTTCTATGTGCAATCAAAAAAGTAGGGAGAACCGTCACTCCGTCATCGCTCTGCCTCTGTGAGCGGGAGCCGCGAGCGGTGCTCAGGCTGTCTGCCGCTGCTTTTCTCTCGGCCGGGGAAAGTCGATCGACAGGCGCTCCAGTGCGCGGCGCTTCATGTCCACCGGGCGCCCCCCGCGCTGGCCCTTCGCGCACTCCAGGCGGGTCCCGGTGTCGAGCAGCATGAACCGCCGTTCCCGGGCGTCGGCGATCCTCCAGTAGTCGGCGTAGGTCTTCCCCGTGGGAACCAGTTCCGTGCGTTCCTTCTGCACCGGAGTCGCTTCGAGGACCTCGGCGCGGCCCTCCAGCGCGTCCACCTGCTCCTGCCAGATGGCGAGGCCGACGCGTGATCGCCTGGATTCGCGAACGGCGTACAGCTCACGGAGCTCGGTGGTGATCTCCTCCAGTTCGGGGCGGGGGTCGTAGCCGGGGTACGTCACCTGCTCCAGTACGGGGAAGCCTCCCCACTCCTTCAGGAACTCCCGCTCCGCGTACTCCTCCACCCAGTCGGTCTTGATGGCTGCCGGAGCCTCGCAGGGGAGTCCCTTGGTGCGGGTCCGGCATACGTAGACCGAGTAGCCGTGTGCGGGGACCCGGTACATGCGGCCCTTGCAGGAGGCGCAGTGCAGAACACCGAGCAGGAGCGCGCCCGTGTCCTTGCGGGTCCCGGCTGCCCCTTTGGGGCGCTCACCAAGGGCAGCCTTGATCTCCTCGAACCGGTCTCGCGTCAGAACCGGGTCGGCGGTGATGCTCACCGGCAGGCCGTTGCGGTCCCGGACGACGGAGCCCGCGTAGGTCTGGTGGCCGAGGAGCGACGGGGACAGAAGGACACGCTTGACGGTCTGGCCGACCCACTTGCGCCCCTTCGGAGTCCGCCCCTGCCGAACGTCGTTCCAGTCGCGAGGCGTCAGGATGCCCTCGCTGTTCAGATGGAACGCGATGGCGTTCGGGGCGCTGCCGTCCAGCAGCATCCGGATCATCGTCTCGATGGCTTCGACGCGCTGCGGGTCCCGGGCCAAGGTCCACCCCTCGCCTGCCGGACGCTGCACGGGCATGTATCCGTATGGAGGGAGCCCTCCGGAGTACCGCCCCATGGCCCGAAGCGCCGCATTGGCGCTCGTGACGCGCTCCTTGATGGCCTGGCTCTCCATCTGCGCGGCGAAGGCCAGCAGCATGATGATCAATTCGGACATGATCGAAGTCATGTCCAGCTCCAGTGAGCTGCCTCCCGGGCCCTCCGCGAAGACCAGCCGCTTGCCGTGGCGCTTCGCCCAGCGCGTCAGCTCGGCCATGTCGCCCATGGAGCGGACGGCGCGGTCCAGACGCCACCAGATGATCACGTCGAAGTCGTCGGGCCTGGCCAACCAGTCGCCCAGTTCCGGCCGTTCGAACGGGGTCGTCCTGGTGGCGGAGACGTCCAGATCCTCCGCGTAGCCGACGACCTCGGCGCCAAGTCGTCTGGCCTCCGCCTGACCGGCTTCCCGCTGGCGCTTCGGCGATGTCGACTTGGTCGCTCCAGCGCTCGGCGTGCGTGGCGGCCCGCTCGACGTACGCCTCCGCCGACCAGCGCGTCGAGAGCCCTACAGCTCGTAGACGGCCGTCACCGGCGCACGTCTGGACGGCGGGGCTCGGTCGGCGGGGCCTCGGTGGCTGGGCCGGTTCGGCGGGGCCCTGGTGGCGGAGCCTGTTCGCGGGGGTCCGGGCGGCGCGGCGGGTCCTGGCCGGCGGGGCCCGGGCGGCGGCCGCCGGTGCCGGCTCGGGCTCCGGCCCTCAGGGGTGCAATCTGCGGTCGAGGGCCAGTGACAGTTCCGCCTCGACCACGCTCTTGGCCAGCGGGCGCAAGCGCTGGAGGTCCTTCTCCTGCGTGTACGTGCCCAGGAGCTCCGTGAAGAGCTCCGCGAGCGCCTCGGCGTGCTCGCGCACCCGGCCGCCCGCTTCCAGGACGGCGGCCAGCGGGACGCCCTCGCGGACGAGGGCGGAGGAGACGTCGAGCAGGCGGCGGCTGACGTGGACGATGTCCTCGCCGTCCGTGGCGAGGTAGCCGAGGTCGAGGGCGGCGGCCAGGTTCTCGGGGGTGACCTCGCCGGCGAAGTGGTCGGCGAGCTCCTCCGGGGTCAGGCGGACCGGCTCCTCCTCGGTGGGGGTGCCGAGTTCGAGGACCTCGCCGACGTTGCGTCCGGACTCGAAGGCGGCCGTCAGGTCGGCTATGCCGTTGAGGGTGTGGCCGCGTTCGAGGAGGGCGGCGATGGTGCGCAGCCGGGCCAGGTGGCGCTCGTCGTACCAGGCGATGCGGCCCTCGCGGCGGGGTGGCGGGATGAGCCCGCGCTCGCGGTAGAAACGCAGGGTCCGTACGGTGATGCCGGCTGCGGCGGCCAGGTCGGCCATGCGGTACTCGTGCGGGGCTCCGTGCGGCTCCTCGGGGCTTGTCGCTCCCTCGGGACGTGGCCTCTCCTCGGCGCTTGTCGCCCCATCGGGCCGTTTCGTCTCCCCGGGCCGTGTCGCTCCCTCGGTGCCCGTCGTCTCCGTGGGCTCCGCCGTCTCCGCCTGCGCTCCCGATCGTTCTGCCACGCCCGCCAGCCTATGTTGTACCGCCGGTAACTTTCCCCGGCCGACCCCTACCGCTCGGTATGCCGCTGCTCTACAGTCCCGATTGTGCCAGTGATTGCTGGCGGAATTTTGGCCAGGCGCACGGGAGGCGGCATGGCGAAGCACGAGCACGTACGCGTGGCGGTGATCGGATCGGGGTTCGGCGGACTCGGAGCGGCCGTCCGGCTGCGCCGTGAGGGGATCACCGACTTCGTCGTCCTGGAGCGGGCCGACGCCGTGGGCGGTACCTGGCGGGACAACAGCTACCCCGGCTGCGCCTGCGACGTCCCGTCCCACCTCTACTCCTTCTCCTTCGCGCCCAACCCGGACTGGCCGCGCACCTTCTCGGGGCAGCGCCACATCCGCGCGTACCTGGAGCACGTCACCGACACGTTCGGGATCCGGCCGCACCTGCGCCTGGGCCACGAGGTCACGAAGATGACCTGGAACGAGGACGAGCTGCACTGGGACATCGAGACGGGCCGCGGCTCCTTCTCCGCCGACGTCGTCGTCTCCGCCACCGGGCCGCTGTCCGACCCGAAGATCCCCGACATCCCGGGGCTCGCCGACTTCACCGGCAAGGTCTTCCACTCCGCCCGCTGGGACCACGACTACGACCTCACCGGCAAGCGCGTCGCCATGGTCGGCACCGGCGCCTCCGCCATCCAGATCGTCCCGTCCGTCCAGCCGAAGGTCGGGAAGCTCACCCTCTTCCAGCGCACGCCCCCGTGGGTCATGCCCCGCGTGGACCGGGCCATCAGCGGCCCCGAGCGCTGGCTGCACCGCCAACTGCCGTTCACCGCGACCGCCCGCCGCGGCCTGCTGTGGGCCGTCCGCGAGCTCCAGGTCAGCGCCTTCACCAAGCGGCCCAACGAGCTCGGCCTGGTCGAGCGGCTCGCCAAGGCCAACATCGCGCGGTCGATCAAGGACCCGGTGCTGCGGGCCAAGCTGACCCCCTCGTACCGCCTCGGCTGCAAGCGCATCCTGCTGTCGAACGCCTACTACCCGGCGCTCGCGCAGCCCAACGTGGACGTCGTCGCCTCCGGCCTCAAGGAGGTCCGGGGGAACGTCGTGGTCGCCGCCGACGGGACCGAGACCGAGGTCGACGCGATCATCTTCGGCACCGGCTTCCACGTCACCGACATGCCGATCGCGGACCGCGTCGTCGGCACCGACGGACGCACGCTCGCCGACCACTGGAAGGGCGGCATGGAGGCGCTGCGCGGCGCCACCGCCGCCGGCTTCCCCAACTGGATGACGATCATCGGCCCCAACACGGGCCTCGGGAACTCCTCGATGATCCTGATGATCGAGTCCCAGCTGAACTACATGGCCGACTACCTGCGCCAGCTCGACGTCCTCGGAGGGCGCTCCGCCCTCGCCGCCCGGCCCTCCGCCGTCGGCGCCTGGAACCGGCGGGTGCAGTCCCGGATGGAGCGGACCGTGTGGAAGGCGGGCGGCTGCGAGAGCTGGTACCTCGACGCCAACGGCCGCAACACCACCCTGTGGCCGGGCACGACCGGGGAGTTCCGGCGCGAGACGCGGACCGTGGACCTCTCCGAGTACGAGGTGCTGCGCGCACCCGCGAAGCCCTCGGCCACCCGTCGCAGCTCCCGCAAGAAGGAGGCCGTCCAGTGAACGCGCTGAAGGCGACCTCGGCCGACGGTTCCCGCCTCCACGTCGAGGTGCACGGCCGGGCCGACGCGCCCGCCGTCGTCCTGGCCCACGGCTGGACCTGCTCCACACGCTTCTGGGACGCGCAGATACGGGACCTCGCCGCCGATCACAAGGTCATCGCCTACGACCAGCGCGGCCACGGCGACTCCCCGGTACCGGCCGCCGGCGGCAAGGGCTACTCCACCGAGGCGCTCGCCGACGACCTGGAGGCCGTGCTCGCGGCCACCCTCGGCCCCGGTGAGCGGGCCGTGCTGGCCGGGCACTCCATGGGAGGCATGACCCTGATGGCGGCGGCCCGCCGCCCCGCCTTCCGACAGCACGCCGCCGCCGCGCTGCTCTGCTCGACCGGGCCGGCGCGCCTCACGGCCGAGGCCCTCGTCGTGCCGCTGCGGCCGGGCCGGCTGCGGACCCGTCTGACCCGCTCCGTCCTCGGCTCGAAGGCGCCGCTCGGACCGGTCACTCCCGTCTCGAAGAGGCTCCTCAGGTACGGGACGATGGGGCCGGGGGCCGCGCCCGACCGGGTCGACGCCTGCGCGCGGATCGTGCAGGCCTGCCCGCGCGGCGCCCGGTACGGCTGGTCGCAGGTCCTCGCGGGTCTCGACCTGGAGTCGGAGGTGCGGGAGTTGCGGCTGCCCGTCGCCGTGCTCGTCGGCGACGTCGACCGGCTCACCCCACCCGTCCACTCGCGCGCCATGGCGGCCGCCCTGCCGCACTGCACGGGCCTGGTCGAACTGGCCGGCGCGGGGCACATGACGCCGGTGGAGGCCCCCGAGGCCGTCACCGCGCAGATCCGCGAACTGACGCTCACGTACCTGGGCGTGACGGAGCAGGCCGTGGCGGAGCAGGCTGTGAAGGAGGAGGCAGAGGCATGAGCAGGGTGAGCCTGGAAGGACAGGTGGCGGTCGTCACCGGAGGAGCCCGCGGCGTCGGCGAACTCCTCGCCCGCAAACTCTCCGCGCGCGGTGCGAAGATCGCGCTCGTCGGCCTGGAGCCCGAGCTCCTCAAGGAGGTCGCGGGCAGGCTCCACACCGAGGCGGACTGGTGGCACGCGGACGTGACCGACCACGAGGCCATGGCCAAGGTCGCGGCCGAGGTGAAGGAGCGGTTCGGCAAGGTCGACATCGTGGTCGCCAACGCCGGTGTGGCGGCGGGCGGTCCGTTCGTCGACTCCGACCCGGTCGCCTGGCGGCGGGTCATCGAGGTCAACCTGATCGGCGGCGCCGTGACGGCCCGGGCGTTCCTGCCCGTCCTCATGGAGTCCCGCGGCTACTTCCTGCAGATCGCCTCGCTCGCCGCGATGACCCCGGCGCCGATGATGACCGCGTACTGCGCCTCCAAGTCCGGGGTGGAGGCCTTCGCGCACAGCCTGCGCGCCGAGGTCGCCCACAAGGGCGTCAGGGTCGGCGTCGGCTACCTGTCCTGGACCGACACCGACATGGTGCGGGGCGCCGACCAGGACGACGTGATGCGCGAGCTGCGCTCCCGGCTGCCGTGGCCGTCGAACCGCACGTACCCGCTCGGCCCGGCCGTCGACCGCATCGTCGCGGGCATCGAGCGCCGCTCGGCCCATGTGTACGCCCAGTGGTGGCTGCGCGGGATGCAGTCGAGCCGCGGATACCTGCCGGGGATCATCGCCACCGTCGGCCGGCGGGAGATGAAGCGTTTCGAGCCGCGGCTGGCGTCGGTGTCCAAGGGGCTGGTCGGCGCGGGCGGCGCGGCGGACGAGCACGCCCGCGCGGAGTCCCTCTGACCGCCGTGACTGTCCGTATCTGATCGAAATGCGCTGGATGTCCTGGCGTGTCAGTCTGGTCGAGGCCCAGGGGCGACCGACGCCCCGTTCCCCTCACACCCGTCTAGGAGTGAACCTTCATGGGCATCAAGGACCAGTTCCAGGACAAGGCGCAGGAGCTCTCCGAGCGCGCGAAGCGGCCGATGGGCAACGCGAAGGACGAGGCGTCCGAGCGTGCCTCGCAGGCGAAGGGCCGTTCGCAGCAGCCCCACGAGCGCAGGGACGAGGCAGAGGACCGCTTCGACGCGGACTACGACGCCTGACGCCGTCCTGTGAGGAAGGCGCACCCGGGACGCCGGGTGCGCCTTCGCGCGTCGGCGGGACCTTCTGTTCCCGAGCCTTCGCCCGGATCCTCTTCCGCCCGCAGTCTTTCCGCCCGCGTGCCCCTTCAGCCCCGCGTGCCCCTTCAGCCCCGCGAGCCCCCGCCCGCCGTGCGCTTTCCCCTTGCGCGCGGCCCTGTCCGCCCCGCGTGCCCCTTCAGCCCCGCGAGCCCCCGCCCGCCGTGCGCTTTCCCCCTCCGCCCGCGCGGCCCCGTCCACCCGTGAGCCCACCCGTGAGCCCCGTCCGCCCGCGGCCCCTTCCGCCCGTGAGCCCACCCGTGTGCCCCGTTCGCCCGCGAGCCTCCGCCTGTTGACCTGGGCTCGCTGCCCTCCGCCCGCGGACCGCGCGGGGCGGACGGCTTCCGCCTGTGGATAACTTCCTGCACGGAAGCGGGAAGTTACGTACCGTGATCCCCATGTCCGTGAGTGAGCCTGTAGTTGAGCGCCTCCGATCCGATCACGCGCCCGCCCTGCTCGTCTTCGAGCAGGAGAACAGGGCCTTCTTCACCGCGTCCGTGCCCGATCGGGGCGACGCCTACTTCCGGGATTTCGACGAGCGGCACCGCGAGCTGATAGCGGCGCAGGCGGCCGGCGAGATCCATTTCCACGTCCTGGTCGGGCCGGGGGGCGAGATAGTCGGGCGGGTCAATCTCGTCGACGTCGACCCGGAGGCCGGCAGCGCCGAACTGGGCTACCGGCTCGCCGAGAAGGCCATCGGCCGCGGCGTCGCCACCCGTGGGGTGCGGGAGGTGTGCCGGCGTGCGGTGGAGGAGTACGGGCTGACCCGGCTCACCGCCGTCACCAGCCTGGACAACGCCGCCTCCCGGGCGGTGCTCGCCCGGGTCGGGTTCGGCGCCGTGGGTGGTGTCACGCTCGACGACGGGGAGCCGGGCATCGCCTACGAGCTGGACCTCGGCGGCAGTTTGGGCCGGGAGCGGTCGGGCACCGCCTCGTAGCCGGGCGGGCTCGCGGCGGGGTTCTCGTCCAGGAGCGCCAGGGCCACGTGCACGGCGTCGTCGAGCTGGGCGTGGCGGCCCTCGGCCCAGTCGAGCGGGGTGCGCAGGATCGCGAGGTCGGGCGCCACCCCGTGGTTCTCGATGGACCAGCCGTATTCCGGGAACCAGGCCGCGTTCATCGGGACCGTGATCTGGGTGCCGTCGCCGAGCCGGTGGCGCCCGGTCATGCCGACGACACCGCCCCAGGTGCGCTGGCCGACGACGGGGCCGAGCCGGAGCAGCTTGAAGGCGGCGGTGATCATGTCGCCGTCGGAGGAGGTGGCTTCGTCGGCGAGCGCGACGATCGGGCCGCGCGGCGCGTTGGTGGTGTACGAGACGGGCTGGGCGTTGCGGGTGAGGTCCCAGCCCAGGATCTTGCGGGTCAGTTTCTCTATGACCAGCTCGCTGATGTGGCCGCCTGCGTTGCCGCGGACGTCCACGATGAGGGCCGGCCGGGAGACCTCCATCCGCAGGTCGCGGTTGAACTGGGCCCAGCCGGAGCCGCCCATGTCGGGGATGTGGAGGTAGCCGCAGCGTCCGCCGCTGACCTCGCGGACCACCGCGCGCCGCTTGGCCACCCAGTCCTGGTAGCGCAGGGGGCGTTCGTCGACGAGCGGGACGACGGCGATGCGGCGGGCCCGGCCCTCGCCCTCGGTGGGGGTGAAGGTGAGTTCGACGGTGCTGCCGCCGGTGCCGGAGAGGAGGGGGTAGGGACCGGCGACCGGGTCGACGGGCCGGCCGTCGACATGCGTGAGGATCGCGCCCTCGCGGATGCCGGTGCCGGCGAGGGGTGAGCGGGCCTTGGAGTCGGAGGAGTCGCCGGGCAGGATCCGCTTGACCACCCAGCCGCCGTCCCGGAGCACGAGGTTGGCGCCGAGCAGGCCCTGGGCGCGCTGGTAGTGGGCCGGGCCCTCGTTGCGCCGGGCGGGGGTGACGTAGGCGTGGGAGGTGCCGAGTTCGCCCATGACCTCGCGCAGCAGGTCGGCGAACTCGTCCGGGGAGGCGACGCGTTCGACCAGGGGTCGGTACTGGTCGAGCACCGCGGTCCAGTCGACGCCGCCCATGTCGGGTTCCCAGAAGTAGGCGCGGACGATCCGGCCGGCCTCGTCGAAGGCCTGGCGCCATTCGGCGGCCGGGTCCACCTGGTGCACGATCCGCCGCAGGTCCAGATAGACGGTGGAGTCGCCGTCGCCGGACTCGGTGGCGGGGACGGCCCGCAGCTCGCCCTCGTCGACCACGACGAGCCGGGAGCCGTCACCGCTGATCGCGAACCAGTCGAGGTGCCCGACGAGTTCGGTCTTGCGGGCCTTGGTGATGTTGTAGTGCTCCAGCGTGGGGCGGGGGGAGGGGTCGGACGGGTTGGCGAAGGTCTCGCCGAGGGCGCCGGAGATCGGCCAGCGCAGCCACACCAGGCCGCCACCGGACACGGGCTGGAGTGCGGAGTACTTGGAGGCGGTCACGGGGAAGGGCGTGACCCGGTCGGGGAGCCCCTCGATCTCCACGGTCACCGTGCCGTCGCCCTCGGCCCCGCCCTCGTCGGCCGGGTCCATGCCGCCGGCGGCGGGCCGGCCGTCGGGGAGGAGTGCGAAGGGGGAGGGGGTCGCGGAGGAGAGCGGTACGAGATAGGGGCGGCAGCCGAGCGGGAAGGACAGGTCGCCGGTGTGCACGTCGTACACGGGGTCGAAGCCCCGCCAGGAGAGGAAGGCGAGATAGCGCCCGTCGCGGGTGAAGACCGGGTTCTCGTCCTCGAAGCGCCCGTTGGTGACGTCTACGACGAGGCGGGCGCCGGGGCCGGCGATGCGGGCCATCTTGATGGAGCGCAGGGAGCGTCCGATGCCCGGGTGGGACCAGGTCAGCCAGGACCCGTCGGGGGAGAAGGCGAGGTCGCGCACGGGGCCGTTGACGGAGCTGATCAGTTCCGTCACCTCCCCGTTGGATTCCTCGGTGGCGTCGATGAGCAGCAGCCGGCCGTCGCTGGAGGCGATGGCGAGCCGTTCGCCGTCGGGGTCGGACACCATCTCCTCGACCCTGCCGAGTTCGCCGGAGGCGAGCCGGCGCGGGGGGCGGTCGCCGGTGGCCCGGGGGAGGTAGGCGACCTCGATGGCGTCCTCGCCCTCGGCGTCGGTGACGTAGGCGACCTGGCCGCCGCTGCCCAGCATCTCGGGCAGCCTGACCCGGACGCCGGGGGTGTCGGTGATGACGCGGGCGGGGCCGTCGCGGTGGGTGAGCCAGTAGAGGCTGCCGCGCACCGAGACGGCGCTGGCCCGGCCGGTCTCGTCGACGGAGAGGCCGTCCACGTGGTGGGCGGCGGGCACCTGGTAGGGGCGCCGGCCGGTGCGCGGGCCGCCGAGCCGTACGTCGAGGCGGCGGGGCCGGGCGTCGGCGGTCAGCCGGTCGACGATCCACAGTTCGCCCGCGCACTGGTAGACCACGCGGTGCCCGTCGCTGGAGGCGTTGCGGGCGTAGAACTCGTCGTGGTCGGTGTGGCGGCGCAGGTCGGTGCCGTCGGGGCGGCAGGAGTAGAGGTTGCCGATGCCCTGGTGGTCGGAGAGGAACGCGATCCGCGTTCCGCCGCCGTCCTCGGCGGGCGCGGCGACGAACATGGGGGCGTCGAGGTGCCCGTCGAGGTCGGGGAGCAGTTGTTCGCCGTGCAGCCACAGCCGCCCCATGGCCCCGCCCCGGTAGCGCTTCCACGAGGCCGGCTCGTGCGGGGGCGTGCCGGTGAGCAGCAGGGTGCGGCGCTGGTCGTCGAGGTCGGCGACGGCGATGTGGGAGACCGGGCCCCAGGGCATCCGGCCGCCGGGCGAGCCGTCGGTGGGCACGGTGTACGCCCAGGAGTAGTACGAGAAGGGCTGGCCGTGCGAGGAGACGGCGAGGATGTCGGACCCCCCGTCCTCGCCGGGCGGTGACCAGCCGCAGACCCGGGTGTCGGTGGAGCCCCAGTAGGTGAGGCGCCGGGAGGGGCCGCCGTCCACGGGCGCGAGATGGATCTCCGGGTCGAGACTGCGCCAGCTCGTGTAGGCGATCTGGCGCCCGTCCGGGGAGAAGCGCGGGTGGCCGACCCGGGTCCGGTCGGCGGTGATCCGCCAGGCCCGGCCGGGGCGGTGGCCCTCGGGGACGAGGGGGGAGACCCAGAGGTCGTCCTCGGCCGCGAAGCACAGCAGCTCGCCGTGGAGGTGCGGGAAGCGGAGATACGCGAGGTCGTCACTCACCTCCTCATGCTTTCCGCGCGGAGGGGGTGCGGCAACTCGTACGTGAGTCCAATCCGGCGGCTGCCCCCGCGGACCTGTGGCCCAGGACACGTACGAAACGGTTTCGTTTCGCTAGGGGCACGGGTATCGTCTTGGTGTACGAAACGGTTTCGTTCGTGTCGCTCGTCGGAACAGGAGGCCGGACATGGCCCGCAGCAGGCTCACCCCGGAACGGGAGGCCGAGCTGTACGAAGCCGTGCTCGACCTGCTGCGCGAGGTCGGTTACGACGCCCTCACCATGGACGCCGTCGCCGCCCGCACCCGATCCAGCAAGGCCACCCTCTACCGCCAGTGGGGGAGCAAGCCCGAACTCGTCGCCAAGGCCCTGCGCCACAACAAGCCGGTCTCGCTCGCCGAGATCGACACCGGCAGCCTGCGCGGCGATTTCCGGTCCCTGCTGGAGCGGACCGACGACTGCCAGATGGAGAAGGACTCCGCGCTGATGCGGGGCCTGGCCCATGCCGTGCACAACAACCCCGAACTGCTCCAGGCGCTGCGCGAGCTGCTCATCGAACCCGAGATGACCGGCCTCCGCGAGGTGCTGGACCGAGCCGTCCGGAGGGGCGAGATCGAGGCCGGCAACCCGGCGCTCAAGCTCGTGCCGCACATGCTGATCGGAGCGTTCGTCGCCCGCCCGCTGATCGACGATCGGCCGGTGGACCACGAGTTCCTCAGCGCCTACCTCGACGCCGTCGTGCTCCCCTCACTCGGCGTCTGATCCACCAGCCCCACCCTTTCGCACCTCGCAGTTCCTGACGTCGCACCGCTCACGCCGTCGGGCCGGCTCCCCATGCCCTGTCCCACTCACCAATGGGAGTAAGCCCCCGTGGCCACGTTCCTGTACAAGCTCGGCCGCTCCGCCTTCCGGCGCCGACGGCTCGTCGCCCTGCTCTGGGTGGCGCTCCTCGCGCTCGCCGGTGTCGGGGCCGCCACCGCGCCCGCCGCGACCTCCAGCTCCTTCTCCATCCCCGGCACCGAGGCCCAGCGCGCCTTCGACCTGCTCGAGCAGCGCTTCCCCGGCGGCAGCGCCGACGGCGCCACCGCCCGCGTGGTCTTCAAGGCCCCGGCCGGTCAGACCATGAAGGACCCGGCCAACAAGGCCAAGGTCGAGAAGACCGTCGCCGCGCTCGAGTCGGGCTCCGACCAGATCGCCCAGGTCACCGACCCGTACACCGCGCAGGCGATCTCCCGCGACGGCTCGACCGCCTATGTCTCCGTCGCGTACAAGGTCAACGCGATGGAGCTCACCGACGCGACCCGCGACGCGCTCAAGGAGACCGGAGCGGCCGCGCAGGGGCAGGGACTCACCGTCGAGATCGGCGGTGACGCGCTCCAGAGCATGCCGGAGACCGGCGCCGGCGAGATCGTCGGCGTGATCATCGCGGGCATCGTGCTCGTCATCACCTTCGGCTCGCTCGTCGCCGCCGGACTGCCGCTGCTCACGGCGATCATCGGCGTCGGCATCGGCGTGTCCACCATCACCGCCCTCGCGAGCGTCCTCGACCTCGGCTCCACCACCTCCACCCTCGCGATGATGATCGGCCTCGCGGTCGGCATCGACTACGCCCTCTTCATCGTCTCCCGCTACCGCGCGGAGCTCGCCGAGGGCCGGGAGAAGGAGGAGGCCGCCGGGCGCGCGGCCGGCACCGCCGGATCCGCCGTCGTCTTCGCCGGCCTGACCGTGGTCATCGCCCTGGTGGGCCTGGCCGTCGTCAACATCCCGATGCTCACGAAGATGGGCTTCGCCGCGGCCGGCACGGTCGTGATCGCGGTCCTCATCGCGCTCACCCTCATCCCGGCGCTGCTCGGCTTCGCCGGTGACAAGGTCGTCGGCCGCAAGCAGCGCAAGGCCGCCGCGGCCGACCCGCAGGGCGTCGACCCGAAGCAGGACAAGCCGAACGCCGGTACCCGCTGGGCCCGCTTCGTCATCCGTCGCCCGCTGATGGTCCTCCTCGTCGGCGTCCTCGGTCTCGGCGCCATCGCCGTGCCGGCCGCCTCCCTGGAGATGGGCCTGCCGGACGACGGCGTGAAGCCCACCTCGGCCACCGAGCGGCGTGCGTACGACCTGCTCTCCGACGGCTTCGGCCCCGGCTTCAACGGTCCGCTGCTGGTGGTCGTCGACGGCGACAAGGCCGCCGCCGACAAGACCGTCTCCACGATCAAGGGCCTGGAGGGCTGGGCCGCCGTCACCCCGCCGACCCCCAACAAGGCCGGCGACACCGCGATGATCACCGTGATCCCGAAGGACCGCCCGTCCTCCGTGGCCACCGAGAGCCTGGTGCACGACATCCGCGGCGCCACCGGCGACGACGTCCTGGTCACCGGCGCCACCGCGATGAACATCGACTTCTCGCAGAAGATGAACGACGCGCTGCTGCCCTATCTGGCGCTGGTCGTCGGACTCGCCTTCCTGCTCCTCATGGTGGTGTTCCGCTCGGTCCTGGTCCCGCTGAAGGCGGCCCTCGGCTTCCTGCTCTCCGTGGTCGCCGCCCTCGGCGCGGTCGTCGCGGTCTTCCAGTGGGGTTGGCTGGGCAGCCTGTTCGGCGTCGAGCAGACCGGCCCGATCATGTCGATGATGCCGATCTTCATGGTGGGCGTGGTGTTCGGCCTCGCGATGGACTACGAGGTCTTCCTGGTCACCCGGATGCGCGAGGCGTACGTCCACGGGGCGCGCCCCGGCGAGGCGATCGTCACCGGCTTCAAGCACGGCGCCCGGGTCGTCACCGCCGCCGCGGTGATCATGATCGCGGTCTTCTCGGGCTTCATCGGCTCCAGCGAGCAGATGGTGAAGATGATCGGCTTCGGCCTGGCCGTCGCCGTCCTCTTCGACGCCTTCGTGGTCCGCATGGCGATCGTGCCGGCGGTGCTCGCGCTCCTCGGCCACAAGGCCTGGTGGCTGCCGAAGTGGCTGGGCCGGGTGCTGCCCAACGTCGATGTCGAGGGCGAGGGCCTGGCGGCCGCGCAGGGCGACGGCAAGGGCAGGGGCAAGGACGAGGACCGGGAGCTGGTCTCCGTCTGACCCCGTGGAACCTCCGGGGCCGCCGCACGAGCGGGCGGTGCGCCCCGGACCGCGCCGGAACCTGTGGGGACGGGGAGCCGACGCGACGCGTACGCCGTCAGCGTGCCTTCATCGGCGCGCGGGCGGCGTACGTGTGTGTGAGGAAGCGCAGCAGGGCGGTCGTGTCGAACTGGACGACCGCGACCCCGTCGGCGGTGTGGAACTCCACCACGGTCTGCACCCGTCCGCACGGCCAGACGCCGACGTCACCGCGCCGGGCGGGGGCGCGCAGTCCGGTCTCCAGGAGAGCGCGGGGGAAGGACCACTCGATGTCGCCGGGGAAGACGAAACGGACGGTGGCAGGCTCGAACGCGGGGTCGAAGCGGAGGGCCACCGGCACGGGCCGTGAGAGCGGGGCGTCGCTGATGATCCGGCCCTTGGCGTGGTCCTCGACTCCGTGGTCATCGGCGGCGCGGGGCATCGGGCGACTCCTCACACTCGTTCATCGTATTAGTCCTTAATGTCCCACTTTTTCCCGGCGCGCGCCCGGGCGGGGCGCGATGCCTCACTCCACTCCTGACCCCCGGGCGCTCTTGCAAACCGTTCGCAGGAGCGCTCTATCATTCGGGACGTGCATGTACCTGACGGATTCATCAACGCCCCCGTATCGGCCGCCGCCGGTGTCGTCGCCGCCGGCGCCGTAGCCGTCAGCCTGCGCGGAGCGCGCAAGGAGCTCGACGAGCGGACCGCCCCGCTGGCCGGTCTCGTCGCGGCCTTCATCTTCGCCGTGCAGATGCTCAACTTCCCCGTCGCGGCGGGGACCAGCGGACACCTCCTGGGCGGCGCGCTCGCGGCGATCCTCGTCGGGCCGTACACCGGCGTGCTGTGCATAGCCGTCGTCCTGCTCATGCAGGGCGTGCTGTTCGCCGACGGCGGCCTCACCGCGCTCGGCGTGAACGTCTCGGTCATGGGCGTCGTCACGGTCGTCGTCGCCTACGCCCTCTTCCGCGGCCTGGTCCTCCTGCTGCCGCGCACCCGCCGCTCGGCGGCCGTCGCCGCCTTCGTCGCCGCGCTCGTCTCGGTGCCGGCCGCGGCCGCCGCCTTCACGGCGATCTACGCGATCGGCGGCACCACCGACGTGCCCCTCGGCAAGGTGCTCACCGCGATGGTCGGCGTCCACGTCCTCATCGGCATCGGCGAGGCCGTCATCACCATGCTCACCGTCGGCGCCGTGATCGCCGTCCGCCCCGACCTCGTGTACGGCGCGCGCGGCCTGACCGCGCCGCTCAAGCTGCGCGTGGACGGCGAGCTGGTCGACGCCGCCCCGGCGGCCGCCCCCGCGGCCGTGCCCGTGGCGGCCCGTTCGCCGAAGAAGCTGTGGATCGGCGGTGTCGTCACCGCCCTCGTCCTGGCCGGCTTCGTCTCCTTCTACGCCTCCGCCAGCCCGGACGGCCTGGAGAAGGTCGCCGCGGACAAGGGCATCGACGCCAAGGTCCAGCCGCACGCCGCCGCCGACTCCCCGCTCGCCGACTACGGCGTCAAGGACGTCTCGAACGCACGCCTCTCCGGCGGTCTGGCCGGTGTCATCGGCGTCGGCGCGACCCTCGCCGTCGGCACGGGCGCCTTCTGGGTGGTCCGCCGCCGCAAGACCTCCGCCACCCCGCTGGAGGCCTGATGGGCGCCGGGCACGCGCACAAGCTCTACCGGCACGGCCACTCGCCGGTCCACGCGCTGCCCCCGCACACCAAGCTCGCCGCCGTCTTCGCCTTCGTCGTCGTGGTCGTCGCCACGCCCCGCGAGGCGATGTGGGCCTTCGGCCTGTACGCACTGCTGCTCGCGGGCGTCACGGCGGCGGCCCGCGTGCCGGCCGGGTTCGTGCTCGGGCGGCTCCTCATCGAGATCCCGTTCGTCGCGTTCGCACTGCTCATGCCCTTCGTGGTGCCCGGCGAGCAGACGCAGGTCCTGGGCATCTCGCTCTCCGTCCCCGGCCTGTGGGGCGCCTGGAACGTCCTCGCCAAGGGCACCCTCGGCGTCGCCGCCTCCGTCCTGCTCGCCGCCACCACCGAGCTGCGCGCCCTGCTGCTCGGCCTCCAGCGGCTGAAGCTGCCGCCGATGCTCGTCCAGATCGCCTCCTTCATGATCCGCTACGGCGACGTGATCACCGACGAGATGCGGCGCATGTCGATCGCCCGCCGCTCGCGCGGCTTCGAGGCGCGGGGCGTACGCCACTGGCGCGTCCTCGCCACGTCCGCCGGCGCCCTCTTCATCCGCTCGTACGAGCGGGGGGAACGGGTGCACCTGGCCATGGTCAGCCGCGGGTACACCGGGTCGATGCCGGTCATCGACGAGGTGACCGCCACCCCCGCCCAGTGGCGGTACGCCGCTGCCCTGCCCGCCGCCGCCCTCGTCGTCTGCCTCCTGGGATGGACCCTGTGACCGAGCACCCCTCACTGGACGTACGCGGCCTCGCGTACGCGTACCCGGACGGCCACCAGGCCCTCTTCGGCGTGAACCTGACCGTCGGTCGCGGCGAACGCGTCGCCCTGCTCGGCCCCAACGGCGCCGGCAAGACCACGCTCGTGCTGCACCTCAACGGCATCCTCACCGGCGGAGCCGGCGGCGTCACCGTCGCCGGGCTGCCGGTGGCGAAGAAGAACCTGGCCGAGATCAGGCGCCGGGTCGGCATCGTCTTCCAGGACCCCGACGACCAGCTCTTCATGCCGACCGTCCGCGAGGACGTGGCCTTCGGACCGGCCGCGGCCGGCCTCCGGGGCGCCGAGCTGGAGGCGGTGGTCCGCAAGGCCCTCGCCCGGGTCGGCATGGAGGAGTTCGCCGACCGCCCGCCCCACCACCTGTCCTTCGGGCAGCGGCGCCGGGTGGCCGTGGCGACCGTCCTCGCGATGGAGCCGGAGATCCTGGTCCTCGACGAGCCCTCCTCCAACCTGGACCCGGCCTCGCGCCGCGAGCTCGCCGACATCCTGCGCTCCCTGGACGTCACCGTCCTCATGGTCACCCACGACCTGCCGTACGCGCTGGAGCTGTGCCCGCGCTCGGTGATCCTCAGCGAGGGCGTGATCGCCGCCGACGGGCGGACCGCCGACATCCTGGCCGACGGGGAGCTCATGGCCCGGCACCGCCTGGAGCTGCCCTTCGGCTTCGTCCCCAGCTCGGTGGGCTGACCGACCCCGGAATCGGCGGGCGCCCCCGCCCGTTGCACCATGGGGGTCGGTCGTACGTACGAGAGGAAGCGTGGGTCAGTGGACGTCCGGGGCACGGTGGCGGCGGGTTTCGAGCCGGTCAGGGACGCGTTCCTGCGCAACTTCGAGGGGCGCGGCGAGCGCGGCGCCGCGGTCGCGGTCTACCGGGACGGCACGAAGGTCGTGGACCTGTGGGCGGGCACGAAGGACGTCGACGGTGACCAGCCCTGGGCGGTGGACACCGCGCAGGTCGTCCGCTCCGCCACCAAGGGCGTGGCCGCCGCCGTCCCGCTCCTCCTCCACCAGCGCGGTCAGCTGGACCTGGACGCGCCGGTCGGGACGTACTGGCCCGAGTTCAAGGCGGCGGGCAAGGACCGCGTCACCGTACGGCAACTGCTCGCGCACCGGGCCGGCGTGCCGGTGCTCGACCGCCCGCTGACCCTGGCGGAGGCGGCGGACCTGCCGACGGCGATGGCCGCGATGGCCGCCCAGACCCCCGTGTGGGAGCCGGGCACGGCCCACGGCTACCACGCCCACACCTTCAGCTGGCTGCTCGCCGGCCTGGTCCGGCGGGTCACCGGCCGCACGATCGGCCGCTGGGTCGCCGAGGAGATCGCCCGCCCGCTGGGCCTCGACCTGTGGATCGGGCTGCCGGAGGAGGAGGCCCACCGGGTGGGACGGCTGGGCCCGGTGGAGGAACGGGAGCCGGCCGACAGCGGGATGCCGCGGCTGCGTCCCAAGCCCGCGGTGACGGCGGCCTACCAGGACCCGGACTCCCTGACCCGCCGTGCGTTCGCGGTGATCGAGCCGAAGCCCGACGAGAACGACCCGGTCTACCGCGCGGCCGAGCTGCCCGGTTCGGCCGGCGTCGCCACCGCCCGGGCCCTGGCGCGCTTCTACGCGGCCACGCTCGGTCCGGTCGACGGCGGCCCCCGCCTCTTCGCCCCGGCGACCCTGACCCTGGCCCGCACCGAGGAGTCGGCGGGCCCGGACCGGGTCCTGGTGGTCAACACCCGCTTCGGACTGGGGCACATGCTGCACGGCCCGGCCTCGCCGCTGCTCGGCCCCGGCTCCTTCGGGCACCCCGGTCGCGGAGGCTCGCTCGGCTTCGCCGACCCCGAGTCGGGGATCGCCTTCGGCTACGTCACCAACGGCATGCGCAAGACGGTCACGGCCGACCCGCGCGCCCAGGCGCTGATCCGGGCGGTGCGGGCCGCACTGTGACCGTCCGGGCGGTGGGTCAGCGGAGGTACCACGTCTGGTCGGCGTAGTCCTCGCAGTCGTACTGGAAGGGCTGCCGGCCGACGTCGGTGCCCTGCATCGCCAGGCACTTCCCGCTGTTGTAGTTCTTCAGCTTGAAGACGTCGGGGTCGTCGGTCAGGACCTTCTGCCAGAACTGGTCGGCGTAGCCCAGGCAGTCGTACTGCACCGGGATCCTGCCGTTCTCGTTCCCCTGCACCACGAGGCACTTGCCGCTGTTGACGTTCTTCAGCTGGAAGACGCCCGGAGTGGGGGCCTGCGAGTCGTCCAGGACCCAGAACTGGTCCGCGTAGCCGAGGCAGTCCCAGCCGAAGGGGACGGCCCCGTTGTCGGATCCCTGCACGGCGACGCACTTGCCGCCGTAGGCGTTCTCGAGGTGGAAGCTCGGCTGCGGTTCCACGGACACCGCGGAGGCGGTGCCGGCGGAACCGGCGAGCGTGGTGACGGCCAGCGCGGCGGCGGCCAGGGCGGAGCCCCTCGTGCGCGTCCTGATCATTCTCGGATCTCCCTCGTAGGTGTGTGCGCGATCTTGATCAGGACGATAGGGGGGCAAGATCGATCTTGTCGTTGAGTTTGGGATGCGGAGTCATGATTCCGGTTGAGTGCCCGGTTTTGCCGGACTCCGCCCTCAGCTCGCGTACAGCATCAGTCCGATCCCCACGACCATCAGACCCGCCGCCGCGACCCGCGGGCCGCCGAAGCGCTCCTTGAAGAGCAGGGCACCGATGGCGTCCCCGACGATGATCGACGACTCGCGGAGGGCGGCGATCGGGGCGAGCGGCGCCTTGGTCTGGGCCCACAGGACGAGGGCGTAGGCGGCGACGGACATCACCGCGCCGAGCAGGCCGCGGGCCGCGTACGGCCGGAGCTCGGCGATCAGCCCCGAGCGGTGGCGGGTGAGGGCGTACGCCGGGATGACCAGGCCCTCCAGGAGCATCAGCCAGGCGATGTAGCCGAGCGGGGTCTGCGCGGCGCGGACGCCCACGCCGTCGACGACCGTGTACGCGGCGATCGACAGGCCCGTCGCCCCGGCCGCCAGCAGGGCCGGCCAGTGCGGCCGGGCCCCCTTGCCGCGAATGCCCCACAGGGCGAGACCGGTGAGACCGGCGGAGGCGACCGCGACGCCCGCCGACTGGCCCGCGTCCGGGATCTCGCCGACGAACACGGCGGCGAGCAGGGTGACCACGAGCGGGGCCGTGCCACGGGCGATCGGGTACATCTGGCCGAAGTCCCCGAGGTCGAACGACTTCATCAGCAGGGCGTAGTACGCGACGTGCAGCACCGCCGACACGATCAGGTACGGCCACGCGCCCGCCGCCGGCACCGGGGTCAAGCACACCCCGACGATGCCGAGGAGCGCGCCGCCGCCGGATATGAGGGTGAAGGACAGCAGCTTGTCCTCGATCCCGGCCGCGATCGCGTTCCAGCTCGCGTGGGTCACGGCGGCCAGCAGCACCGCCGCGGCGACCAGCGGCGTCACGCCGTGCGCTCCCTGACGTCCACGAGCGTGCCGCCCGCGTGGGCGATCAGCGCCTCCGGGGCGAGCGCGAACACGGCGTGCGGGGTCCCGGCCGCCGCCCACACCACCGCGTGGTCGAGCAGCCCGCGGTCGGCGAGCACCCGGGTGCGGGTGCGGTGCCCGAACGGCGGGACGCCGCCGATCGCGTACCCCGTCGTCTCCCGGACCAGCCGCGCGTCGGCACGCGTCACCGCCGCCGCGCCCAGCTCCTCCCGTACCCGTTCCACGTCCACCCGCGAGGAGCCGTCCATGAGGACGAGCACCGGCACCCCGTCCGCCGCGAAGACAAGCGACTTCACGATCTCCGACACCGCGCAGCCGATGGCCTCGGCGGCCTGCTGTGCGGTCCGGGTCTCGTCCGGGAACCGCCGGACCTCGACGTCGAGGTCCAGCTCCTTCAGGGCCGCGGCGAACCGGGGATGGGCATCAGCGTGCGACGTCGTCATGGCACCGCACGCTAGCGGTCCGTGTACGGGCCACGCGACCGGGTTCCGGGACGTGGGACCGCCCGGCCGCGCCTCCTCGGCCGGGCGGTCCCCAGGGCTTCCTAGTCCGCGTTCAGGACCCGGGCCACCACCGGGCCCGCCGCGTCCACACCGTGCCCGCCCCCCTCGACGAACGCGGCCGCTGCCAGGTCGTCCGAGTAGCCCGTGAACCAGGAGTCCGACGTGGTCTGGCCGCCGACCTCGGCGGAACCGGTCTTCGCGCCCTTGTCGCCGCCGACCGAGGACATCACGCCGGACGCCGTGCCGTAGCCCGCCGTCGCCGTCAGCCGCATCATCTGCCGCAGCTGCTGGGCCACGGACGACGGCAGCTTCCGCTCGGCGGTGGCGAACTCGCGGTCGTCCAGGTCCTTGGCGACCAGGTACGGCTGCTTGAAGCTGCCGTACTTCGCCGTGGCGGTGATCGAAGCCATGTTCAGCGGGTTCATCTGGACCGTGCCCTGGCCGATGTACTGCTCCGCCGCCGCGCCCCCGGTCTCCGCGGGGACCGATCCGTCGACCGACCGGATGCCCGTCTTCCACTCCAGGCCGATGCCGAAGACCTCCTTGGCCTCCTTGCCCAGCGCGGAGTCGTCGCCGACGTCGTCGATCTTCTTGATGAAGGCGGTGTTGCAGGAGCGGGCGAAACTCTTCCCGAACGTGGCGCCGTTCAGGGAGAAGCCCTCCAGGTTCCCGATCGTCCGGCCGTAGTACATGGCGGTCCGCGGGCACTCGGCGGCCTGGTCCGCCTTGACCAGGCCCTTCTCCAGCAGCAGCGCGGCCGTGACGATCTTCATCGTGGAGCCGGGCATCTTCTTGCCCTCGAAGGCCGCGTTGAAGCCGTTCGCCGGGCTGTTGGCGACCGCCCGTACCGCACCGGTCGACGGCTGGACCGCGACCACGGACGCCGAGCCGTACTGCTTCACGGCCCGCTCGGCCGCCGCCTGTACGTCGGCGTCGATCGTCGTCTCCAGCTTGCCCTCCTCACCCTTGGTGAGGGTCAGCAGCGACGTGTCGGGCACGCCCTCGACACCGGCGTCGACGACGACCTCGACGCCGGGCTTGCCGCCCGCCGTGGCCCCGTACCGCTCACGCAACTGGTCCAGGACCGGCCCGAGCGACGGGTACTTCTCCGCCGTCAGCGGCCGCCCCCTGCGGTCGACGGCCTGGATCGCGCCCGCCTTCGCGAACCCGGTACGGAGCGAGGCGCCCGGCTTCAGCTTCGGGTGGACCACGCTCGGCTTCCAGTCCACCAGCGGGCGCCCGGTGGTGAGCCCACGCACCACGGTGAGCTGCGAGGAGTACGTCCAGGGCTTGGACACCCCCGCGTTCGTGACGGTCGCCTTCACCGTGAACGGCACCGTGGCCCCCCTCGCCGGACCCGGGGTGATGGTGGCCGCGGAGACCGCCGCCTCCGCCCGGAAGCCCAGCAGCGCGGACCCGGCGGAGACCGGATCGTTCGTCAACTGCGCGGCCTGCTCGGACTCCCCGCCGGCCCAGGCCGCGAGGAAGTCCTTCGCCGTCGCCGTCACCTCCTCGTCGGTGACGGGCCCGGTCCTCCTGCCGTCCGACCCGGACGTCGACACCGTGCCGTCCGAACCGCCCATGATGCCGTTCCAGAGGTTGTAGCCCCCGTACCCGACCCCGCTCGCCACGACGACGAACACCCCGCCGACGATCGCGACCTTGGCTCCACTGCGCATGACTGCGCCTCCCTCCCCAGGTGTGGCCCTGGGCAGCCTAGGGGGCAGGAGTGACAGAGGCTACGGTCGTTACCGGAAAGCGACCGGACCGCCGGTTTGGCGCGACGGCCGTACGACGGCCCTCGCGCAGCTGACAGCTTCCTATGCTTGTCCTTCGCCCTCCATGGTGGTGGGCGGCGGAAGGTGGAGCTATGTCGGGCGGGATCGGAATCTGGCTTCGTAAGGCCGGCGGACCGCTACTGCTGGGTCTGCTCATGGCTCTCTACGCACTCGACGGCCAGGTGTGGCTGCCCACGCGCGTGCTGCTCTTCCTCGGCTGCGCCGGCGGAGTCGTGGAGTGCTGCGTGCAGACATGGAAGTTGGTTCGCGGCCAGGAGGGCAGGAAGGCGACGTCGGATCACCTGGTGGTGGCCGAACGCGGTGAAACCCCGTCATGAGCGACGTCGGTTCGCCGCGACAGAGCTCCCGGTCGATCAGGCGAAGCGCCGACGCGGGGCCGTCCGAGGTCCGCCGAAGGCCACCGGCAGCCACCACCGACAACCACGAGGGCGCGACCGCCGGTCGCGCCCTCGTGTCGTCCTCGTCCCGCTGGACCCAGGTGTCGAGCCACATCCTGTTCCGCCGACCTTCGGGGCGGCGCACGGGGTACTTCCGGGGCGGCTCCCGGACCGTCGGGAGTTCGTCCGCCGGGGGGATCAGGCGCGTTGGAAGCCGTCGACGGCCATGGAGACGGTGAGGGCCAGGAAGGCGAGACCGACGGCGATGATGGCCAGGAAGACGAGCGTGCCCGCCGCCTTGGCAATCCACGATTTCGCATGGACCGGGTCGGCGGGGTTCCTCGGGTGGTAGGCGACCTTGATGGTCGGCGCGCTGCCGGAGATGTACGCGCCGCGGACCACGCCCTGCAGGTCGGTGTAGGCGTAGTCCCTGGGGCCGCGGCGCACCGCCTCGACGGTGATGCCGTACCGGGGGTAGGTCCACTCGCGGGACTGCATGGACAGGGCCGCGACCCCGAACGCGACGATGCCCACGGCGATGGGGGTGAACACCAGGAACGCGACCGCGCGGCTCACCGATTCCACGATGCCCAGGGGTACGGCCACCCCGACCGCCACCAGGCCGGTGACCCACGCCGTGAGCCTGAACGCGCGCGTGTACCAGTCGTCATCGGACCCCGCCGGCGCGCTGTCGGTGACGAGAGCCGTGCCGTCGGCCGCCCGCTCCTCCGGCAGGAGCGCGGTGACGGCGTCGGCGAACGCCGTGGCCGCCACCTCGCTCACGCCCCGGACCTTGTACGTGACCGGGATCGTCCCGGCCGGGGCGGTCAGCTCCACGGCAAGGGCACGCCCCTCGGCGCCGACTCGGCGGACGGCCTGGAGCGGGATCCGCTTCTCCTCGCGCCGCCGGCTCAGGACGAGGACGTCGTCCTGAGCCTGGAGGGTGGTACCAGCGCGGCCCCGGAGGACGGGTATCGGTGAGGTGGTGGTGGACATGGGCGTTGATAGTAGGGCGGGGACGTCTTTCAGGCGTGGGGTTACCTGTACAGAGCCTCCACAGCCTTCCGGGTTCGTCCCTCGCTGTTCGGCATGAGGTGGTGTGGGGGCCGTCCAGGGGCCGCCAACGCCCACTGACAGCCACCGACAACGACCGAGAGGGCGCGACCACCGGTCGCGCCCTCTCCTCACGGCCGCGCAGCTAGACCCACGTGTCCAGCCACATCCTGCTCCGCCACTGGTCCATCGGAATCGCCTGTCCGGTGTACAGGGGCCAGAAATAGATGAAATTCCAGACGATGAGGAGAACGAGCACTCCCGCGCCCACGGCCCCGAAAGTGCGACGTCTTTCCGAGGAGCCCGCGGGTCCCACGATCGCCCCGGTCATCATGGCCACCGCGAGGCACAGGAACGGGACGAACACCACCGCGTAGAAAAGGAAAATGGTGCGCTCCTGGTAGAGGAGCCACGGCGCCCAGCCGGCCAGGACGCCGCAGGCGATCGCACCGGCGCGCCAGTCGCGGCGGAAGGCCCAGCGCCACAGGACGTACAGGAGCGCGAAGCAGGCGGCCCACCACAGGAGCGGGGTGCCGAGCGCCAGGACCTCCTGGGCGCACTTCTCCTTGGCGTCGGCGGGGCAGCCCGCGGAGCCGGGCGCGGGGGACTCGTAGAAGTACGAGACCGGGCGGCCGAGGACCAGCCAGCTCCACGGGTTGGACTCGTAGGTGTGCGGCGAGCTCAGGCCCACGTGGAACTTGTAGACCTCGGACTCGTAGTGCCACAGGCTGCGCAGCCACTCCGGCAGCCAGCCCCAGGTCCCGCCGCCGCCGATCTTGTCCTGCTCGGCGGCCCAGTGCCGGAAGTAGCCCTTGTCGGTGAAGATCCAGCCGGACCAGGTGGCCAGGTACGTGCCGATCGCGACCGGGACGGTGGACACGAAGGCCGGGACCAGGTCGCGCCGGGCCACCGCCGCGTACGGGCGGAACGCGCCGGCCGTGCGCCGGGCGCCCAGGTCCCACAGGACGGTCATCAGGCCGAACGCGGCCATGATGTAGAGACCGTTCCACTTGGTGCCGGCCGCCAGGCCCAGCATCACGCCCGCCGTGAGCCGCCACGGGCGCAGGCCGAGTCCCAGCTTCTCCGCCACCGACGCGTCGGGCCGCAGCACCCCCTCGGCGTCCACCGGCAGCGCCGCCGCGAGGCGGGCCCGCGCCTTGTCCCGGTCCACCACCAGGCAGCCGAACGCGGCGAGCACGAAGAACATCAGCACCTGGTCGAGCAGCGCCGTACGGCTCATCACGAAGTGCAGGCCGTCCACCGCGAGCAGCAGGCCGGCCAGGCAGCCCAGGAGGGTCGAGCGGAACAGGCGGCGGCCGATCCGGCACAGCATCAGCACCGACAGGGTGCCGAGCAGCGCCACCATGAAGCGCCAGCCGAACGGCTCGAAGCCGAAGATCTTCTCGCCGATGCCGATGACCCACTTGCCGACCGGCGGGTGGACCACGTAGCCCGGGTCCGTCGGGATCAGCACCGAGTCCGGGTCCGTCAGGATCGTCTTGTCGATGTCCTTCGGCCACGCCCCCTCGTAGCCCTGGTTGATCAGGGACCACGAGTCCTTGGCGTAGTACGTCTCGTCGAATATCACCGCGTGCGGCTTGCCCAGGTTCCAGAACCGCAGCACGCCCGCGACCAGCGCCACGAGCAGCGGTCCGCCCCACGCGGCGAGCCGCCACGTCCGGTCGGCCACGGCCGGGGAGACCCCGAGCAGCGACCACAGGCGTGGCGAGGGCCGGGTGTACGGGGGGACGAGCCGCTCCCGCAGTCCGGGGGTCGGGGGGTTCGTGGCGGGCGGGCGGTAGCCGAAGCGCCGCAGCCGCTGCTGCCACGAAGAGGGCTCTGCCACGGGGTGCTGACCCTCCAGGGCCTCGGGTGCGGTACTGGTCACCGCGCCATCGTAGGGAACGCGCCTGTGCGCGTCGCCTGTCCGGGCTGGGAGGATGACCCTTGTGACAGGAATGCTGGTACTCGTAGGGACCCCCATCGGTGACATCGCGGACGCACCGCCACGGCTCGCCACCGAGCTGGAGAACGCGGACATCGTGGCCGCCGAGGACACCCGCAGGCTGCGCGGACTGACCCGTGCGCTCGGGGTGCACACCAAGGGCCGGGTGGTCTCGTACTTCGAGGGCAACGAGTCCGCCCGAACGCCCGAGCTGGTCGAGGCGCTCGCCGGCGGGGCGCGGGTGCTGCTGGTCACCGACGCCGGCATGCCGTCCGTCTCCGACCCCGGCTACCGCCTGGTCGCCGCCGCCGTCGAGCAGGACATCAAGGTCACCGCCGTGCCCGGCCCGTCCGCCGTGCTGACCGCGCTCGCCCTGTCCGGGCTGCCCGTGGACCGCTTCTGCTTCGAGGGCTTCCTGCCGCGCAAGGCGGGCGAGCGGCTGGGACGGCTCCGCGAGGTCGCGGACGAGCGGCGCACCCTCGTCTACTTCGAGGCGCCGCACCGGCTCGACGACACCCTCGCCGCGATGGCCGAGGTCTTCGGCGCCGAGCGCCGCGCCGCCGTCTGCCGCGAGCTGACCAAGACGTACGAGGAGGTCAAGCGCGCCCGGCTCGGCGAGCTCGCCGCCTGGGCCGCCGAGGGCGTACGCGGCGAGATCACCGTCGTCGTCGAGGGGGCGCCCGAGACCGGGCCCGCCGAGCTCGACGCCGAGGAGCTGGTGCGCAGGGTGCGGGTGCGCGAGGAGGCGGGGGAGCGGCGCAAGGAGGCCATCGCCGCGGTCGCCGCCGAGGCCGGGCTTCCCAAGCGCGAGGTCTTCGATGCCGTCGTCGCGGCAAAGAATGCGGCGGCGTCAGGCCCCGGAAACGGTAAAGGACTAATCTGAAAGGCAAAGCGGAACCCGGTGACGGGCCTGCTCGAACGCCTTTTGGGCAAGGAAACGCCAAAGAGCGCCCATGGTTCTTCCGGCGCTGATGCGTTCCGGCCGAAAAAGGCGTCCACTGGTTCAGTGGAGAGGAGCTGGAATGAGTGAGATCACCGGCACCGGGACGCCCGTCGCGCACGAGGCGTACGCCTTTGCCTGCATGAGATGTGGTTACGGCTGGGAGCAGGCGTACGACATAGAGCACCACGTGGACGCCCACGGACACGAGTACGTCGTCTACAAGGCGGACGGCGCCCGGGTCCCGTCGCCGCTGTCCCGGCCCACCTGCATGAACTGCGGCAGCCACGTCGTCCGGATCATGCGCGCCGGGCAGGTGTCCTCGGTGCTGGACACCGTGGCCGCGACCGAGCGGCACAGCCGCGGGGCCAGGGCGACGAGGCCGGTGTCCATCGCCGGACCCATCGGCCAGGAGCTGACCGAGGACAGCCCCGTGACGAGCGGCGAGGAGCCGCCCGTACCCCACCACTGGCACCTCTCCGACCTCCTGCACCCTTTCCGCAACCGCAAGTGAGTCGTCCCCGGGCCGCCGATACGCCTTGGCGGCGGAACTCATGGCCCTCGTACGATCGGGGCCATGAGTTCCAAGGACGCCCCGCCGCCGCTGCCCGAGCCCCTGCTCGTCGAGGTCGCTGACTCGCACACCCATCTCGACATGCAGTCCGGCACCGTCGAGGAGGCCCTCACCAAGGCCGCCGCCGTCGGGGTGACGACGGTCGTCCAGGTCGGCTGCGACATCAAGGGCTCGCAGTGGGCCGCCGAGACCGCCGCCCGGCACGAGAACGTGCACGCGGCCGTCGCGCTGCACCCGAACGAGGCTCCGCGGATCGTGCTCGGCGACCCGGACGGCTGGTCCCGCCAGGGCGCCCGTGAGGGCGGGGGCGAGGCGGCGCTGGACGACGCCCTCGCCGAGATCGACCGGCTGGCGGCCCTGCCGTACGTCCGGGCCGTCGGCGAGACCGGCCTCGACCACTTCCGCACCGGCCCCGAGGGCATGGCCGCGCAGGAGCGTTCCTTCCGCGCCCACATCGAGATCGCCAAGCGACACGGCAAGGCCCTCGTCATCCACGACCGCGAGGCCCACGCCGACGTGCTGCGGGTCCTCGACGAGGAGGGCGCGCCCGAGCGGACCGTCTTCCACTGCTACTCCGGCGACGCCGAGATGGCCGAGATCTGCGCCGCCAAGGGCTACTACATGTCCTTCGCCGGCAACGTCACCTTCAAGAACGCCCAGCCGCTGCGCGACGCCCTCGCCGTCGCCCCGCTGGAGCTCGTCCTGGTCGAGACCGACGCCCCCTTCCTCACCCCCGCGCCCTACCGGGGCCGCCCGAACGCCCCGTACCTGATCCCGGTCACCGTCCGGGCGATGGCGGCGGTCCGCGGGATCACGGAGCAGGAGCTCGCCGCGGCCATCGCCGTGAACACGGCGCGCGCCTTCGATTACTGATCCATAACGGTTACGCCAGGTAGTCGCGTCGTCGTGGAGGGTGACCGCGTGCGGGGCTAGGGTCCCGGCCTCGTGAGCACTTCGCATCGATCCGGGGCTCGCCGGGCCGCCCGGCGGCGCAAGGCGAGCCCGGCCGCCGCCGAGGGGCTGCGGCGGATCGTCCCGCAGGCCCTCGTCGTCGCCTTCCTCGCCGGCGGCACCAGCGCCTTCGTCGTCAACGACAAGGCCGTCCGGCTGTCCGTCGACGGCGTCCCGCGCACCCTGCACACCTTCGCCGACGACGTCGACGAACTCCTCGCCGACGAGGGCCTGGCCGTCGGCGAGCACGACATCGTCGCCCCCGCGCCCGGCACCGACCTGGCCGCAGGCGACGAGGTCGTCGTCCGCTACGGCCGGCCCGTCGCCCTCACCCTCGACGGCCGGCGCCGCCAGGTGTGGACCACCGCCCGCACCGTCGACGGCGCCCTGCGCCAGCTCGGCGTGCGCGCAGAGGGCGCCTACCTGTCGGTCTCCCGCTCGGCGCCCATCTCACGCCAGGGCCTCACCCTCGACGTGCGCACCGAGCGGGCCGTCACCTTCCTGGCCGACGGGCGCGAGCGGACCGTCCGCACCAACGCGGCCACCGTCCGCGAGGCCGTCGACGAGGCCGGCATCATCCTCGCGGGCCAGGACACCACCTCCGTGCCCCTCGGCTCCTTCCCCCGCGACGGCCAGACGGTCACCGTCCTGCGGATCACCGGCACCCGGGAGATCCGCGACGAGCCCGTGCCGTACGCCGTCGAGCGGACCCGCGACCCCGAGCTCTTCGCCGGCACCGAGGTCGTCGAGCAGCGCGGCGTGCCGGGCGTCCGCCGGGTCACGTACACCCTGCGCACCGTCAACGGCGTCCGGCAGCGGCCCCGCCGGGTCGCGGAGGAGACCGTCCGCGAGCCCGTACCGCAGAAGGTCCGGGTCGGCACCCGCCCGCTGCCCAGCTCCGTCGCCGGCGCCGACGGCCTGGACTGGGGCGCGCTCGCCGCCTGCGAGTCCGGCGGCCGCCCGAACGCCGTGGACCCCTCGGGCACCTACGGCGGCCTCTACCAGTTCGACCCCGGCACCTGGCGCTCCCTCGGCGGCAGCGGCGTCGCCCAGAACGCGCCCGCCGCGGAGCAGACCTTCCGGGCGAAGAAGCTCTACGTGACGCGGGGGGCGAGCCCGTGGCCCCACTGCGGACGGCGGCTCTACCGGTGAGGCGTAGGTCGGGCGTACGGGCGCCCCGTACGCTGTACCGGTGAGCACCACCACCGGCCCCGACAGCCCCGACGCCCTCCTCGGCCCCGCCGACATCCGTGAGCTGGCCGCCGCCCTCGGCGTCCGCCCCACGAAGCAGAAGGGCCAGAACTTCGTCATCGACGCCAACACCGTGCGGCGGATCGTCCGCACGGCCGAGGTGCGCCCCGACGACGTGGTGGTGGAGGTGGGCCCCGGCCTCGGCTCCCTCACCCTCGCGCTCCTGGAGGCCGCGGACCGCGTGACGGCCGTCGAGATCGACGACGTCCTCGCCGCCGCGCTGCCCTCGACCATCGCCGCGCGCATGCCGCGGAAGAAGGACCGCTTCGCCCTGGTCCACTCCGACGCCATGCACGTCCAGGAGCTTCCCGGACCGCCGCCCACGGCGCTGGTGGCGAACCTGCCGTACAACGTGGCCGTGCCCGTGCTGCTGCACATGCTGGACCGCTTCCCCAGCATCGAGCGGACCCTCGTCATGGTGCAGGCCGAGGTCGCCGACCGGCTCGCCGCCCGGCCGGGCAACAAGGTCTACGGCGTGCCGTCGGTGAAGGCCAACTGGTACGCGGAGGTCAAGCGAGCCGGTGCCATCGGCCGCAACGTCTTCTGGCCGGCGCCCAACGTCGACTCCGGGCTCGTCTCCCTCGTCCGCCGCAGCGAGCCGCTGAAGACCACGGCGACGAAGGAGCAGGTCTTCGCCGTCGTCGACGCGGCCTTCGCGCAGCGCCGCAAGACCCTGCGCGCCGCCCTCGCCTCCTGGGCGGGCTCGCCCGCCGCGGCCGAGACGGCGCTCGTGGCGGCCGGGATCTCGCCGCAGGCGCGCGGCGAGGCGCTGACGGTGGAGGAGTTCGCGCGGATCGCCGAGAACAAGCCGGAGGCCCAGCAGTGAGCGTGACCGTACGCGTCCCCGCCAAGGTCAACGTGCAGCTCGCGGTCGGCGGTGCCCGGCCCGACGGCTTCCACGACCTGGCCAACGTCTTCCTCGCGGTGTCGCTCCACGACGAGGTCACGGCCACCCCGGCCGACGAGCTGACGATCACCTGCGAGGGCCCCGACGCCGACAAGGTGCCGCTCGACCGCACCAACCTGGCCGCGCGGGCCGCCGAACTGCTCGCCGCCCGGCACGGCATCGCCCCGGACGTGCACCTGCACATCGCCAAGGACATCCCGGTCGCCGGCGGCATGGCCGGCGGCAGCGCCGACGGCGCGGGCGCCCTGCTCGCCTGCGACGCGCTGTGGGGCCTGAACTCCTCGCGCGCCGAGCTCCTGGAGATCTGCGCCGAGCTGGGCAGTGACGTGCCCTTCAGCCTGGTCGGCGGCGCCGCCCTCGGCGTCGGGCGCGGCGAGCGGCTGACCGAGCTGCCGGTCGGCGGCGCCTTCCACTGGGTGTTCGCGGTCGCCGACGGCGGCCTGTCGACCCCGGCGGTCTACGGCGAGTTCGACCGCATCAACGAGGGCGTGGCCGTGCCCGAGCCGGTCGCTTCCCCGGCGCTGCTCGACGCCCTGCGCACCGGCGACACCGCGGCGCTCGCGGGCGCCCTCGCCAACGACCTCCAGCCGGCCGCGCTGTCCCTGCGGCCCTCGCTGGCCGCCACCCTGGCGGCCGGCACGGAGGCCGGCGCGCTGGCCTCGCTGGTCTCCGGCTCGGGGCCGACGACGGCGTTCCTGGTGAAGGACGCCGAGTCCGCCGAGGCGGTCGCCGCGACCCTGATCGCCTCCGGCACCTGCCGGACCGCGCGGGTGGCGACCTCCCCGGCGACCGGGGCGAGGGTCCTCTAGGACCGCCTGGCACGGTCCGGCACGGTCCGGAACCGTTCGGAACCGCCCGGCACGGTCCGGAACCGCCCGGCACGGTCCGGAACCGCCCGGCACGGTCCGGAACCGTCCGGGCCGTCCAGGGCTGTCCAGGGCTGTCCAGGACCGTTCCGGACCCGTCAGTCCTTGTTCTTGGAGATGCGGGCGAGCAGCAGGTTCGGGTCCGGGGTGGTGTTCGGCGGTGCGAAGTAGGCCGCGCTGGGCACGTAGACCTTCTTGGCGTGCACGGCCACGGAGGTCGGGTTGCGGAGGCCGTCGGCCTGGGTGAGGACGGTCTTGTGGCTGCCGTCGGGGCGGACGAGCTCCAGCTTGTCCTCCAGGACCAGGGCGGCGAGCACCGTGTCGCCGTGCCCGGTGAAGGCGAAGTCGTCCATGGTGAGCCCGGTCGCCCTGGTCTCGACCGGACCGGCGGCGTGGTCCGGACCGGGACCGATCGGGATGCGCAGCAGCGTCCCCTGGCCGGTGTTGGACACCCACACGGCGCCGTTGTGCAGCTTGAGGCCGTTGGCGCCGAAGGGGATCTCCACGGTCGGCTCCAGCGCGGCCCCGGAGGCCCAGACCGTGTGCGCGTCCTCGCCCACCGGCACGCGCCACACCACGCCGCGCACCGAGTCGGCGACGTAGATCGTGCCGCACTCCTCGTCGAGCGCGATGCCGTTGGGGAGTCCGTCGGCCGGCAGATGGGCCATCAGCTCGGGGGTGCCGCCCGGAGGGATGCGCCAGATGCCGTTCTCCGCGGCCGTGCCGGTGGCGTAGGCGACGTAGAGCGTGCCGTCGTGGGCGCGGGCGATGCCGGTGGTGACGGCGGCGCCGATGTTGGGCGTCTGCGGGTTCGCCACGTCGGGCAGGGTGGCGAGGACCTCCGTGGTGCCGTCCTTGTCGACGCGGGCGACCTGGTGGGCGTAGGCGAAGGTGAGGTCGGCCGAGCCGTCGGGTTCGAGCGCGATGTTCTCGGGCGTCTGGCCGGCGGCGAAGTCGAAGTGGGCGACGACGCGGGGGTCCGACACGGTGGGATCACCGGCGGACACCGCCGTTCCCGCGGCGAGCACGGTGAATGCGGCGGTGACCGCGAGGGCTGTGGCCAGGCGGGGGAGGCGGGGCATGGGACTCTCCTCGGGGGGTTGCGACACGACACGAAGATGACGGGTGGTCGGTTCGCGGTGTCGGCAGCCGGGGCCGGGAGGTCGCTCGCGTGGCCGACGGCATGGGCCCGGTTGGCACAGGCCGTCGGCCGTGGGGCGGAGCCCGTCGTACTCGGTTTCTCCCAGGGGCGGGATTCTTCGGCCTGCCCTCCACCCGGAGCGGCCCGCTCCGGGTCACGTCATGACGAAGAGCGACCGTACTCATGTGCGGCTGAGTATCCGCGCTCTGACGGCGGACCGGTGCCGCACGCGACCGTACGGCCATGGGAATCAGCGCGCGTGACCTCGCTGCCGCGACACCGGCGACCCGGGACCGCTACGTCGACCTCCTGCGGGTCGCCTCGCTCGCGGTCGTCGTGCTCGGGCACTGGCTGATGGCGGCCGTCACCGGCGACGGGCAGGTCGGGAACCTGCTCGCCGTCGTGCCCGGCCTCCAGGTCCTGACCTGGGGCCTCCAGGTCATGCCGGTCTTCTTCTTCGTCGGCGGCTTCTCGCACGCCCTCGCGCACCGCTCGCGCCCGCAGTACGCGGCCTTCCTGCGCGCCCGGCTGCAGCGGCTGCTGCGGCCCACCATGGTGTTCATCGGGGCGTGGGGCGCGCTGGCGCTCGGCGTCCAACTGCTCGGCGCCGACGGGGGTCTGGCCGGGGTCGCGCTGCGCCTCGTCACCCAGCCGCTGTGGTTCATCGGCATCTACCTGGCGATGGTGGCCTTCACGCCGCCGTTGCTCAGGCTCCACGAGAGGTACGGGTGGGGCGCGTTCGCGGGGCTGGTCGCGGGCGCGGTCCTGGTGGACGTGCTGCGGTTCGCGGCGGGGGTGCCCTACGTCGAGTTCCTGAACTTCGCGCTCGTCTGGCTGGCGGTCCACCAGCTCGGCTTCCTGCGCGCCGACGGCATGATCCGCCGTCCGGCGCTCCTCGCGGGCGCGGGTCTCGCGGGCGCGGCGCTGCTGGTGACCTTCGGGCCGTATCCGCTGTCCATGGTCGGCATGCCGGGAGAGCGCGTCTCGAACATGGCCCCGCCGACCCTCGCCCTGCTCTGCCACGGCCTGTGGCTGGTCGGCGCGGTCGAGCTCCTGAAGGGCCCGGGCGCCCGGTTCACGGCCCGGGCGCGGGTGTGGCGCGGGGTCGTCGCCGCGAACGGGATCGCGATGACCGCGTTCCTGTGGCACCTGACGGCGATGCTCGGTGTGTACGGGGCGCTGCTCGCCCTCGGCGTACGGCTCCCGGAGCCCGCGACGGGCGCCTGGTGGGCCCAGGTCCCGCTGCGGATCGTCGCCGCGGCCGCCCTCACCGCCCTGCTGGTCGGCGTCTTCCGCCGCTTCGAGCACCCGGTGCCGGCCGCCCCGGCGACCGGCACCGGCGGCCCCCTCGCCGCACTCGGCATCACGCTCGCCCTGTTCGGCGTCCTCGGCCTGTCGATGACCGGCTTCGGCGGCCTCCTGGAGGGTCACACGGCGACCCTCGTCGCGGTCCGGGTGACCGCCCCGGCCGCCGTCGCGACGGCCCTCGCCGGCTGGTTCCTGGTGGAGCGGGCCGGCCGCTTCCAGGGTGCGGCCGGGCCCGCTCCTGACCGGCCCTGATCGGCCGGACCGGCCCCCGGGGGGCGTCCCGCCGGTCACGCCGGGCTCGCGGCGCCCGGCACCGCCCTGACGAGGCCTGACCGACGGGACGCGACTCAGCCCGCCGCCAGCCGGGCCTCGAAGCCGTCCAGGACGGACCCCAGTCCGAAGTCGAAGGCACTGTCGGGCCCCGCGGCGTACTCGGCCGCGGCGCTGCCGCCGATGCGTTCGCGCAGCCGCGGAAAGGCCATGGCGACCTCGGTCGCCGCCGCCATGGTGTCGGCCAGCTCCTTCTCCGGGTCTCCGCTCCTGCTCAGGCGCCGGGTCAGCGAGACCTGCGCGGCAGCGCCGAGGGCGCTGCCGAGGACGAGGACGAAGACGGTCGCCGCGGCCCGGTCGGCGTCGGCGGGGGAGAAGCCCGCCCGCTCGTACAGGGCGAGGCTGTGGTCGTCGTACCGGGACGTGCCGGGGCCGTAGAGCAGGTGGCTGCCGAAGGCCTGGCCGAGCCACGGGTGCCGGGTGGGCATCGCGTGCGTGCTGCCCGCCATGGCGGTCGCGGCGGCCCGCCGGTCCAGGGCGTCGAGGTCGGGCAGCTCGACCTCGCTCCAGACCGCCGGTGTGCGGCGGGAGGCCGGGCGGGGTGAGCAGGTCGTCGACGGTCCAGCCGTCCTGCGGCGGCCTCGGCCAACGCTCGGCGCACTCGGGTCCCGGCCTGGTCGCCGGCTCGGCAGCCATGGTTCCTCCCATGCGGCGGGATTCCGCGACCTGGCCTCCACGGTGGCGGCCGGTTCCGGATCACGTCATCACAAAGAGTGATGAAGTGCCGCGCGGTCCGTGTTCCGGCCCCCGACGTACCCTTGGACGTCGATCGCATGCCCCGCCACAGGAGTGAAATGGCCGTCAACCTGGTCAATGTCGAGTCCGTCAGCAAGGTGTACGGCACCCGTGCGCTGCTCGACGGGGTCTCCCTCGGCGTCTCCGAAGGGGACCGGATCGGTGTCGTCGGCCGCAACGGCGACGGCAAGACCACCCTCATCCGGATGCTCGCCAAGCTGGAGGAGGCCGACACCGGACGCATCACGCACAGCGGCGGCCTGCGGCTCGGCGTGCTCACGCAGCACGACTCGCTCGACCCGAAGGCCACGATCCGGCACGAGGTCATCGGCGTCATGGCCGACCACGAGTGGGCCGGCAGCGCCAAGATCCGCGACGTGCTCACCGGGCTCTTCGGCGGGCTCGACCTGCCCGGCTTCGAGAACGGCCTCGACACCGTGATCGGCCCGCTCTCCGGCGGCGAACGGCGGCGCATCGCCCTCGCCAAGCTGCTCATCGAGGACCAGGACCTGATCGTCCTCGACGAGCCCACCAACCACCTCGACGTCGAGGGCATCGCCTGGCTCGCCCAGCACCTGCAGAACCGGCGCTCCGCGCTCGTCTGCGTCACCCACGACCGCTGGTTCCTCGACCAGGTCTGCACCCGCATGTGGGACGTGCAGCGCGGCTCCGTCTACGAGTACGAGGGCGGCTACTCCGACTACGTCTTCGCCCGCGCCGAGCGCGAGCGGATCGCCGCCACCGAAGAGGTCAAGCGGCAGAACCTGGTCCGCAAGGAGCTCGCCTGGCTGCGCCGCGGCGCCCCGGCCCGCACGTCGAAGCCGCGCTTCCGCATCGAGGCCGCCAACGCGCTCATCGCGGACGTGCCGGCGCCGCGCGACACCAGCGAGCTGATGAAGTTCGCCAACGCCCGCCTCGGCAAGACCGTCTTCGACCTGGAGAACGTGTCCGTCACCGCCGGGCCCAAGGAACTGCTCAAGCACCTCACCTGGCAGCTCGGCCCGGGCGACCGCATCGGCCTGGTCGGCGTCAACGGCGCCGGCAAGACCTCGCTGCTGCGCGCCCTGGCCGACGCCGCCTTCTCCGAGGGCGAGACGCAGCCCGCCGCCGGCCGGATCGTCGTCGGCAAGACCGTGCGGCTCGCCTACCTCTCCCAGGACGTCACCGAGCTCCCCGCCGAGCTGCGCGTCCTGGAGGCCGTGCAGCAGGTCCGCGACCGGGTCGACCTCGGCAAGGGCCGTGAGATGACGGCCGGTCAGCTCTGCGAGCAGTTCGGCTTCTCCAAGGAGAAGCAGTGGACACCGGTCGGCGACCTGTCCGGTGGCGAGCGGCGCCGTCTGCAGCTGCTCCGCCTCCTCATGGACGAGCCCAACGTGCTCTTCCTCGACGAGCCCACCAACGACCTCGACATCGAGACCCTGACCCAGCTGGAGGACCTGCTCGACGGCTGGCCCGGCTCGATGGTCGTCATCTCCCACGACCGGTTCTTCCTCGAGCGCACCACCGACCGCACCTTCGCCCTGCTCGGCGACAGGACGCTGCGCATGCTGCCGCGCGGCATCGACGAGTACCTGGAGCGGCGGCAGAAGATGATCGAGGCGGCGATGCCCGCTCCCGCGGCCGCCCCGGTCAAGGAGAAGTCCGCCGCCGACGCGCGCGCCGCGAAGAAGGAGCTGCAGAAGGTCGAGCGGCAGCTCGACAAGGTCTCCGAGAAGGAGGCCAAGCTGCACGCCCAGATCGCCGAGAACGCCACGGACTTCGAGAAGGTGGCGAAGCTCGACGCGGAGCTCCGGGGACTCGCCGGTGAACGCGAGGAGTTGGAGATGCGTTGGCTGGAACTGGCCGAGGACGCGTAGAGATGTCGTAGAGGACGCGTAACGAGGGCATCACGGGCCGGTCCTCCCTTGGGTACAAGGGACGGACCGGTCGCTTTTGCGCCATCCCGTGAGTGGTAGAAAGAAAACCCGCTCACATCAAGGGGGAAGCGCTGATGACCCAGCCGCCCAGCAACCAGCCGCCGGGGGGCTTCGGCGCTCCGGACCCGAACCCGAACACGGGCCAGAACGTCCCGCCGGTGCCACCGCAGGCCCCACCGGTGCCGCCGCAGGCGCCTCCGGTGCCGCCGCAGTCTCCGGCCGCTGCGCCGCCGCAGGCCGCCCCGCAGCAGCCTCCGGTGCCGCCGCAGACCGCGCCGCCCGCGCAGCCCGGCCCGTACGGCTACCCGCAGCAGGCCCCGCAGCAGCCGGGCCCCTACGGCCCTCCGCAGCAGGCGCCCGGCCCGTACGCCCAGCAGCCCGGACCCTATGCCCAGCAGCCGGGCCCGTACGGCCAGCAGCCCGGCCCCTACGGTCAGCAGAACCCTTACGGCGGTTACCCGACCGCCGGCATGTCGGCCGCGCCCGCCGCGGGTGGCGGCAAGAACCCCTTCAAGGGCAAGCCCGGCCTCGTCGTCGCCGTGGCCGCCGCCGCGCTGCTCGTGGTCGGCGGGGGCACCTGGCTCGCCGTCAGCGGCGGGGACGACAAGGACCCGGTCGCCCAGCCGACCAGCTCCGCCCCCACCGGCCCGAAGCCGACCGAGTCCGTCGACAAGGGCGACGGCAAGGGCGACGGCGAGGAGGGCGGCCCCGAGGACCTCAACGCCGGCCGCAAGGACGGCGAGGCGAAGATCAACTGGCTGCTCGCCAACAACACCGACCTGCCCAAGAACGGCGCCGACGTGTACGGCCCGTGGATCGTCGGCGACACCGTCGTCAAGGCCATGTACAAGGGCATCGACGGCTACAGCCTCGCCGACGGCTCCGCCAAGTGGCACATCGACGTGCCCTACGAGCTGTGCGCCGCCCCGCCGGAGCCGAACGCGAACGGCCTCATGGTCTTCGCCTACAAGGACAAGGCGGGCGACAAGGCCAAGTGCCTGGAGATGCAGCAGGTCGACCTCAAGACCGGCAAGGCGGGCTGGAAGAAGTCCATCCCCAAGCCGACCGGCCTCTTCGCGTTCTCCGACAACACCCTCGCCATCAGCGGCAACACGGTGACGGCGTCCGGCTCCAGCTCCGCGTACGGCTTCTCGATGGCCGACGGCAAGCAGCTCTTCACCTCGCCCACGAGCGGCTGCAAGCCCTACGCCTACGCGGGCGGCAGCAAGCTGATCGCCGCCTCCAAGTGCCCCTCCGGTGACGTGAACAAGGAGTCGCACGCGGTCAGCGAGGTCGACCCGAACACCGGCAAGCCCAAGTGGACCTTCAAGCTGCAGACCAACTGGGAGGTGGACCGGGTCTACTCGGTCGACCCGCTGGTCGTCTCCGCCACGCAGCGCGAGGAGAAGAAGTGGGCGATCTTCTCGCTCACGGCCGCCGGCAAGGAGCGTTCGCAGATCCAGGGCGGCAACGACAAGTTCGCCCCGCGCTGCGGCGGCACCTTCGTCGTCTTCGGCAAGAACCTCCAGGGCTGCACCGGTGTGGCCGCCGACCAGAACACCTTCTACATGGCGACCGACACCCAGTACGGCACGCCCAACGAGGTCGTCGCCTTCGACCTCAACACCGGCAAGGCCAAGTGGCGTTCCAAGGCGCCCGGTGAGCAGCAGATGAAGCCGCTGCGCATGGAGGGCTCCGAGGTGCTGGTCTACATCGAGCCCCGGTACGACACCGGCGGCGCGGTCGCGACCATCGCCCCGACGGGCGGCGCCCCCAAGGTGCTGCTCCAGCACCAGGCGGCGGTCACCGACCTCGAGAGCTCCTTCTACGACGCCGGATACGCCTGGTCCAACGGCACGTTCGTGATCGCGGCCGGCCGGGTCTCCGCCTCCAACGACAAGGCGGAGAAGGAGACCAAGACGATGATGGCCTACGGCAAGTGACGCCCCGCCCGTCCCGTCCGTCCACCGAACCCTCCGAGGAACCCACGCCATGACGCAGCCGCCGCCACCGCCCAACCAGCCCCCGGGGCCGCCCCCGGGCGGTTTCGGCGCGCCGCAGGACCCCCCGCCGGGCGGGTTCGGCGCGCCGACGCCCCCGCCGCAGCAGCCGCCGGCCCAGCCGCCGTACGGCTACCCGCAGCAGCCCCAGCAGCCGTACGGCTACCCTCAGCAGCCCCCGCAGCAGCAGGAGCAGCCGCAGCAGCCGCCGTACGGCTACCCGCCGCAGCAGGAGCAGCCGCAGCCGTACGGCTACCCGACGCAGCCGCAGCAGCCGGTCCAGCCGCCGTACGGCTACCCGACGCAGCCGCAGTACCCGCAGGTGCCGCAGCAGGCCGCGCCGGGGGCTCCCGGCGGCGGCAGGAAGCTGTCCGCCCAGCTGCAGATCGTCATCGCGGCGGTCGTGGCCGTCGCGCTGCTCATCGGCGGCGGCCTCTGGTACGCCAACTCCGGCGGAGGTGACGAGGAGCCGACCGCCCAGGGCAGCTCTGGTGCCGCCACCGGCGGCAAGGACGGCGGTTCGGGTGGCGTCGGCGGGGGCGGCAAGGAGAAGGTCCCGGCGGACACCAAGTCCAAGGCGGCCTTCCAGCTGCCGCTGCCGTCGGTGCCGGACGTCACCGACGTCTCCGGCTCCTGGATCACCGACAAGGCGTACGTGAAGACGGGCGTCAACTCGGTGGTCGGCTACGACCGGGACAAGGGCACGGCCCTGTGGACCCTGCCGCTGACCGGCCAGGTCTGCGGCGCCTCGCGGCACATGACGGCCGACTTCAAGGTGCCGGTCCTCTTCGAGGCGACCAAGCGGGTCGCGCCGCGCTTCTTCCAGCCCTGCACCGAGGTCGGCCTGGTCGACCTCGCCACCGGCAAGCTGGTGTGGCAGACCTCGATCACCGGCGGCACCGCCGGCGACAAGAAGGTGTCCTTCTCGGAGGTCACCCTGCACGGCCAGACCGTGGCGGCCGGCGGCCTGGACGGCGGCGCGGCCTTCGACCTGGCCAACGGCAACCCGCGCTGGAAGCCGCAGGCCAACGCCGGGAACTGCGAGGACCTGGGCTACGGCGGCGGCGAGGGCGGCCTCGTCGCGGTCCGCAAGTGCGGTACGTACGACGACCCGACGGTCACGGTCCAGACCCTCAACCCGCTGTCCGGGCAGCCGGTCTCGCAGTACAAGATGCCCCCGGGCGTCGACTTCGCCGCCGTCGTGTCCACCAAGCCGCTGGTCGTGGCGGCCGACGTCAACGACGCCTCCGAGGACGGCAGCGGCGTCTCGGACTTCTTCTCCATCGACGAGAAGACCGGGAAGCTGAAGGCGAAGATCACGGCGGACTCCAAGCGCTACGCGCCGCGCTGCCGCTCCACCAGGGTCGAGGGCTGCACCCAGGTCCTCGTCGGCAACGGGCGGCTCTACCTGCCGACCGAGGAGCACGAGGGCAGCACGGGCGAGTACGGCGACGAGACCAACGAGATCGTCGCCTTCGACCTGGCCGACGGGAAGATGCTGCCGGAGAAGACGGACGCGGGCGACCGCTACAACCTGATCCCGCTGCGCATGGACGGCGGGAACCTCATCGCGTACAAGTGGCCGCCGTACGACAAGGGCGGGCAGGTCGTCTCCATCGACGGCGGCACGATGAAGCCGACGCTGCTCATGGAGAACCCGTCGGACAAGACGAACCGGGACGCCGAGACGAGCTTCAGCTCGATCGGCGCCGAGTTCCGGTACGCCGACGGGCGGCTGTTCGTCTCGGACACGCTGATCAGCAAGACCAAGACCGAGACCTCCGCGTACGGCAAGAAGTATCTGGCCGTGGCGTTCTCGACGGCCGGCTGACGTCCCCGTCGGCTTCCCGAGAGCCCTGGAAGGGGGCCCCTCCGTTCACGGAGGGGCCCCTTTCGTGTGTTCCGGGCAGGGCGGTCGTCGCGATTGGGGCAAAGCGGGGCGGGGGAGTGTGTACGTTGCCGGGCAGCAGGGTGGCCGGGGGACGGCCGGCCCGTGCATGGGGATGGGGGAGGATCGATGGGCGTTCGGCTCATGGTGGTCGACGACCACAGACTGCACGCGGAGGCGCTGGCCTCGGCGCTGAAGCTGCGCGGGCACCGGGTGCTCGCCGCGGCCGCGCCGGTGGCCGGGGCCGCGGAGCTGGTGGTGAGCCGCGCGCCGGAGGTCTGCCTGCTCGGCACGTCGGCGCCCGCCGAGCCGGGCACCTTCGACCCGGTCGCGCGGATCAAGCGGGAGCGGCCGCAGGTGGCGGTCGTGGTCCTGGGGCCGGTGCCCTCGCCGCGCGGGATCGCCGCGGCCTTCGCGGCCGGAGCCTCCGGGTACGTGCGGCACGACGAGCGCATCGAGGGGGTCGAGCGCGCCCTGGTGAAGGCGCGGGCGGGGGAGGCGGCGGTGGCGCCGCAGCTCATCCAGAGCGCGTTCGCCGAGCTCCTGAACCCGGCGGCCCAGCCGGACGACGAGGCGCAGCGGCTGCTGCGGCTGCTGACCCCGCGCGAGGCGGAGGTCCTGGTCCGGGTGGCCGAGGGGGAGGACACCCGGGTGATCGCCGCGGGGATGGCGATCGCGCCGAGCACGGCGCGCACGCACGTGCAGCGGGTGCTGATGAAGCTGGGGGTCGGGTCGCGCCTCGAGGCGGCGGCGCTGGCGGCCCGTACGGGGCTCCTCGACCGGGTGCCGGTGCAGCGCGCGTAGCTCCTCCGGGGGTGTCCTCCTCAGGGGTGGCCGGCCGGGGTGGCGTGTTGACCTTTGATGTTTGATTGTGGTTTTTTATGGGTGGTTCTGTTTGCTGGAGGCTGTTGGAGGCCGCCCGCCGTGAAGAAGACCGTCACCCGCCTCGCCGACGGGCGGGAGCTCCTCTACTTCGACTCGCGCGACCCGCGCGAGGACGCCGCCCGCGACGCCGTCGACCGCCGGCCGCTCGACCCCGTCGCCTCCGCCTCCGAGGTCCGCCGCGACCCGCTGCTCGACGAGAGCGTCGCCATCGCCTCGCACCGGCAGGGCCGGATCTACCACCCGCCCGCCGACAGCTGCCCGCTCTGCCCCTCCACCGCGCGGTGGCAGAGCGAGATCCCGGCCGCGGACTACGAGGTGGCCGTCTTCGAGAACCGCTTCCCCTCCCTCTCCGGCGCCGACGGGCGCTGCGAGGTCGTCTGCTTCACCTCCGACCACCGGGCGTCCTTCGCCGACCTGGGCGAGGAGCGGGCCGCCCTCGTCCTCGACGCCTGGACCGACCGCACCGCCGAGCTCTCCGCCCGGCCCGGCGTCGAACAGGTCTACTGCTTCGAGAACCGGGGCGCCGAGATCGGCGTCACCCTCGCCCACCCGCACGGACAGATCTACGCCTTCCCCTTCACCACCCCCCGCACCGCCACCATGCTGCGGAACGCCGCCGCGCACCGCGCCCGCACCGGACGCAACCTCTTCGACGACGTGCTGGAGCGGGAGCGGGGCGCCGAGCGGGTGGTCCTCGCCGGGGAGCACTGGACGGCGTTCGTGCCGTACGCAGCCCGCTGGCCGTACGAGGTGCACCTCTACCCGCACCGGCGGGTCGCCGACCTCACCGGCCTCGGCGAGGGCGCCCGCACGGAGTTCCCCCGGCTCTATCTGGAGCTCCTGCGCCGCTTCGACCGGATCTTCGGTACGGGCGAGCCGCCGACGCCCTACGTCGCCGCCTGGCACCAGGCGCCGGTCACCGGCGCCGACCGGCAGGAGTTCGCGCTGCACCTCGAGCTTTTCACCGTCCGCCGGGCCTCTGGCAAGCTGAAGTACCTCGCGGGCACCGAATCCGGCATGGGCGCGTTCATGAACGACGTGTCGCCGGAGTCCGCGGCCGACAGACTCCGAGAGGTGGCAAGCAGTTGAGTAAGTACCTGGTGACGGGTGGGGCCGGCTACGTGGGCAGCACGGTCGCCGCCCACCTCCTGGAGGCGGGACACGAGGTCACCGTCCTCGACGACCTCTCCACCGGCTTCCGCGAGGGCGTCCCCGCCGGGGCCGCGTTCGTCGAGGGGCGCATCCAGGACGCCGCGCGGTGGCTCGACGCCTCGTACGACGGCGTGCTGCACTTCGCCGCCTTCTCGCAGGTCGGCGAGTCCGTCGCCAAGCCCGAGAAGTACTGGGACAACAACGTCGGCGGCACCATGGCGCTCATCGCCGCCATGCGCGGGGCCGGTGTGCGCAAGCTCGTCTTCTCGTCGACCGCCGCCACCTACGGCGAGCCGAAGAGCGTGCCGATCACCGAGTCCGCGCCGACCGCGCCGACCAACCCGTACGGCGCCACCAAGCTCGCCGTCGACCACATGATCAGCGGCGAGTGCGCCGCCCACGGCCTCGCCGCGGTCTCGCTGCGCTACTTCAACGTGGCCGGCGCCTACGGGGAGTGCGGCGAGCGTCACGACCCCGAGTCCCACCTGATCCCGCTGGTCCTGCAGGTCGCGCTCGGCAAGCGGGACGCCATCAACGTGTACGGCGACGACTACCCGACGCCCGACGGCACCTGCGTCCGCGACTACATCCACGTCGCCGACCTCGCCGAGGCCCACCTGCTCGCGCTGGACGCGATGACCGCGGGCGAGCACCTGGTCTGCAACCTCGGCAACGGCAACGGCTTCTCCGTGCGGGAGGTCGTCGAGACCGTCCGCAAGGTCACCGGGCACCCGGTGCCCGAGGTCATGGCCGAGCGCCGCGCCGGAGACCCTGCCGTGCTCGTCGCCTCCGCCGGTACCGCGCGCGAGCGGCTCGGCTGGACCCCGTCCCGCCCGGATCTGGCGGCCATCGTCGAGGACGCGTGGGCGTTCGCACGGAAGAAGGAGCAGGGGTAGGGATGAGCGGTGTCGGGGCGGGTGTCGCGGACGGGTTCGCCGCGCTGTACGGGGCGGCCCCCGAAGGGGTCTGGGCCGCTCCCGGGCGGGTCAACCTGATCGGTGAGTACACCGATTTCAACGAGGGCTTCGTGCTGCCGCTCGCCCTGCCGCACACGGCCGTGGCCGCCGCGTCCCGCAGGGACGACGGCCTGCTGCGGCTGCACTCCCAGGACGTCACGGGCGGCGTGGTCCAGCTCGACGTCGCCGCCCTGGAACCCGGCGCGCAGGGCGGCTGGGCCGCGTACCCGGCCGGAGTGGTGTGGGTGCTGCGGGAGGCCGGGCACCCGGTGACCGGCGCCGACGTGCACCTGGCGTCCACGGTGCCGACGGGGGCCGGGCTCTCGTCCTCCGCCGCTCTGGAGGTCGTCGTCGCCCTCGCCCTCGACGACCTGTACGGGCTGGGGCTCTCGCGCTCCGAGCTCGCCGTGGTCGCCCAGCGGGCCGAGAACGGCTTCGTGGGCGTGCCGTGCGGGGTCATGGACCAGATGGCGTCCGCGTGCGCAGCCGAGGGGCACGCGCTGTTCCTCGACACGCGTGATCTGGCCTACCGGCAGGTGCCGTTCGACCTCGCGACCGAGGGTCTGTCCCTGCTCGTCGTCGACACCCGCGTCAAGCACGCGCTCGGGGACGGCGCGTACGCGCAGCGGCGCGCCGGGTGCGAGGCCGGTGCGCGGGCGCTCGGCGTGCGCACGCTGCGCGACGTGCCAGCCGTGCAACTGTCCGATGCGCTCGGGCGTTTGACCGACGAAACGGTTCGGCGGTACGTCCGGCACGTCGTCTCCGACAACGACCGGGTGCGGCGGACGATCGCGCTCCTCGACGCGGGGGACCCGCGCGCCGTGGGCGCGCTGCTGACCGAGGGACACGCCTCGCTCCGGGACGATCTGCGCGTGTCCTGCGCGGAGTTGGACCTGGTCGTCGCGACGGCCGTGGCGGCCGGCGCCCTGGGGGCCCGGATGACCGGGGGCGGCTTCGGCGGCTCGGCCGTCGTCCTCGTCGAGGCGGACCGTGCCGCCCCGGTCACGGCCGCCGTGGAGAAGGCCTTCGCCGACGCCGGGTTCGCCGCGCCGGCCGTCTTCCCGGCGGTGCCGTCGGCGGGGGCGCGGCGGGTGATCTGACGCGACGTTCGGCGACTTCGCCGTTTTCGCCTCCTGCGCGGTGCGCCGGCCGTACCCTGGTGCGCAGCGCCGGTGGGGGCCGGTGCTGATTTCAGGGGTATCGAGAGCCGCCGGGTACGGCGCCCGGGGCGGGGTAACAGTCATGGCACGGCGGCGGCCGTGCGATCGGCGGACCCGTCCCGAGCGCCGTACCCGCGCCGGCCCGTTCCTCGATCACTTGGGGGTGTCCGTGGCCCGCATCCGGGTTCTGGTGGTGGACGACCACCGTGTCTTCGCCGAGTCGCTGGCCGCTGCCCTGGCGGCGGAGCCCGATGTCGACGTCGCCGCTGCGGGAAGCGGACCTGCCGCCCTGCGCTGTCTGGACCGTGCGTCGGCCGAGGGCCGGCGCTTCGACGTGCTGCTGGTCGACGCCGACCTGGGCGGTGCCGACGGCGTCGAGCTGGTGAGCGAGGTGCGGGCCGGGCGGCCCGGGGTGCGGGCCGTGGTGCTCGCGGAGAAGGACGACGCGCGTCGGGCGGCGCTCGCCCTGCAGGCCGGGGCCTGGGGGTGGGTGGCCAAGGACTGCTCGCTGCAGCGGCTGCTCGCGGTGGTGCGGGGCGTGCTGCGGGACGAGACCCATCTGCCGCCGGCCCTGCTGACGGGGGTCCTGAAGGAGCTGACCGAGGCCCGCCGGCACCGTACGGAGAGCGAGCGGCTCGTCGAGTCGCTGACCCCGCGGGAGCGGGAGGTGCTGCGCTGCATGGTGGCCGGCCTCGGCCGGAAGGCGGTCGCCGAGCGCCTGTTCCTGTCGCCGCACACCGTGCGGACGCACATGCAGAACGTCCTGGGGAAGCTCGGGGTGCACTCCACCCTGGCGGCGGTCGCGCTGGCGCGCCGGGCCGGGGTGGGGCCGGCGGACGAGCTAGCCGGGGATGTTGTCGAACGGGGCGGTCAGCTGGCGTAGCAGGGCCGCCAGTTCGCCGCGCTCGGTGCGCGAGAGGCGGGCCAGGATCGCCCGCTCCTGCGCGAGCAGCCCGGCCAGGGCCTGGTCGGCGCGGTCGCGGCCCTCGGGCGTGAGCCGGACCAGGACCCCGCGTCGGTCGCTGGGGTCCGGGAGCCGTTCGACGAGGCCCTTCTTGGTGAGCCGGTCGATGCGGTTGGTCATGGTGCCCGAGGTGACCAGGGTCTGGGTGAGCAGCTGTCCGGGGGAGAGCTGGTAGGGCGCGCCGGCCCGCCGGAGCGACGTGAGGACGTCGAATTCCCAGGGCTCCAGCTGATGCTCGGAGAAGGCGAGTCGACGGGCGCGGTCCAGGTGCCGGGCCAGGCGTGAGACACGGCTGAGCACCTCGAGCGGTTCCACGTCGAGGTCCGGGCGCTCTCGGCGCCATGCAGCGACCAGTCGGTCGACCTCGTCCTCCATGGCGATCAGTGTAGAGGGTCTGTTGACATAAAGTCTCTTGTATTTGAGATTCTCGGTATCAAGTATCTTGATGTCGAGATATAGTCTTCTTGACTATGGGGAAGGGACCGGGCCGGAACTCCGTTCCGCTTCGGCAACTCGTTCCAGCAAGGGGGCTTCGAACATGCATTCCGTGGACTCCGCCGCACCAACGTGGGACCCACAGCAGTACCTGCGCCACTCCAGTCACCGCACCCGTCCGTTCCTCGACCTGCTCGCCCGAATACCGCAACTGCCGAACCAGGCACGTCCCGCCCGTATCGCCGACCTCGGCTGCGGGCCCGGCAACGTCACCGTGCTCCTCGCCGAGCGCTGGCCCGACGCGCACATCACCGGCTTCGACCTGTCTCCGGAGATGCTGGAGCGGGCCGAGAAGGACTGGGCCGGCACCACCGAGGGCGGCGGCTGGCTCGACTTCCGCCCGGCCGACGCGGCCCACTGGACCCCGGAGGAGCCGTACGACCTGATCGTCTCCAACGCGGCCCTCCAGTGGGTGCCCAACCACCCCGAGTCCTTCGCGATCTGGATCGACGGGCTGCGGCCCGGCGGCACCTTCGCCTTCCAGGTGCCGGGGAACTTCACCTCGCCCAGCCACGCCCTCCTCGGGGAGCTCTGCGAGAGCCCCGAGTGGCGCGACCGGGTCGGGGACCAGGGGCGGCGCTTCGTGCACATCCTGGAGCCCGGCGAGTACCTGCAGCGGCTCGCCGACCTCGGCTGCGAGACCGACGTCTGGGAGACCACCTACCACCAGACGCTCGTGGGGGAGGACCCGGTCCTGGACTGGGTCAAGGGCACCGCCCTGCGGCCCGTGCTGACCGCCCTGAGGGACGACCCGGCGGCCACCGAGGCCTTCCTCGCCCAGTACCGGGAACGGCTGCGCGAGGTCTATCCGCCGGGTCCCCACGGCACCGCGTTCCCGTTCCGCAGGATCTTCGCCGTCGCAAGGAAGGGCGCCTGATGTTACGAGCCGTCGACCATGTCCAGCTCGCCGCTCCGGCCGGGAGCGAGCCGCTGTTGCGTGACTACTACGTGACGGTCCTGGGCATGACCGAGATCCCCAAGCCGCCCGTGCTCGCCGCCCGCGGCGGCTGCTGGTTCGGCTCCGGAGCCGTACAGCTCCATCTGGGGGTGGAAGAAGACTTCCGGGCCGCCAGGAAGGCCCACCCGGGGCTGCGGGTCGAAGGGATCGCCGACTACGCGGCCCGCCTGGAGAGACACGGGGCCCAGGTGGTCTGGGACGACAATTTGCCGGGGCACCGGCGCTTCTACTCCGAGGACCCGGTCGGCAACCGGCTGGAGTTCCTGGAGCCCTTGGAGTGATCCGGGGGCGGGGCGCCTTCCGGCGCCCCGCCCCCGGTGCTCAGTTCTTGCGGTGCCCTATCAGCCGGGGCTTCTGCTCCAGACCGTCCAGGCCGTGCCAGGCCAGATTGACCAGATGGGCCGCCACCTCGGCCTTCTTCGGCTTGCGGACGTCCAGCCACCACTGGCCGGTCAGCGCCACGCTGCCGACCAGCGCCTGCGCGTACAGCGGCGCCAGCTTCGGATCAAAGCCGCGGGCCTTGAACTCCAGACCCAGGATGTCCTCCACCTGGGTGGCGATGTCGCTGATCAGCGAGGCGAAGGTGCCCGTGGACTGGGCGACCGGCGAGTCGCGGACCAGGATGCGGAAACCGTCGGTGTAGCGCTCGATGTAGTCGAGGAGGGCGAACGCGGCCTGTTCGAGGAGCTCCCGCGGGTGGCCGGCGGTCAGCGCGCCCGTGACCATGTCCAGGAGCTGGCGCATCTCCCGGTCCACCACTACCGCGTACAGACCCTCCTTGCCGCCGAAGTGCTCGTACACCACCGGCTTGGAGACGCCCGCCTTCGCCGCGATCTCCTCCACCGAGGTGCCTTCGAAGCCCTTCTCGGCGAACAGCGTGCGCCCGATGTCGAGGAGCTGTTCACGACGCTCCGCGCCCGTCATCCTCACCCGGCGGCCACGCCTGGGCTTCTGCTCGCTCGTGCTGGGGGAACTGCCGTCGATCGCCACATCCTCCATCATGCCGCGTCGGCGGACACACCCTGGCGGCGGGCGTCGATCCTCGCCTGCGCCGGCCAGCGCACGTCGTACGCCCAGCCCAGCTGCTCGAACCAGCGGATCAGCCGCGCGCTGGAGTCGACCTGGCCCTTGAGGACCCCGTGCCGGGCGGAGGTCGGGTCCGCGTGGTGCAGGTTGTGCCAGGACTCCCCGCAGGACAGCACCGCGAGCCACCACACGTTGCCCGAGCGGTCCCGCGACCTGAACGGGCGCTTGCCGACCGCGTGACAGATCGAGTTGATCGACCACGTGACGTGGTGGAGCAGGGCGACGCGCACCAGCGAGCCCCAGAAGAAGGCCGTGAACGCCCCCCACCACGACATCGTCACCAGCCCGCCCACCAGCGGCGGGACCGCCAGCGACACGACGGTCCACAGGACGAACTGGCGCGAGACCGCCCGGATCGCCGGGTCCTTGATCAGGTCCGGCGCGTACTTCTGCTGCGGCGTCTGCTCCTCGTCGAACATCCAGCCGATGTGCGCCCACCACAGGCCCTTCATCAGGGCCGGGACCGTCTCGCCGAACCGCCACGGAGAGTGCGGGTCGCCCTGCGCGTCGGAGAACCTGTGGTGCTTGCGGTGGTCCGCCACCCAGCGGACCAGCGGCCCCTCGACGGCCAGCGAGCCCATGACCGCCAGCGCGATCCGCAGCGGGCGCTTCGCCTTGAAGGAGCCGTGCGTGAAATAGCGGTGGAAGCCGATCGTGATGCCGTGACATCCGATGAAGTACATCGCCGTCATCAGCCCCAGATCGAGCCAGCTCACCCCCCACCCCCAGGCCAGCGGCACCGCCGCGACCAGAGCGAGGAAGGGCACCGTGATGAACAGCAGCAGCGTGATCTGCTCGATCGAACGCTTGTTGTCCCCGCCCAGCGTGGCGGAGGGCAGGGCCTGAGCGGTGTCGAGCACCTCGGACTCCGAGGTCACCTCGGGGCTTGTGGTCATGGGTGTCCCCTGGGGGGTGAGGGTGAGGGTGCGTACGGAAAAGGGGCCGTGGCTACGGTCCCGTAACCTACGGCGACGTAAGTATGGCAGCGCGTCGGCCCCCGGCAAGAGCGCCAAAGCCGGGGCGTCCGCCGCGCCGCGAAGACCGACACCTATCCTGGGTGCGTCGGACAGCGCGGTCCGCAAGCCTGCAGTACCCCTCCAGACGTGCTCAAACACTGCAAGGAGCCGCACCTGTGAGCAGTGCCGACCAGACCTCCACCGCCAGCGCCGAGCTGCGCTCCGACATCCGCCGACTGGGCGATCTCCTCGGCGAGACCCTCGTCCGCCAGGAGGGTCCGGAGCTCCTCGAACTCGTCGAGAACGTCCGCCGCCTCACCCGCGAGGACGGCGAGGCCGCCGCCGAGCTGCTGCGCGGCGTCGAGCTCGAGACCGCCGGCCGGCTGGTACGGGCGTTCTCCACCTACTTCCACCTCGCCAACGTCACCGAGCAGGTGCACCGCGGCCGCGAGATGCGCGAGAGGCGCGCGGCCGAGGGCGGCCTGCTCGCCCGCACCGCCGACATGCTCAAGGACGGCGACCCCGCGCACGTACGCGAGACGATCAAGAACCTCAACGTACGGCCGGTCTTCACCGCCCACCCCACCGAGGCCGCGCGCCGCTCGGTGCTCAACAAGCTCCGCCGGATCGCCGCTCTCCTGGAGACCCCGGTCATCGAGGCCGACCGGCGCCGCCACGACCTGCGGCTCGCCGAGAACATCGACCTCATCTGGCAGACCGACGAGCTGCGGGTCGTCCGGCCCGAGCCGGCCGACGAGGCCCGCAACGCCATCTACTACCTCGACGAGCTGCACGGCAACGCCGTCGGCGACGTCCTGGAGGACCTCGCCGCCGAGCTGGAGCGCGTCGGTTTCGAGCTGCCCGCCGGCACCCGCCCGCTCACCTTCGGCACCTGGATCGGCGGCGACCGCGACGGCAACCCCAACGTCACCCCGCAGGTCACCTGGGACGTGCTGATCCTCCAGCACGAGCACGGCATCACCGACGCCCTCGAACTCGTCGACTTCCTGCGCGGACTGCTCTCCAACTCCATCCGCTACGCCGGCGCCACCGAGGAGCTCCTGGAGTCCCTCCAGGCCGACCTGGAGCGGCTGCCCGAGATCAGCCCCCGCTACAAGCGCCTCAACGCCGAGGAGCCCTACCGGCTCAAGGTCACCTGCGTCCGGCAGAAGCTCCTCAACACCCGCGAGCGCCTCGCCAAGGGCACCCCGCACCAGGAGGGCCGCGACTACCTCGGCACCGCCGAACTGCTGCGCGACCTCACCCTGGTCCAGACCTCGCTGCGCGAGCACCGCGGCGGCCTGTTCGCCGACGGCCGCATGGACCGCACCATCCGCACCCTCGCCGCCTTCGGCCTCCAGCTCGCCACCATGGACGTCCGCGAGCACGCCGACGCCCACCACCACGCCCTCGGCCAGCTCTTCGACCGGCTCGGCGAGGAGTCCTGGCGCTACGCCGACATGCCGCGCGACTACCGGCAGAAGCTGCTCGCCAAGGAGCTCCGCTCCCGCCGCCCGCTCGCGCCCACCCCCGCGCCGCTGGACGCCGCCGGCCAGAAGACCCTCGGCGTCTTCCGGACCGTCAAGCGCGCCCTGGAGGTCTTCGGGCCCGAGGTCATCGAGTCGTACATCATCTCGATGTGCCAGGGCGCCGACGACGTCTTCGCCGCCACCGTCCTCGCCCGCGAGGCCGGCCTCATCGACCTGCACGCCGGCTGGGCCAAGATCGGCATCGTGCCGCTCCTGGAGACCACCGACGAGCTCAAGGCCGCCGACGTCATCCTCAACGACATGCTCGCCGACCCCTCCTACCGGCGCCTCGTCTCGCTGCGCGGCGACGTCCAGGAGGTCATGCTCGGCTACTCGGACTCCTCGAAGTTCGGCGGCATCACCACCTCCCAGTGGGAGATCCACCGAGCCCAGCGCCGGCTCCGCGACGTCGCCCACCGCTACGGCGTCCGACTGCGCCTCTTCCACGGCCGCGGCGGCACCGTCGGCCGCGGCGGCGGCCCCTCGCACGACGCGATCCTCGCCCAGCCCTGGGGCACCCTGGAGGGCGAGATCAAGGTGACCGAGCAGGGCGAGGTCATCTCCGACAAGTACCTCATCCCGTCCCTGGCCCGGGAGAACCTCGAACTGACCGTCGCGGCCACGCTGCAGGCCTCCGCCCTGCACACCGCGCCCCGCCAGTCCGACGAAGCCCTGGCCCGCTGGGACGCGGCCATGGACACCGTCTCCGACGCCGCCCACTCCGCGTACCGGCGCCTGGTCGAGGACCCCGACCTGCCCGCGTACTTCTTCGCCTCCACGCCGGTCGACCAGCTCGCCGACCTGCACCTGGGCTCGCGCCCCTCGCGCCGCCCCGACTCCGGCGCAGGCCTCGACGGACTCCGCGCCATCCCGTGGGTGTTCGGCTGGACCCAGTCCCGCCAGATCGTCCCCGGCTGGTTCGGCGTCGGCTCCGGCCTGAAGGCCCTGCGCGAAACCGGCCTGGACGCCGTCCTCGGCGAGATGTACGAGCGGTGGGGCTTCTTCCGCAACTTCCTCTCCAACGTCGAGATGACGCTGGCCAAGACCGACCTGCGGATCGCCGGCCACTACGTCGACACCCTCGTGCCCGACGAGCTCAAGCACGTCTTCGAGACCATCGAGGCCGAGCACCGGCTGACGGTCCAGGAAGTCCTCAAGGTGACGGGCGGCGAGCAGCTGCTCGACTCCAACCCGGTGCTCCAGCAGACCTTCGGCATCCGCGACGCCTACCTGGACCCGATCTCCTACCTCCAGGTCGCCCTGCTGCACCGTCAGCGGGCCGCCGCCGAGCGCGGCGAGGACCCCGACCCGCTGCTCTCCCGCGCGCTGCTGCTCACCGTCAACGGCGTGGCGGCGGGTCTGCGCAACACCGGCTGATCCCTTCCCGCACGAACGACGGTGCCCCCGCCGGAGCCAGGCTCCGACGGGGGCACCGTCGTCGTTCGGGCGCTACATCAGTGCTGCTGGGCCTTGCGGCGGCGCATCACGAGGAACGCACCGGCACCCGCGAGCGCGACGGCGACGGCCGCGAGGATGCCGACGGGGGCGCTGGAGCCGGTCTCGGCGAGGCCGCCCTCGGCGGAGGTGGAGGCGCTCGGCGTGGGCTGGCCCGCGGCGGAGCTCTCCGAGGGGGACGTCGAGGAGCTCGGGGAGACCGACGAGCTCGGGGACTCCGACGTGGACGGGGTGCCCGACGGGGTGCCCGACGGGGTCCCGCTCGGGGTGCCGGACGGCGTGCCGCTCGGGGTGCCCGACGGGGTCTCGCTCGGCGTGGTGCTCGCCGGGCAGGTGTGCGAGAGGTTGAACCAGCCCTGCTTGACCTCGGCGGAGACCTCGGCCTCGGCGGAGACCAGCTTGGCGCCGGGCGCGGAGCCCACGTAGGCGTGCTTGTCGGACGGCGGACCGAAGTCCGTGATGACCTGCGTGCCGCCCGGCTCGAAGGTCACGGTCAGCTTGGTGAACACGGCGCTGTCGCCCTTGCCGCTGCCCGGCAGGACGAAGTGCCAGCCGTCCTGGCCGGTCGGGATGTCACCGCAGACCTTCTCCTTGTCGCCGGTCCACCCGGTGGCGGTCAGCGGAAGGTCCTTGGCCTGGTGAAGGGGAAGGGTGTGGTGGCCGTCCGAGGCGGAGGCCGCCGGCGCCAGCACCAGAGAGCCCGCAACGGCCGCGACGAGCGCGCCGGCGGAGATGAGAGAACGTCGCATTGTCGTCCAACTGTGGGATGAGGGATATGCCGTGGGGGATGGCGTGGGCAGCCTATCCGCTGCTTTAAGTCGGCCTTAACCCAAGGGACGATAACGATTCGGTGGGATCCGGCCACCGTGTCCGAAAATGCTCAGAGTGCGAAGAACGCGCCCAGCAGAACCGCTGCCCCCGCGGCCGCGAACCCCCACCCCGTCCGCACCAGCCGCAGCCCGCCACCGACCAGCGGCGCCGCCAACAGCAGTGCCCCGCCCAGCGGAAGCCACGCGTGCAGACCACCGCCCCAGCCCGTACGGACCGCCTCGCCCGTGCCCGGCTTCACCACCACCGGCAGCGTCTCGCCCTTCTCCGCCGCCACCGAATGCGCGATCGTCAGCGTGTGGTGCGAGGACCCCGCGGAATCCGGCGTGTAACGGCCGCTGCACGTCTCCTCGTTGCAGCCGGTCACCGTCAACGTGCCGTGCTCACGCCCCTTCGACAGCAGGACGTGCTGGGCCGTCCCCCAGGACGACCAGGCGCCCGCGACGAGGAGCAGCAGGACGACGAGGGCCATGGCGGCGTTACGGACGTGCGTCATGACCCGCGATCGTACAGTCGTACGGCACACGCGCCAGGAGTCGTGCCGGAGCCCCGCAGGAGTCCGCCGGAGTCCCCCGAGGAGTCCCGCTAGGAGTTGTACGCCGACTGCGCCCGCTCAAGACCCTCGGTCACCAGGCACTCCACGGCATCCGCCGCCCGGTCCACGAAGTAGTCGAGCTCCTTGCGCTCCGTCGACGAGAAGTCCTTCAGGACGAAGTCCGCGACCTGCATCCGCCCCGGCGGACGCCCGATGCCGAACCGCAGCCGGTGGTACTCCGCGCCCATCGCCTTCGTCATCGACTTCAAGCCGTTGTGCCCGTTGTCGCCGCCGCCGATCTTCAGCCGCAGCACCCCGTAGTCGATGTCCAGCTCGTCATGGATCGCCACGACATGCGCCGTCGGCACCTTGTAGAAGTCGCGCAGCGCCGTCACCGGCCCGCCCGACAGGTTCATGTACGACATCGGCTTCGCCAGCACCACCCGGCGGTTCGCCGGCCCGGGCGGACCGATCCGGCCCTCGACCACCTGCGCCTGCGCCTTCTGCGCCCGCTTGAACTTGCCGCCGATCCGGTCGGCCAGCAGGTCGGCCACCATGAAGCCCACGTTGTGCCGGTTGCCCGCGTACTCCGGGCCCGGATTGCCGAGGCCGACGATCAGCCAGGGGGCGTTCGCGTCGTCCGTCATCTGCGTCTCGTCTCCTCGTATCCGCACGTGCTCAGGACAGAAAGAAACGGGGTGACGGGCCCGTGGGCCCGTCACCCCGTCACGTCAGGCAGAGCCTACGGCTCAGGCCTCGGCGCCCTCGGCAGCCTCGGTGGCCTCGCCCTCGGCGGCCGGCTCCTCGGCCTGCGCGGCCAGGACCTGCAGGACGACGGCGTCGCCCTCGGTCACCAGGGTCACGCCGGACGGCAGGGCGATGTCCTGCGCCAGCACGGAGGCACCGGCCTCCAGGCCCTCGACGGAGACCGTGACGGACTCCGGCAGGTGGGTGGCCTCGGCCTCGACCGAGAGGGTGTTCAGGACGTGCTCGAGCAGGTTGCCACCGGCGGCCAGCTCGCCCTCGGCGACGACCGGAACCTCGACGGTGACCTTCTCGCCACGCTTGACCAGAAGCAGGTCGACGTGCTCCAGGAAGCCCTTCAGCGGGTCACGCTGGGCGGCCTTCGGGATGGCGAGCTCGCTGCCCTTGCCCTCGATGTCCAGGGACAGCAGGACGTTCGGGGTACGCAGCGCCATGGCGGTCTCGTGGCCCGGGAGGGTCAGGTGGACCGGGTCGGTGCCGTGGCCGTACAGCACGGCGGGAACCTGGGCGTCACGGCGGATCTTGCGGGCGGCGCCCTTGCCGAACTCGGTACGGATCGACGCGGTGAGCTTCACCTCGGACATGTGCACTCCTCGTAGTGTGGTGACGGATGCGACTGTCACCCGGCCCCGACTGGCGTGGGCCTGCTACGAAGAGCGCGTCGATAACGGACCGCCGGCACCACGTGCGACACGCACGGGCACGGCCTCCCTCGCCGAGCAACCACGACAGTCTAGCGGGCGCCCTCCGGGCCGCCCAAATGGATCAGTCCCGAACCGCCCGCGCCGCCGACCGCCGACCGACCGGCCGCGCCGCGACCTCCCGCGCCGCCGACCGCCGACCGATCGCCCGCGCTGTCGACCGACCGGCCGCGCCGCCGACCACCACGGACCGCCCCCGCCCTCCACCCGTCCCGCGGCTCCCCTCGCCTACCCGGCCAGATCCAGCAACAGGTCCCGGATCACCGGCCCCGCCGAACCCGAACCGCTCTGCGCGCCCTCCACCACACACGCCACCGCGATCTCGTCGTCGTACGCCACCAGCCACCCGTTGTTGTTCCCGTCCTCCGTCACCTCCGCCGTACCCGTCTTCGCCCCCACCTCACCCGGCACCCCCGCCAGCACCTTCGCCGACCCGTCCGTCACCGTGTCCCGCATCAGCGACCGCAACTGCGCCACCACCCCCGGCGACAGCCTGCGCGTCTCCACCCGCGGCTGCTCCGTCCCCCTCACCAGCAGCGGCTGGTGAAACGTCCCCGACACCGCCGTCGCCGTCACCGACGCCATCGCCAGCGGATTCGTCCGCAACCGGCCCTGACCGAACAACGCCGCCGCCTTCTCCGTCTCCCCACCCGGCACCGGCACCTCCGCGTCCACCGAACCCACACCCGTCCGCCACTCCGCACCGATCCCGAAGTGCTCCTTCGCGAACGCCGTCATCTCGTCGTCCGCCAACCGCCCCCGCAGCGCCACGAACGCCGTGTTGCACGAGTGGATGAAGTCCTGCCGGAACGTCGCCCCCGGAATCTCCGACGTCTCCACGTTGTGGAACTGCTTCCCCACCGTCAGGAACTTCGGACAGTCCACCCGCGACGACGGCGACACCGCACCCTTCGACAACAGCGCCGCACTCGTCACCACCTTCCACGTCGAACCCGGCGCGTACGTCCCCTGGAACGCCCGGTTGAAGCCCGCCGCCGGCCCGTTCGCCACCGCCACCACCTCACCGCTGTCGATCCGCACCGCCACAAGCCCCGCGTTACGCCCCTCCAGATGCCTGGCCAGCGCCCTCTCCGCCGCCCGCTGCACCCGCGCGTCGATCGTCGTCCGCACCGGCCCACCCCCCGCGGCCACCCCGAACCGCACCGCCGTCGCCCTCGTCTCGCCCGTGATCCGGTCCACCACCCGCACCTCGCCCCGCGGCTTCCCCCGACCCAGACCGAGCACCGACACCAGCGACGGATGCTCCGCCGCCGAGATCGCCCGACCCTCCCGATCCAACGCCGCCAGCTCCCCCGACTCCTCCTCCACCAGCTTGAAACGCTGCTTCTCGTTCAGCTGCGGATGCACCAACGGCAGCTCCCACCGCACCCGCCACCCCGCGTCCGTCCGCGCCACACCCAGCTCCGAGCCGTACGACCACACCCCCAGATCCGCCACCGGCAACCGCGCCGCGAACGCCACCCGCGCCCCCGCGTCCCCCTCCGCCCGCGCAGCACCCGCCGTCAGCCGCGGCTTCGCGATCTCCAGACCCGCCGTGAAGTTCCGCAACGTCTGCTCCGCCTTCGCCGGCGAGTCCGTCAGCCGCCCCGCCGCCGCCAGATCCCCCGACGCCCAGCTCGCCAGGAACGCCCGCGCCGTCCGCACCGCCTCCGGATCCGCCGACCGCGGCCCCTCCTCACCCGGCCGCAACGGCCCGAAACCCACCGCCCAGCCGGCAGCCCCTGCCACCAGCGCACCCGCCACCGTCACCGCCGGCCAACGCCGGCGCCCCCTGCTCCTGTGAGAGTTGCTCATGACCGCAGCGAAACAGACACCCGTACGACCAGTCCAAGACTCATATCGCGATACAAGCCATAGGCGAATGCCTATCCTTGCTGGCCATGGACCTGCTCCTGCACCTGCGGTACTTCCGGACCGTCGCCGAAGAACAACACTTCGGCCGCGCCGCCGCCCGCCTGCGCATGGCCCAGCCCTCCCTCTCCCAACGCATCCAACGCCTCGAACGCGAACTCGGCGTCCGCCTCCTCGACCGCGGCCCCCGCGGCGCCACCCTCACCCCAGCAGGACGCCTCGTCCTCACCGACACCGAACACCTCCTCGCCGCCGCCGACCGACTCGCCGCCACCGTCGCCCACATCCACAGCGGCACCGCAGGCACCCTCCGCGCCGCCGTACCGCCCCGCCTCGGCGCCGCCGCCGTCGGCGCCCTCCTCACCGCCTTCCGCGACCGCTCACCCGGCGGCGACCTCGAACTCCGCGAACTCACCACCACCGAACAGACCGCCGCCCTCACCGCCGGCACCCTCGACGCCGGCATCGTCCGCCACCCCTGCCCCGCCCCCGGCCTCCGCTTCGGCCCCGTCCTCCACCAACCCCTCGGCGCCCTCCTCGCCGCCGACGACCCCCTCGCCACGCACCCCACCCTCCCCGCCACCGCCCTCACCGGCCGCGACCTCGTCCTCTTCCCCCGCGCCGAAGCCCCCGCCCTCCACGACGAAACCCTCAACGCCTGCGCCCGCCACGGCCTCACCCCCGCCACCGTCCACGAAGCCGCCGGACCCGACCTCACCCACGGCCTCGTCCTCTCCGGCGCCGTCGCCCTCGTCCCCCGCACCCCCACCCAGGCCGGCACCGTCTGGCGCCCCCTCCACGGCGAACCCGTCACCTGGCGCACCTCCACCGCCTGGCCCGAAGCCGGCGACACCCCCGCCGTACGCCTCTTCGCCGACACCGCCCACACCGTCCTGCGCGAACACGCCCACATGCACCCCGGCCCGCACACCACCCTGGTCATCCCCCGCCCCGCATCGGAGTTCCCCCTGTGACCCCCGCCGCAGCCCGCACCCGCATCACCGCGGCCTTCACCGAAGCGGGCCTCACCGGACACCTCCACGCCCGCGACATCGACACCGGCGACCAACTCGGCACCGGCGCCGACACCCCCGTCGCCACCGCCAGCGTCCACAAGCTCTGCCTCGTCGCCACCCTCTACCGACAGGCCTCCCTCGGCCACCTCGACCCCACCCGGCCCGTCGACATCCCCGCCGAAAACCGCACCCCCGGCGTCACCGGCCTCGCCGTCATGCGCGACGCCGCCCGCCTCTCCCTCCGCGACCTCGCCCACCTCACCATCGCCCTCAGCGACAACACCGCCGCCGACCTGCTCTGGGACGCCGTCGGACGCGACACCGTCAACACCACCATGGCCGGCCTCGGACTGCGACGGACCATCGCCGTCCACACCATGCGCGAGCTCTACGAAACCCTCCGCGAAGACGCCGCCGGCGACCCCACCACCTACACCGACCCCACCGCCGTCACCCGCCTCCGCGCCCTCGACCCCACCCGCACCAACCGCTCCACCGCCCGCGACATCACCGCCCTCCTCACCGCCATCTGGCGCGACGAACTCTGCGCGGGCCCATGGGGCGAAGAACTCCGCGCCGTCCTCGGCGTCCAGGCCTGGACCCACCGCCTCGCCTCCGGCTTCCCCTTCGACGACGTCCGCGTCAGCGGCAAGACCGGCTCCCTGCCCACCCTCCGCCACGAAGCCGGCGTCGTCGAATACCCCGACGGCGGCCGCTACGCCGTCGCCGTCTTCACCCGCGCCGCCGCCACCACCATGACCCTCCCCGCCGCCGACGCCGCCATCGGACGGGCAGCACGCATCGCCGTCGACGCCCTACGAGCCTGACGAACCCGCGGCACACCGCCCCAGGACACGAGAACACACCGCCCCAGGACACGAGAAAGGGCCGCCTCCCCCCAGGGAAGCGGCCCTCACTCAGTCCTCAGCGCTCAGCACCCGGCACGGGCTCAGTGCTCCTCGAACAGGCTCGTCACCGAACCGTCCTCGAACACCTCACGCACCGCACGCGCGATCGTCGGCGCGATCGACAGCACCGTGATCTTGTCGAGCTCCAGCGCACTCGGGTCCGGCAGCGTGTCCGTGAACACGAACTCGCTCACCTTCGAGTTCTTCAGCCGGTCCGCCGCCGGACCGGACAGAATGCCGTGCGTCGCCGTCACGATGACGTCCTCCGCACCGTGCGCGAACAGCGCGTCCGCCGCCGCACAGATCGTGCCCGCGGTGTCGACCATGTCGTCCACCAGGACACACACACGGCCCTTCACGTCACCGACGACCTCGTGCACCGTCACCTGGTTGGCGACGTCCTTGTCACGACGCTTGTGCACGATCGCCAGCGGCGCGTCCAGACGGTCGCACCAACGGTCCGCCACCCGCACACGACCCGCGTCCGGAGACACGATCGTCAGCTTCGTACGGTCGACCTTCGCACCCACGTAGTCCGCCAGCACCGGCAGCGCCGACAGGTGGTCCACCGGACCGTCGAAGAAGCCCTGGATCTGGTCCGTGTGCAGGTCCACCGTCAGGATCCGGTCCGCACCCGCCGTCTTCAGCAGATCGGCGACCAGACGGGCCGAGATCGGCTCACGACCACGGTGCTTCTTGTCCTGACGGGCATAGCCGTACGACGGAATGATCACGGTGATGCTCCGAGCCGAAGCCCGCTTCAGAGCATCGATCATGATCAGCTGCTCCATGATCCACTTGTTGATCGGAGCCGTGTGGCTCTGGATCAAGAAGCAGTCCGCGCCACGCGCGGACTCCTGGAAGCGAACGTAGATCTCACCGTTGGCGAAGTCGAACGCCTTGGTCGGAACGATCCCGACGCCCAGCTGGTGCGCGACCTCCTCGGCCAGCTCGGGGTGGGCGCGGCCGGAGAAGAGCATCAGCTTCTTCTCGCCGGTCGTCTTGATCCCGGTCACAGCACTGTCTCCTCGACGGTTTCTCTGGCCGCGAATCCCGCGCTCCCGTGCGCGCGTGCGAGCCAGCCGAATTTGTGTGCACGTATCACGGTACGCCGACTTCGACGTACCTGTTTCCGGTCAGTCTTCGACAGAAGCCCTCTCGGACGCCGTCTGAGCAGCCTGCGCAGCGGCACTACCCGGCCGCTTACGAGCCACCCAACCCTCGATATTCCGCTGCTGGCCGCGGGCGACAGCCAGCGCACCAGCCGGCACGTCCTTCGTGATGACGGACCCGGCAGCCGTGTAGGCACCGTCCCCGATGGTGACGGGAGCCACAAACATGTTGTCCGAACCCGTCTTGCAATGTGAGCCCACCGTCGTGTGGTGCTTCGCCTCGCCGTCGTAGTTCACGAAGACACTCGCCGCACCGATATTGGTGTGATCGCCGATGGTCGCGTCACCCACATACGACAGATGGGGGACCTTCGTACCCTCACCGATCTGCGCGTTCTTCATCTCGACATACGTACCCGCCTTGGCCTTCGCGCCCAGACGCGTCCCCGGACGCAGATACGCATACGGCCCCACCGAGGCACCCTCGCCCACCACGGCGGAATCGGCCACCGTGTTGTCCACCCGCGCCCCACGCCCGACCGACGTGTCCGCAAGCCGAGAATTCGGCCCCACGACAGCATCCTCGGCCACATGCGTGGCACCCAGCAGCAACGTGTTCGGCAGCACCGTCACGTCCGGCTCGAACGTCACCGTCACATCCACGAACGTCGACGACGGATCCACCACCGTCACACCCGCCAGCATGGCCCGCTCCAGCAGCCGCGCATTCAGCAGCCCACGAGCCTCCGCCAACTGCACCCGGTTGTTGATCCCCAGGATCTCCCGGTGATCCACCGCCACCGACGCACCCACCCGGTGCCCCGCCTCACGCAGAATCGACAGCACATCCGTGAGGTACTCCTCACCCTGGCTGTTGTCCGTCCGCAACTTCCCCAGCGCATCCGCCAGCAGCACCCCGTCGAACGCGAACACCCCGGAGTTGATCTCCCGGATCGCCCGCTGCTCGTCCGACGCGTCCTTGTGCTCCACGATCGCCGTCACCGCACCCGACGCGGCATCCCGCACGATCCGCCCGTAACCGGTCGCGTCCGGCACCTCGGCCGTCAGCACCGTCACCGCGTTCCCGTCGGCCACGTGCGTGCCGGCCAGCGCCTTCAGCGTCTCCCCGGACAACAGCGGAGTGTCGCCGCACACCACGACCACGGTCCCCTCGGGGGCCCGACCCAGCTCCCGCAGCGCCATCCGCACCGCGTGCCCGGTCCCGTTCTGCTCCTCCTGCACGGCCGTCCGCGTCCCCGCGTAGTACGCGTCCAGGTGACCCTTCACCTGCTCCCGCGCATGCCCCACGACCACGACCAGGTCCTCGGGCTCCAGCTCACGAGCGGCCGACACGACGTGCCCGACGAGCGAACGCCCGGCGATCTCGTGCAGGACCTTGGGAGTCTTCGACTTCATGCGGGTGCCCTCACCCGCTGCGAGGACGACGACGGCTGCCGGGCGGTTGGCGCTCACGGGGATGCCCTTCGGCTTTCGGGTGGTGGGACTTCCGAAGGATACCGGGGGGTCCCGAGCGGGACATGAGTAAGGGTCCCGACCAGGGAGGTCGGGACCCGAACCGAGGTCTTGTGTGCTGTGGCTCCCCCGCAAGGATTCGAACCTTGTCCTGCTGGTACCAAAAACCAGTGTGCTGCCAGTTACACCACGGGGGACAGCTGCTCAGACCTTACCGGAGACGTGCCTGAGCCTGGGCAACGATTCCGCTCCACCATCCCTCGATTCGAAGGTACAGATCGGCGCTTCGGCTCACATGGATCACGAGACAGCCGTAGTAGCCGTCACCGGTGTTCTTGCGGACGGTCTTCGGGTTGTGCGTCTTGAGGGTCGGCTTCGCGAAGGCCGAGGTGTCGATGCCGGCAAGGTCGGCCCAGTAGCGATGGGCGGCATCGAGGTCGCTGGACTCGTGGATGAGGATGCGGAAGCCGAGACGATCTCTTTCCACGCCGAGCAGGTCAAGCCAGGCGAGGTACGTCTCGATCACTCCGGGATCGCTGTTGACGAAAATTGCCCGCTCACGCCGGTCGTACGGCTTGCTCTTGGAGCCCTCGGCCCAGTAGAGCGCGATCCCCGTCATGAAGAGCTCGCGGTCCGACAGGGCTCCGATCTCTTCCTGGGCGGCCGATCTGATCCTCCCTCGCTCCTCTTCACGGGCGCCGCGCAGCCTGGCCAGGCCCTCATGCATGAGCGCACGCTGCTCCTCGGGCGTGTAGTGCGGCTCCGGCTTCGGCAGGTCCCGTACCCACAGGGAGATCGAGCTCTTCGAGCAGCCCAGCTCGACCTGGATCTGGTCGTAGGTCTTGCCCTCCATGCGGAGCTCGCGCGCCCGAGCACGGAGGTCGTCCTTGGCGTTGGGGCGTTTGGTCCACTCCGGCGGCGGTTCCCCCTTGATGAGCCGGTGGAGGAGGTCGTTGTTGTAGATCTGCAGGCGGTCGCGGATCTGGCGGAGGCTGAGGCCTTCGCGGCGTAAGGCGACGGCCTGTGCGCGCAGGCCTTCGAAGTCGGCGTAGCGACGCGTTTCGGGTGTCATGTGAGCAGCGTCGTTCGGAATGCGGACGTCCGTGTCGAAAATGCTGTCGATTCAACAGTTCGAGGGATGGGTGTGCGTGCAGGTTGACGGGCGGCGCTCCGGGGCGGGTGGGAGGCGGGAAAATCGGTGGCCCTCGCCCGTAGGGTGGACGGCATGACCACAACGGGGGCAGACCAGGACGCGGTGGCACCGCGTACGTGGTGGTGGTGGGGAAGACGGCGCAGTGTGGTGCTGGACGTGACGCTGGCCGTCGTGTCCGCGCTGGAGTGCGGGCTCGAAGGGGTCGGCTTCGCGCAGAAGGCGTCGTTGCCGGTGCCGGTGGGGGTGCTGTTCGGGCTGCTGGTGGGGTCCGTGCTGCTGGTGCGGCGGCGGTGGCCGATCACGGTCGTGCTGGTGTCGATCGCCGTGACGCCCGCCGAGATGGGCTTCCTGATGGGGATCGTCGGCCTGTATTCGCTGGCCGCGTCCGAGGTGCCCCGGCGGTTCACGGCCGCGTTGGCCGGTATGTCGACGGTGGCCGTGTACATCGTGACGGTGGTGGGTCTGCGCGAGGACGTCGCGCAGGCGGACGCGGGGCAGCCGGACTTCGATCCGAGCGGTTGGTACGTGCCGGTCGTGTCGTTGTTCATGACCTTGGGGCTGAACGCCCCGCCGGTGCTGTTCGGGCTGTACATAGGCGCGCGCCGTCGGCTCATGGAGTCGTTGCGGGAGCGTGCGGACAGTCTGGAGCAGGAGCTGTCGTTGCTGGCGGACCGGGCGGAGCAGCGGGCGCAGTGGGCGCGGCAGGAGGAGCGGACGCGGATCGCGCGGGAGATGCACGACGTGGTGGCGCATCGTGTGTCGTTGATGGTGGTGCACGCGGCGGCGTTGCAGGCGGTGGCGTTGAAGGATCCGCAGAAGGCGGTGAAGAACGCGGCGCTGGTGGGGGACATGGGCCGGCAGGCGTTGACGGAGCTGCGGGAGATGTTGGGGGTGTTGCGGGAGGAGCCCTCGTCGGCCTCGTCGCCGGTTGCTGCGGTGGTGCCGTCGGCGGTGCCTTTGGCCGCGGTGGGTCGGGCGGCGGCCGCGGCGGCCGAGGCGGCGGCGGGGGGTGGTGCCGAGGGGGGTGGTCCGTGTCTGGACGCCCTGGAGGCGTTGGTGGAGCAGTCGCGTCAGGCCGGCGCGGTGGTGGATCTCGTGGTGATGGGTGAGGTGCGGTCGTACGGTGCGGATGTCGAGCAGACGGCGTACCGGGTGGTGCAGGAGGCGTTGACGAACGTCCACAAGCATGCGGCGGGTGCGAAGGTGGTGGTCCGTCTCGCGCATCGTGGGGCGGAGGTGGCGATGCAGGTGGAGAACGGTCCGTCGGACGCGACGGCCGCGGACGCGCATCTGCCGAGTGGGGGGAACGGTCTGGTCGGGATGCGGGAGCGGGTGACCCGGCTGGGCGGGGTGTTCGTGTCGGGTCCGACGGACGCGGGGGGTTTTCGGGTGAGTGCGGTGTTGCCGGTGGCGGTCGTGTCGTAGGGGTCTGGCTTCTTTCTGCTGTCCTACGGTGCCGCTACGAGGCGGGTGGGCTGGGTGCCGGTGATCAGGGTGGCGAGGGCGGTGTCGAGGTCGCGGCCCAGGAACCAGTCGCCGGTGTGGTCGATGCTGTAGACGCGGCCTTCGGTGTCCATCGCCAGTACGGCGCGTTGTGCGCCGTCCTCGCCTTCTTCTCCGAGGGGGGCGACTTCGGTGTCGAGGGCGCGGCCGAGGTCGCCGAGGGTGCGGGCGAGGTGGAGGCCGGCGAGGGGGTCGAAGCGTAGGGTCGCGGGGGCTATCTGGCGTCCGTGGCCGGGGGCGGTGACGCGGAGGCCGCCGAATTCGGCCCAGGCTTCGACGACGGCGGGGAAGACGCTGTGCCGGTGTCCGGCGGGTGAGACGTGTCCGCGCAGGAGGTCCGCCCAGTGTTCGGCGAGCTGTATGTCCCAGCGGCCGGGTTGCCAGCCGGCTTCGCGGAGGGCGGCGTCGACGTTGACCGGGAATCGGGTGCTGTTGAGGTCGGGCATGGGGTGGGTCAGCCGTTCTGGGCGGTGGTGCCGTGGGTGGGGTCGACGGTGCGGACCCCGAAGTGCGCGAGCATCGCGGTACAGGAGCGGCAGGGTGCGGCGTAGCTGCCGTGCAGCGGGTCGCCGTCCTCGCGGATGCGGCGTGCGGTGAGTTTGGCCTGTTTCAGGGAGCGGCGGGCCTCGCTGTGGGTGAGTGGTTTGCGTTGGGCGCGTTTGGAGCGGGTGCTCTCGGTGGCGGTGAGGTGCCGGGAGAGCAGGATGGCTTCCGGGCAGCGTCCGGTGAAGCGTTCGCGCTGGCCGCTGGTGAGGGTGTCGAGGAAGTCCTGGACGAGCGGGTGCAGGGTGGGTGGCAGGTCGCCGCGGGCGGCGGTGCAGGTGAGGGTTTCGCCGCGGACGGAGAGGGCCGCGCCGACGGTGGGCAGGATGCCGTCGCGGCGGTGGCGCAGTAAGGGGGCGCGGTGGGTGTCGACGGCGCTGCCCCAGCTGAGGCGTGGGTCACCCTGTGTGGGCGTTGGTGCTGGTGTTGCGCTTGCGTGCATGGTGCTGTTCTTCCCCTCCTGCAATCCCCCGAGTTGCGTGAACAGCCTGCCAAACGCGGTGCCCGATGGGGAAGCTGGGGCGCGGAAACGTGCTTTCGGTGTGTCGGAACCATGGCGGTGCTGTCATGCCGTCGTGACAGTTGGTCACCGGGGGTGGGGTGGCGGGGGTCGGCCGGGGCGGGCCGGGTCGGGGGCTTGTGGCAGCGCATAGGCTGTGCGGACCACCAGCCAGTAGAAGCCACAGGCAGAAGCAGCCAGCAGCCACTCAGGGGGCAACCGCCATGACGACAGGTCGGCTCGGCCAGGACACCGTGCCGCCGAACGCGGCGTACGCCGGTCAGGTCGTGCACTTCCCGGATCCGGTCCGGGCCTCCCGTCATCCCCGAGGGGTGCGGGTGGACGAGCGCGGCTACCCGGATTTCTCTCCGTACGCGCGTGCGGCGGCGGAGATCGCGGATCCGCCGGAGGGTTTCGGCGTCGACGAACTGCGTCTGACGGACTACGTGTCGGCGAACGCGGCGCTGGCCGCGACGGGGCACGAGTTGTGGGACACGATTCCGGCGGTGGCGACGCCGCACGGCTGGACGTGGCATCACGTGGCGCACTCGCGGCGTCTTGAGTTGGTGCCGGTCGAGGTGAAGGCGCTGTTGCGGCATCACGGCGGGGTGGCGACGGCGCGGTCGGTGGATCACGCGAAGCGGGGTACGCGGCCGTTGCAGGAGACCCGGCCGGCGCATTTCGGGCTGCCGAAGCGTGTGGTGTCGGTGTCGGAGCAGCAGGTGCAGGGTGTGGAGGAGGATCTGGGCTACCGCCTGCCGGGGGCGTACCGGTCTTTCCTGAAGGCGGCGGGCGGTTCGGCGCCGGTGGGTACGGCCCTCGACGCGGAGCTGGGGCTGCTGGTGGACCAGCCGTTCTTCACGCTGCGCGAGGAGGCGGGGGTCAATGACCTCGTCTATGTGAACAAGTGCCTGCGGGACCATCTGACGAAGGACTACCTGGGTGTGGCGTTCGTGCAGGGTGGTCTGCTGGCGGTGAAGGTGAAGGGCGCGGCGGTCGGTTCGGTGTGGTTCTGCCCGTTCGACGACGCGCGGGACGGCGGCGAGGTGGCGGCCGGCTGGACGGTGAACGAGCGGGTGGAGCGGTTGCTGCTGCCGTGCGGTGCGGATTTCGACGACTTCTTGCAGCGGTTGGCGGGTAGTCCGCCGGAGCTGGAGACGGTGGCGAACCTGATGGTGGACGGCGGCTTCGCGCGTGCCGTGCCCGTGGTCCCGGTGGGGGAGTGAACTGGCTGTGGTGACGTTCGCGCAGGCGCAGGAGCGCGCCGAGGAGTGGATCAACGGCGATGTGCCGGCGTATCTGCACCGTGAGGTGCGGGTGCGGGAGTTCGGTCTGGGCTTCGTGGTCTGGGCGGAGGACCGGGAGGAGGCTCCGACTCCGGACGGGGACCGGTTGCGTCTGGTGATCGCCCGGGACAGCGGTGAGGCGACGCTGTGGCCGGGGCTGCCGGTGGGTGAGGTGATCCGTCGTTACGAGGAGGAGTACGGGGCTGCCGCCGAGGCGGCCGCTCCGGTTCCGGCGCAGGCTGCCGCCCGTGTCGACCTGAACCAGACGTCGTTCCTGTTGAGCCCGCCGGAGTGGCTGCAGGAGGCGGCGGACAAGATCGGCCTTCCGCCGGTGGAGTCGAACGCGTCCCAGGCGACGGCGTCGGCGTCGGCGGAGGGGGAGTCGGCGGCGCCGGCCCCTGCGGACGCGGGTGCGGGTGCGTCGCCGGCGGCGGTGTCGTCCGCCGGTGGTGCCGGCCCGGACGCGCCGGTCGAGGCGTCGGCCTCGCCGTGGGCGGCGGGTGCTGGCGCGCGTCCTTCCGAGGGCGAGGGCGGGCCGGAGGGTTCCGGGGCGGGCACGTCCGGCGTTTCCAACCTTTCCACCACTTCCGGCGTTTCCAGCACTTCCAGCACTGGGGGCGCTTCCGGTGCTTCGGGTGGTGAGGTTCCGTCCGTGTCCGGTGGTTCCGGCGCTGATGCGGTGGGTGCGCCGGAGGTCTCGGCCGAGGCGTCGGCCTCGCCGTGGGCGGCGCCCGCGGAGGCGGCTGCGTCGGCGTCCGGCGCCGTGGCGCCGTCTGCCGCGCCGGCCGGTCCGGCCGGCCCCTCGGCGTCCGCCGATGGCGGGTCCGTCGCCGAGGCGTCCGCGCCGCCGGCTCCCGCCCCCGTGGTGCCTGCCGAGTCCCCGGCCGGCCCCGCCACCCCGCCCCCGGCTTACGAGCCGACCGCGAACGACGGTGTTCCGGCGCAGAGTCCGTGGGCGGACGCGAACGCCAGTGTCGGTGGGGCCGACGGGGCCGTGCCGTTGCCGGCGACCGTGTTCGCGCCGCCGTTGTCGGGCGCGGACGACGAGGACACGCCGCCGCCGTCGGTGGGCCCGGATGCGCCGACGGCGTTGATGAAGGGTGGGAGCGCGCTGCCGCCGACCGCCATCGCGCCGCGGCTGAAGTCGGACGGGACGTTCGGGCAGGGCGGCCCGCGGGTGTCGCCTCCGCCGCCTGGCGCGCCCGCTTCCGCGGCGGACATCGCCGATGCCGCGACCAGCAAGGCGGCCACGCCGCCGCCCGCCGGGACGTACGTGCGGACGCAGTTGGTGTCGCAGCTGCCCGACGGTCCGCCGGCTCCGCCCGGAGCTCCGGCGGCGCCCGCGCCGACTCCGCCCGGTCCGCCCGGTCCGCCGACTCCGCCCGGTCCGCCGGCGCCGCCGTCGGCGACGCCTCCGCCGGCCGTGCACCAGGCGGCGACGATGCTGGCGCATCCGAGCCAGGGCGGGCCGGGCGCTCCGCCGCCTCCGCCTCCGCCGCCGGGTGTCCCGGGTGGTGGCACGCCCGCGGGTGGGGTGCAGCACGCCGCGACGATGCTGGCGCATCCGAGCCAGGGTGGGCCGGGTACTCCGCCGCCTCCGCCTCCGCCGCCGGGTGTCCCGGGTGGCGGTACGCCGCCGGCCGGTGTGGCGCACGCGGCGACGATGCTGGCGCAGCCCGGTCCCGCGGGGCCGCCTCCGCCGCCCGGGCCCGCGCCCGCTCCCGCCGCGCAGGGGCAGGCGCCCGCGTACGGGTATCCGCAGCCGCAGCCGACGGGGCTGCCGACGGTGGGGCCCGGCTACCAGGCGGTGCTGCGCTATCGCGCGCCCGACGGTTCGGAGCAGCAGATCATCCGCCGCTCCGCGCCGGGCACGCCGCACCCCGAGTGGCAGATCCTGCACGAGCTGCGCGGTATGAACGTGCCGCCGCAGCAAGTGCTGGAGCTGCACACGGAGTTGGAGTCGTGTGAGCTGCCGGGTGGGTATTGCGCGCGGATGATCCGGGAGACCTGGCCGCAGGCGCGGATCACCAACATCGCGCCGTACGGGCGGGATCACGCGGGTCGTCAGCAGGGCATGCGTCAGCTGCTGACGCATCAGGGCGAGTTGCACCAGGTCGCGGACGGGCCGGCGCGGCCCGCGCCGGTGCGGGCGCCGCTGCCGCAGGTGCAGCCGGCGCCGCCGCTGCCGCCGGACGGGGTGGCACAGGAGCTGGCCGGGGCGTTCGGTCCGGGCATCCTGCGCTTCGACCAGCGCGCGGTCTCCCGCCAGGGGGTGCCGGAGTTGGTGGCGGTCACGCTGATGTGGGCGGGTCTGCCGGCCGACTTCGGGCCGTTCTTCTGGGCGCAGCCGGCGATGCCGGTGGTGCCGACGTTGGCGGAGCTGGCGGCGCAGCGGCAGGTGCAGCCGGCGTCGGACGCGAGTTCGTACCTGGTGCTGGGTTCGGACTTCGGCCGGGCGATCTGTGTCCAGTACGGGACGGCGAACATCGTGGCCGTACCGGTGGAGGCCGGTCCGGGTGGGCAGCCGGTGCCGCCGCAGTTCGTGAACACCGGGCTGCCGGAGCTCGTGCGCTGCCTGGCGCTGCTCGGCCGTATGTGGCGGCTGCGGTTCGGGCTGAATCCGGAGCAGGCGGGGCGCTGGACGGCTGATTTCCAGGCGCAGTTGGCGATGCTGGACCCGGCCGCGCTGTCCTCGCCGGAGAACTGGTGGTCCGTGCTGCTGGAGCAGATGTGGGACGGTCTGCTGTAGCCGTAGGGGCGCCCGCATAGGCGCGATGTGACCAAGGGCGCTCGACGTGTGTTCACGTCGGGCGCCTTTTGTCCGTTCTCATGACGCATCCTTGATGTTTGAGGACATAAGGATGCGAAGGGGCGTCAGGGATGAGTTTCTCCGTCGGACGCGGGCGCGGATACCGCCCCGAGCAGGTCGACCGCCACCTCGCCGCGCTCTCCGCGGAGCGCGACGACGCGTGGGAGCGGGCGGCGCGTCTGACCCTCCTGGCCGAGGACATGGAGACGGAGGCGGCACGGCTGCGCGAGGCGGTCGCCGGGCTCGCCCCGCAGCGTTACGAGTCCCTCGGTGAGGCCGCGCAGCGGATCCTGGAACTGGCCGAGCAGGAGGACGAGCGGCTCGTCCGCGCCGCCGAGGCGGAGGCGCAGGCCCTCGCGGCGGCGGCCGAGGAGGCCGGGCGCGAGGCCGGCGAGGCGGCCCGGGCGTACGCGGAGGGCGTCCGGTCGGCGGCGGAGGCGGTCGCCCGCGCGGGCCTGGAGGAGGCCCGGGCGCGGGCCGGGGAACTGGGCACGATCGCCCGCCGCGACGCGGAGGGGGTCGCCGACGCGGCGCGCGAGCACCACGAGGAGACCGGGCGGCGCGCCGCGGCGCTCCTCGCCGAGCAACGCGAGGAGCAGCGGACGGTACGGGACGAGACCGAACGCACGGCCGACACCGCGGCCGCCGAGCTGGACGCCCGTCACCAGGAGCGGATCGCGGCGGCGGATGCCCGGCTCGCTGAGGCGCAGAAGGCCCTGGCGAGGAGCGAGGAGACGGCCCGGCACGGTCAGGAGGACGCGCAGGCGCGGGCGGACGGCCTCCTCGCGGAGGCCCGGATGCGGCAGGAGCGGATCGAGCGCGAGACGGACCGGGTGCTGCGCGAGCACGACGAGGCCCGCGACGAGATCCACGCCCACATGGAGCACATCCGCAACGCGCTGGCGGCCCTGACGGGCCGTCCGGCCGCCCCGGAGCCGGACGACCCGTCGTAGGCGTGACGGCCTAGAAGGACGGGGTGGCGCCTCCCGTGCACACCGCGCCGTACTGGCCCCACCAGGTCACGCTGGAGGTGTCGGAGCTGTAGCCGCCGGGTCGGATCGTCCCGTCGTACTCCAGCGCCGTCCAGGAGCGGTCCCGGTGGTACACGTCGACCTTCACGGGCAGGTTGTTCACGTACGAGAAGATGCCGTTCGCGAAACCGATCTCGCCGTACTTGCGCAGGTCGAAGCAGGCCTTCGTGCTTGTCGCCTCGAAGTCCTCCTCCGTCCACGGCCCCGGCCGGCTCGCCACCTGTCTCGCCGAGCCCGTCGCGGAGCCCGGCGCACGGATCAACTTCAGCTTCTACACACCTGACCGGAGCTCCTGACCGGCCTCCTGGTCGAGGTCCGTGCGGGTCTCCGCGTCGGACTCCTCCAGGACCGGGAAGCGGCGCGGCGCGAGGGTGAGCAGGACGACCAGGGCGAGGGCGGCGGCGCCGGCCGCGCCCAGGTAGACGTAGTCGACGGCCGCGTCGACCGCGCGGCGCAGGTGGTCGGCGGCCTGGCCGGTCAGCGCGCCCGGCGTCTCCAGGGCGCGTACCAGGCCGTCCAGGTCGCCCTTGCCGTCGCCGATCCGCGCGGCCAGGACGCCGTTGGCGATCGCACCGAACAGCGCGGCGCCGACGCTCTGGCCGACCTGCCGGACGAACAGCACCGACGCGGTCGTCGTCCCCCGCTCCTGGTACGGGACGGTCGACTGGACCCCGACGATCAGCGGTAGCTGGAAGAAGCCCAGCGCCCCGCCGAGCAGCAGCATCAGCAGGGCCGGCTGCCACGGCTCGCCCGGGAACGGCAGCAGCGGGAAGGCGAGCAGGACCAGGAGGGCGAGCCCCATGCCGAGCAGGGCGGTCTGCCGGAAGCCGATGCGGGTGTACACCCGGTTCGAGAGGGCGGCCGTGACCGGCCAGCTCAGCGTCATCGCGGAGAGCACGAAACCCGCGGCGATCGGCCCGAGGCCGAGGACCGCCTGGGCGTAGGTGGGCAGGAAGACGGTCGGCGCGACCATGAGCAGCCCGAGCGCGCCGAGCGCGAGGTTCACCGCGGCGATGGTGCGGCGACGCCACACCCAGCCGGGGATGATCGGCTCGGCGGCCCGCCGCTCGATGACGACCGTGACGCCGGCGAGCACCGCCGCCCCGCCGAACAGGCCGAGCGACGGCGCGGACAGCCAGGGCCAGGCGACGCCGCCCTGCACGAGCGCGGTCAGGAGGAGGGCGCCGGAGCCGAAGACGCCGAGCGCGCCGGCCCAGTCGACCGACACGCGCCGCCCGCCCCCACGGGCGCCGGCGGCCCGGCCGCCCGCAACCGGCCCGCCCCGCCGGGCGCCGGCCTCGTCCCGCACGGACCCGGCCTCGTCCCGCACGGACCCGGCACCGTCCCGTAGGGCCTCGGCCGCGTCCCTTACGGGCCCCGCCCCGCGCTGTTCGGGCCTCGCCCCGCCCTGTTCGGGCGCCGCCCCGTCCCGTACGGGCGCCGCCCCGTCCCGTTCGGGCCCCGCCTCGTCCCGTGCCGCCGCTGCCGTCCCGGGCTCCACCAGGTACCGCCCGATGAGCCACAGGGCCGCCGCTCCCACGGGCAGGTTGACCAGGAAGATCCAGCGCCAGTCCGCGTAGCCGGCGAGCAGGCCGCCGGCCGCCGGGCCCGCGACGGCGGAGGTGGCCCAGACGGAGGACAGGCGGGCCTGGATGCGGGGGCGTTCCTTCAGGGGGTAGAGGTCGGCGGCGATCGTCTGGACCGTGCCCTGGAGGGCGCCGCCGCCCAGGCCCTGGACGACGCGGAAGGCGATGAGCGAGGCCATGTTCCAGGCCGAGGCGCAGAGCACGGAGCCGACGAGGAAGAGCACGATGCCCGCGATCAGGACGGGCTTGCGGCCGAAGGTGTCGCTGAGCTTTCCGTACACCGGCAGGGTCACCGTCACGGCGAGCAGATAGCCGGAGAACAGCCAGGAGAAGACCGAGAGGCCGCCGAGGTCGCCGACGATCTGCGGGACGGCGGTGGAGACGATCGTGCCGTCGAGCGCGGCCAGCGCCATGCCGAGCATCAGCGCGGCGACGACCGGGCCCCGCCGGGTGACGTCCGCCTTCGGCGGCGCAGCCGCCCGTCTCGTGATCGCCTCGGACACCGCCGGCCCCTCTCCCCCGCCCCGCGCCGTGACGGATGCTTCGTACATCTAAGTTCGTCCGGGTCAGCCTCTCACCAGGACCCAGGGTGGAGGAACCCCTAGGGGGTCCTCCCTCATACGGCCCAGGGGCCGTTCGTCCCGGCGGAGGACGAGGCGGGCAGCCTCCCGTCCTTAGCTTGGTCCTACGGAAAACCCCAGGGCGAAGAGTGCGCCTGGCACCAGTGCCGAGGCCCCCGCCCCCCGACCAGACTCGAAGACGCCGCCACCCGCTCGGGCCCAAAGAGGAGACATACCGTGACTTCGGCTGTGACCATCCCCACGCACGGGGGTACTGGAGGGAGTACGGCCGTCGCCGCGCGGGCGCGACAGGTCGTCAAGGCGTACGGATCCGGGGAGACCCGGGTCGTCGCGCTCGACCACGTCGACGTGGACATCGCCCGCGGTCGGTTCACCGCGATCATGGGGCCCTCCGGCTCCGGCAAGTCCACGCTCATGCACTGCCTCGCCGGGCTCGACACCGTCAGCGGCGGCCAGATCTTCCTCGACGAGACCGAGATCACCACCCTGAAGGACAAGAAGCTCACCCAACTGCGGCGCGACCGCATCGGGTTCATCTTCCAGGCCTTCAACCTGCTGCCCACGCTCAACGCGCTGGAGAACATCACGCTGCCCATGGACATCGCCGGCCGCAAGCCGGACACCGAGTGGCTGCGACGGGTCGTCGAGACCGTCGGCCTGGGCGAGCGCCTCAAGCACCGGCCCACCCAGCTGTCCGGCGGCCAGCAGCAGCGCGTCGCCGTGGCCCGCGCGCTCGCCGCCCGTCCCGAGATCATCTTCGGTGACGAACCGACCGGAAACCTCGACTCCCGCGCCGGCGCCGAAGTGCTCGGCTTCCTGCGCCAGTCCGTCGACGAGCTCGGACAGACCATCGTCATGGTCACCCACGACCCCGTCGCCGCCTCCTACGCCGACCGCGTCCTCTACCTCGCCGACGGCCGGATCGTCGACGAGATGTACGGGCCGACCGCCGACCAGGTCCTGGACCGCATGAAGGACTTCGACGCCCGCGGGCGGACGTCATGACCGTGCTCAAGACCTCCCTGCGCAACTTCCTCGCGCACAAGGGGCGCATGGCGCTCTCCGCCGTCGCCGTCCTGCTCTCCGTCGCCTTCGTCAGCGGCACCCTCGTGTTCAGCGACACCATGAACACCACCTTCGACAAGCTCTTCGCCTCCACCGCCTCCGACGTCACCATCAGCCCCAAGGGCGCCGCCGAGAACGACGAGGTCCCGCAGAGCGGGCGCCCCGAGGCGCTGCCCGCCGCCCTCGTCGAGGAGGTCAAGGGCGTCGACGGCGTCAAGGCCGCCCAGGGGCAGGTCATGTCCATGAGCGTCACCGTCGTCGACGCGCACGACGAGAACGTCGGCCCCACCTCCGGTGCGCCGACCATCGCCCAAGGCTGGACCTCCACCGAGCTGCGTTCCGTGGAGATCGCCTCCGGCCACGAGCCCCGCGGCCCCACCGAGGTCATGGTCGACGGCGGCACCGCCGAGAAGCACCACCTGAAGATCGGCGACGAGCTGCGCACCATCGCCGTCACCGGCGACTTCACCACGAAGATCTCCGGCATCGTCGACTTCAAGGTCACCAACCCCGGCGCCACCGTCGTCTACTTCGACACCGCCACCGCCCAGCGGGAACTCCTCGGCAAGGAGGGCCTGTTCACCCACGTCACCGCCGACGCCGCGCCCGGCGTCGACGACGACGCCCTGAAGGCGCACATCGCCGCCGCGATCGGCTCCGACTACAAGCTGGAGACCGCCGCCGAGGCCGCCGACGCCGGCCGCGAGGACGTCGCCGGCTTCCTCGACGTCATGAAGTACGCGATGCTCGGCTTCGCCGGGATCGCCTTCCTCGTCGGCATCTTCCTCATCGTCAACACCTTCTCCATGCTGGTCGCCCAGCGCACCCGCGAGATCGGCCTCATGCGGGCCATCGGGTCCAGCCGCCGCCAGATCAACCGCTCCGTCCTCGTCGAGGCGCTGCTGCTCGGCGTCGTCGGCTCGCTCGCCGGGGTCGCGGCGGGCGTCGGCCTCGCCGTCGGCCTGATGAAGATCATGGCGGCGGCCGGCATGCAGCTGTCCACGGAGGACCTCACGGTCCGCTGGACCACCCCGGTCGTCGGCCTCGTCCTCGGTGTCGTCGTCACCGTCCTCGCCGCCTTCGTGCCCGCCCGCCGGGCCGGCAAGGTCTCCCCGATGGCCGCCCTGCGCGACGCCGGCACCCCCGCCGACGGCAAGGCCGGTGTGGTGCGCGGCGGGGTCGGGCTGCTCCTGACGGCGGCCGGCGCGGGCGCGCTGTGGACCGCGACGCGGGCCGACGAGGCCGGCGCGGGATCCCTCTGGCTCGGCCTCGGCGTCGTCCTCAGCCTCCTCGGCTTCGTCGTCGTCGGACCGCTGCTCGCCGGTGTGGTCGTACGGGTCCTCGGCGCGGTGGTCCTGCGGGTCTTCGGACCCGTCGGCCGCATGGCCGAGCGCAACGCGCTGCGCAACCCGCGCCGTACGGGCGCCACCGGTGCCGCCCTGATGATCGGCCTCGCGCTGGTCGCCTGTCTGTCGGTGGTCGGCTCCTCCATGGTCGCCTCCGCGACCGAGGAGCTCGACCGGTCCGTCGGCGCCGACTTCATCGTGCGGTCCGCCAACGGCCAGCCGGTCGTGCCGCAGGCCCAGGCCGCGGTCGAGAAGGCCCCGGGCCTGGACCACGTCACCGAGTACAAGTGGGTCGAGGTCACCGTCACCGACCCGCACGGCAAGGCCGAGAAGACCGGGCTCGTCGCCGCCGACCCCACGTACGCGAAGGACGTGCGCCGCGACACCACGGCGGGCGCCCTGCCGGACGCGTACGGGCCGGAGGCCATGTCCGTCGGCAGCGACTACGCCGCCGAGCACGGCGTCAAGGTCGGCGACCGCCTCGCCGTCGCCTTCCAGGGCGGCCGGCCGGCCACCCTGCGGGTCGCCGCGATCACCTCCGACGCCAACAACATCGACAAGGGCGTGATGTACACGAACATCACGACGGCCGAGCGGTACGTGCCGGCGGAGAAGATGCCCAAGAGCATGATCGTCTTCGCCACGGCGAAGGACGGCCAGGAGACCGCCGCCTACCAGGCCCTCAAGGACGCCCTGAAGCCCTACCCGCAGTACAAGGTCGCCGACCAGGCCGACTACAAGAAGGACCTGCAGGACCAGGTGGGCCAGCTCCTGAACATCGTGTACGGGCTGCTCGCCCTCGCGATCGTCGTCGCGGTCCTGGGCGTCGTGAACACCCTCGCCCTGTCGGTCGTCGAGCGCACCCGCGAGATCGGCCTCATGCGCGCCATCGGCCTCTCGCGCCGCCAGCTGCGCCGCATGATCCGCCTGGAGTCCGTGGTCATCGCCCTCTTCGGCGCCCTCCTCGGCCTGGGACTCGGCCTGGGCTGGGGCACCGCCGCCCAGAAGCTCCTCGCCCTGGAGGGCCTGGGCGTCCTGGAGATCCCCTGGCCGACGATCGTCGCGGTCTTCGTCGGCTCGGCCTTCGTGGGCCTCTTCGCGGCCCTGGTCCCGGCCTTCCGGGCGGGCCGGATGAACGTCCTGAACGCGATCGCGACGGACTAGCGCGCCGCGTGCGCCACGGGCCGGGCCCGGCGGACCAGTCCGCCGGGCCCGGCCCGTGGTCATGGGACGCGGCCGGGGTGGATCCAGAACCGTACGGTCGGGCTCATGGCGCGTCGATCACACCGACGAGTGCGCGTCACCGCCTCGTCGTAGGCTGGAGGCCCCGGCCCGTGAGACGTGTCGGGCCGTTCGCGTTGCCCACCTTCGCCGGGATGGACCCTCCATGAGCCTGCACGGTCTGCTGGACGTCGTCGCCAAGGACGCCGCTCTCACCGAGGCGGTCAAGGCCGCCACGGACGGCAATCGCCACCATGTCGACCTCGTCGGCCCCCCGGCCGCCCGCCCCTTCGCCGTCGCCGCCCTCGCCCGCGGGGCCGGGCGCCCGGTGCTCGCGGTGACCGCCACCGGGCGCGAGGCCGAGGACCTGGCCGCCGCCCTGCGCTCCCTCCTCGACCCGGACACGGTCGTCTACTACCCGTCCTGGGAGACGCTGCCGCACGAGCGCCTCTCGCCCCGGTCCGACACCGTCGGCCGCCGCCTCGCGGTGCTGCGCCGCCTCGCGCACCCCCGTGACGACGACCCCGCCGCCGGCCCGGTCAGCGTCGTCGTCGCGCCCATCCGCTCCGTACTCCAGCCGCAGGTCAAGGGGCTCGGCGACCTGGAGCCGGTGGCGCTCAGGAGCGGCCAGACGGCCGACCTGGAAGAGATCGTGGCGGGCCTCGCCGCGGCCGCGTACTCCCGCGTGGAGCTCGTCGAGAAGCGCGGCGAGTTCGCCGTCCGCGGCGGCATCCTCGACGTCTTCCCGCCGACCGAGGAACACCCCCTGCGGATCGAGTTCTGGGGCGACGACGTCGAGGAGATCCGCTACTTCAAGGTCGCCGACCAGCGGTCCCTGGAGGTCGCCGAGCACGGACTGTGGGCGCCGCCCTGCCGCGAGCTGCTCCTGACCGACGACGTGCGGCAGCGGGCCGCCGCCCTCGCCGAGCGGCACCCGGAGCTCGGCGAGCTGCTCGACAAGATCGCCGAGGGCATCGCCGTCGAAGGCATGGAGTCCCTCGCGCCGGTGCTCGTCGACGACATGGAGCTGCTCCTCGACGTGCTGCCGAAGGGCTCGATGGCCGTGGTCTGCGACCCGGAGCGGGTCCGCACCCGGGCCGCCGACCTGGTGGCGACGAGCCAGGAGTTCCTGCAGGCCTCCTGGGCCGCCACCGCCGGCGGCGGCGAGGCCCCGATCGACGTCGGCGCGGCCTCCCTGTGGGGGATCGCGGACGTCCGGGACCGGGCCCGCGAGCTCGGCATGATGTGGTGGTCGGTGTCGCCGTTCGCCGCCGACGAGACGGTGACGGAGACCTTCGCCGCCGACGCGGCGGGCGACACGCTCAAGCTGGGCATGCACGCCCCCGAGTCGTACCGCGGCGACACCGCCCGCGCGCTCGCCGACACCAAGGGCTGGCTGGCCGACGGCTGGCGCACGGTGTTCGTGACCGAGGCGCACGGCCCGGCCTCCCGCACCGTCGAGGTCCTCGGCGGCGAGGGCATCGCGGCCCGTCTGGACGCCCACCTGACGGAGATCTCCCCGTCGGTCGTGCACGTGGCCTGCGGCGCGATCGACCACGGCTTCGTCGACCGGACGCTGAAGCTCGCCGTGCTCACCGAGACGGACCTGTCGGGGCAGAAGGCCGCCGGCAAGGACGGCCAGCGCATGCCGGCCAAGCGCCGCAAGACGATCGACCCGCTGACCCTGGAGGCCGGCGACTACATCGTCCACGAGCAGCACGGCGTCGGCCGCTACATCGAGATGGTGCAGCGCACCGTGCAGGGCGCCACCCGCGAGTACCTGCTCGTCGAGTACGCGCCCGCCAAGCGCGGCCAGCCCGGCGACCGGCTCTACATCCCGACCGACCAGCTGGAGCAGGTCACCAAGTACGTGGGCGGCGAGGCCCCGACCCTGCACCGGCTCGGCGGCGCCGACTGGACGAAGACGAAGGCACGCGCGAAGAAGGCGGTCAAGGAGATCGCCGCCGACCTGATCAAGCTGTACAGCGCCCGGATGGCGGCCCCCGGCCACGCCTTCGGCCCCGACACCCCCTGGCAGCGGGAGCTGGAGGACGCCTTCCCGTACGCGGAGACGCCCGACCAGCTGTCGACGATCGCCGAGGTGAAGGAGGACATGGAGAAGACGGTCCCCATGGACCGTCTGATCTGCGGCGACGTGGGCTACGGAAAGACGGAGATCGCGGTCCGGGCGGCCTTCAAGGCCGTCCAGGACGGCAAGCAGGTCGCCGTCCTCGTGCCGACGACGCTGCTGGTGCAGCAGCACTTCGGCACCTTCTCCGAGCGCTACGGCCAGTTCCCGGTGAACGTCCGCGCCCTGTCCCGCTTCCAGACGGACACCGAGGCGAAGGCGACGCTGGAGGGCCTGAAGGACGGCGCCGTGGACGTCGTCATCGGCACCCACCGTCTCTTCTCCTCCGAGACGAAGTTCAAGGACCTGGGCCTGGTGATCGTCGACGAGGAGCAGCGTTTCGGCGTCGAGCACAAGGAGCAGCTGAAGAAGCTGCGCGCCAACGTCGACGTCCTGACGATGTCCGCGACACCGATCCCCCGCACGCTGGAGATGGCGGTCACCGGCATCCGCGAGATGTCGACGATCACCACGCCGCCGGAGGAGCGGCACCCGGTCCTCACCTTCGTCGGGCCGTACGAGGAGAAGCAGATCGGCGCGGCCATCCGCCGCGAACTGCTGCGCGAGGGGCAGGTCTTCTACATCCACAACCGCGTCGAGTCCATCGACCGGGCGGCGGCGCGGCTGCGCGACATCGTGCCCGAGGCGCGGATCGCGACGGCGCACGGGCAGATGTCGGAGTCGGCCCTGGAGCAGGTCGTGGTCGACTTCTGGGAGAAGAAGTTCGACGTCCTCGTGTCGACGACGATCGTGGAGTCGGGCATCGACATCTCCAACGCCAACACCCTGATCGTCGAGCGCGGCGACAACTTCGGGCTCTCGCAGCTCCACCAGCTGCGCGGCCGTGTGGGCCGGGGCCGCGAGCGGGGCTACGCGTACTTCCTGTACCCGCCGGAGAAGCCGCTGACGGAGACGGCCCACGAGCGCCTCGCCACCATCGCCCAGCACACCGAGATGGGCGCGGGCATGTACGTGGCGATGAAGGACCTGGAGATCCGCGGCGCGGGCAATCTGCTCGGCGGCGAGCAGTCCGGCCACATCGCGGGCGTCGGCTTCGACCTGTACGTCCGCATGGTGGGCGAGGCCGTCGCCGACTACCGGGCCTCCCTGGAGGGCGGCGTGGAGGAGGAGCCGCCGCTGGAGGTCAAGATCGAGCTCCCGGTCGACGCGCACGTCCCGCACGACTACGCCCCGGGCGAGCGCCTGCGCCTCCAGGCGTACCGCGCCATCGCCTCGGCCAACTCGGAGGAGGACGTCAAGGCCGTGCGCGAGGAGCTCACCGACCGCTACGGCAAGCTGCCCGAACCGGTCGAGAACCTCCTCCTCGTCGCCGGTCTGCGCATGCTGGCCCGCGCCTGCGGCGTCGGCGAGATCGTCCTGCAGGGCCCCAACATCCGCTTCGCCCCGGTGGAGCTGCGCGAGTCGCAGGAGCTGCGCCTGAAGCGCCTGTACCCGCGCACGGTCATCAAGCCGGCCGTCCACCAGATCCTGGTGCCGCGGCCGACGACCGGGAAGATCGGCGGGAAGCCGGTCGTGGGCCGCGAACTGCTGGCGTGGACCGGGGAGTTCCTGGCGGAGATCCTCGGGTCGTGACCGTTTCCCGCCCCGGCCGCCGACCGGGGCGGCACCCCGCACGCCGTACCCCGCACCCCGCACGCCGCGCCCCGTGCCCCGCGCCCCGAACCCCGAACCCCGCGCCGTGCGGCTGCTGCCGGCGCGGGGTGCGGGGTGCCGTGCGGGGGTGGGTCCTGTCCGGCGGATCGGGGTCGGGCCGGCCCCGGGGGCTCGCCGATCACGGCGGGCTCCAGGGCCTCCCCGATCCGGCCTGATCGACGGGACGCCCCTGGGCCCCTCGAAGCCGAGCTGGAGCCAGTCGAGGTTGAGCTAGAACCCGTCGAGGTCGAGCGCCTCGGCCATCGCGCGGTAGCCCGCGTCGCCCGGGTGGAGGTGGTCGCCGGAGTCGTAGGCCGGGAGGATGCGGTCCGGGTCGGCCGGGTCGGCGACGGCGCGGTCGAGGTCGACCACGGTGTCGTACGCGCCCGAGGTGCGGACCCACTCGTTGAACGCCTCCCGCTTGGCCTCGTTCTCCGGGCTGTCGTAGAAGGAGCCCTTGATCGGGGTGAGGGTCGCGCCGACGACCTTCAGGCCGTGGGCGTGGGCCTGGCGGATGAGGGCGCGGTGGCCCTCGATGAGCCGGTTCACCGAGACCTCGGGGGTCGGGCCGCCGGGGAAGGCCGGGCCGCTGCCGCCGATGTCGTTGATGCCCTCCAGCAGGATCACCGTGCCGACGCCCTTCTCCGTCAGCACGTCCTTGCGGAAGCGCGTGACGGCCGCTTCGCCCGCCCAGGTGGTGTCGTTGGTGACCTGGTTGCCGCCGATGCCGTGGTTGAGGACGGCGTGCGGTCGGCCGGCGGCGGCGAGGCGCTCGGCGAGCTCGTCGGGGTAGCGGTTGTCGGCGTCGGTGGTGGAGCCGACGCCGTCGGTGATGGAGTCGCCGAAGGCGACGATCCCGTCCCGGCGGGCGGCGCCGCGCGGGCCGCCGGAGACCTCGACGCCGGACAGGTAGTACCAGGACGTCCCGGTCTCCGTGAACGCGGTGCCCGAGGTGTCCGCCCGGTGGTCGCCGGACGCCCGGTAGCTGGTGGCGGACGCCATGTGGTGGAAGGTCGCCGGGCCGGTCGGGCCGGCCAGATAGAGGGTCACGGTGACCGACTCGAGCGCCTTGGTGCGGAAGGGCACGCCGTCGCTGAGCAGGGTGCCGCCGGCCGGCACGGTGACGGAGCCGCGGCCGCCGAAGGTGAGCGCCCGGACCGAGCCGGGCTCCACCGCCCCGCCCTCGGCGGTGCGGGCGACGGTCGCGCCGGTCACCCGCAGGGGGGTGGTGCCGTAACGGTTGGTCAGTTCGATGCGCGCCCTGGTGCCGCCCGCGGTGACCCGCACGATCTGCCGGACGGTCTGGTCGGTGAAGCCCTGCTGCGACCAGTTGGGGCCGAAGGGCGCGGCCGGCGCCTGCGGGGACGCGGCCCACGCGCCGTGCCAGGCGCCGGCGGCGGTGGTCGCGGTAGCGCTGCCCGCGGAGGCCGGGGTGGCGGTGGCGGTGGTGGCCGGGACGGTGGCGAGGGTCAGGGTGGTGAGCAGGGCGATACCCGCTCGCCGGAGGGTGCTGGTGCCGGTGGTCATGTCGCTGGTCGCTTCCCCGTTGTCGTCAGTGTGTACGACAGGCACCAAGGTCGTATCGCCTTCAACTATTCCCTTGTGGTGCAAGAAAGTTGGCGACGTGTCAGGGGAGTCGCCCGGGACGGTCCGTCATGAGTGGTCCGAGCCGCCGGTGTCGCCCGCGCCGTCCCTGCCGAACGTCAGCCCCGCGAGCGAGCGGAAGGCCTCTCCCGGGTCACGTCCGGCCAGCGGGTCGTCCAGGTTGTGGGTGAGCAGCAGGGTCGCGAAGCCGTGCGCCAGGGACCAGGCGGCGATGCCCGCGGTGCGCGGGTCGGCGCTGGTGGCCGCGAGGCCGGTGACGCCGGCGCGGAGCTCGGTGGAGGCGCGTTCCTTGGCGGCGAGCAGTTCGGGGTCGTCGGCGCGGTGCAGGTCGGGCTGGAACATCACCTGGAAGTGCGCCGGGTGCGCGGCGGCGAAGCGTACGTAGCGCACTCCGCGTTCACGCAGGTCGGGGGCGTCGGCGAGGGCGTCGGCGAGGAGGTCGTAGCCCTGGGCGGCGATCGCGGTGAGCAGGCCGGTGCGGTCCTTGAAGTGGTGGGCGGGCGCCGCGTGCGAGACGCCCGCGCGGCGTGCGAGGTCGCGCAGGCTCAGCGCGCCCGGCCCCTCGGTCGCGATGACGTCGAGGGCGGCGGCGAGGACGGCCTGCCGCAGGTCGCCGTGGTGGTAGGCGCGCCGGCTGGTGTCACTGGGCATGGGAGCAGCGTACGCGGAATCTAGGCATTGACAAGTTCGGTCGGCGGGAGCAATCTAGTCAGTGACAAGATGTGCGGAGCGAGACCGGGCGGACCGGGGTCGAGACCCGGTGGTCCCCCGGTGGACCGAGGAGGCTGTCATGACCGTCGAAACCCTCACCGTGGAGCCCGGCCGCGTCCGCCAGATGTGGCACCTGCTCGAACCCCTGAGCTCCGTCGTCTACTACGCGCCCGAGGCCTTCGGCGAGGCCGCCGCCCTCGGCTACGACGTCGACGAGCGCTGGCCCAGCTACTTCGCCTGGCGTGCCGCGGCTCTCGGTCCCGTCGGCGCCGAGCGGGTCGCCTCCGCCTTCTACAGCTTCAGCCCCGCCATGGTCGCCCGCCACGTCCCCGCCGTCTGGGCCGTCGCCGCCCCCGCGGACGTGCTCGCCGCCCGGCTCCGCGCGGCCGACCGCACCTACCGGACGCTCCTCGGCGACGACGCCCTCGCGAGCCCGGAGCTCGCCGAGGCCGCCGCCCTCGCCCGGCGCGCCGCCGGGGCCGCGGTGACCGCCGGACGGCCGCTGGCCGCCGCCCACGCCGAACTGCCCTGGTCCGACGTCCCGCACCTGGTCCTCTGGCAGGCGGCCACGATCCTGCGCGAGCACCGCGGCGACGGGCACCTCGCCGCCCTCCTCGCCGCCGGGCTCGACCCCGTCGAGTCCCTCGTCTCCTTCGCCGCGGTCGGCGCCGCCGCCGAGGCGACCTTCGCCGGCCGCGGCTGGAGCGCGGACGAGTGGTCCGCCGCCCGTGACCGCCTCGGCGCCCGCGGCCTCGTCCACCCCGACGGCACCGCCACGGATGCCGGCCGCGCCCTGCGCGCCGAGGTCGAACTCCGCACCGACGAACTCGCCGCCGGCCCCTGGGCCGCCCTCGGCCCGGAGGCCACGGCCCGCCTCGCCGACCTGCTGGGCGGCCCGTGGCTGACGGTCATCGGCTCGGGGCTGCTGCCGGGAGAGAACACGCTGGGCATCGGGAAGGTCTGAGGGGTCCTTCGTCCCGGCCGGTGCGGGAGGGCGCTGCTGGAGGCCCCGCCGTCCTCCAGCCACCCGGCGCCCGGCGCCCGCCGGTCAGCGGTCGGCGGTCGAAAAATCGTTTCGCCGCTCTGTCGGCGCGTCGTTAGCCTGCCGGCATGGACCTGCACATCACGACGCTCGCCGAACGCCCCGAACTCGAGGGGCGGATGTGGAGCATGAAGGACCTCTGGCCGGAGTACATGATGTACGACCCGGTCGGCTGGGCCAACATGGGCCGCATCGTCGCCGAGTTCCCCGAGTACGTCCTCGTCGCCACCGAGGCCGCCACCGACGGGACCACCGGGGGGAACGTGGTCGCCCGCGGCTTCAGCGTGCCCTTCCAGCTCCACGCCGCGGGTCGCGGCGAGCTGCCCGCCACCGGCTGGGACCAGGTCCTGCTCTGGGCGTTCTCCGACCTCCGGCACGGCCGCACGCCCGACACCGTCAGCGCGATCGAGATCACCGTGGCGACGAGCGCGCTCGGCAACGGCATCTCGCACCGCATGCTGGCGGCGCTGCGCGCCAACACCCAGCGCCTCGGCTTCTCCGAGCTGGTCGCCCCGGTGCGTCCCAACGGCAAGCACCTGGAGGCCGCGGCCTCCATCCACGAGTACGCCTTCCGCACCCGAGAGTCGGACGGTCTGCCGCACGACCCGTGGCTGCGCGTCCACGTCCGGGCGGGCGGCACCGTGGAGAAGGTCGCCCCGGCGTCGATGACGGTCAGCGCGTCCGTGGAGCAGTGGCGCTCGTGGACGCGCCTGCCCTTCGACACCGACGGCCCCGTCGAGGTCGAGGGCGCCCTGGTGCCGGTGCACTGCGAGGCCTCCCGGGGCTACGCGGTGTACGTCGAGCCGAACGTCTGGGTCCGCCACGCCGTCTGAGCCGGACCCGGCACCGCACCGCCACATCCCTGACGCGCCGAAGGCGTGAAGGCCACCCCCCTCCGGAGGCCTTCACGCCTTTCGCGTCCTCGGATGCCGGCCGGCCCGTCCGTCCCCCGTACGGACGGGCCGGTCCGTCAGCCGAGGCTCTTCTCGTCCACGACGTCCTTCTTCGCCGGCGTCTTCGCCACGACCGGCTTGTCGAAATCGGAGAGGACGATCGTGCCGGGCTCCTCGCCGCCGGTCGTGACGACCTTCAGGAGGTACGGCTTGCCCTCCGTGGCCACGTAGAACGTGTCCTTCTCGTCGCCGGCGGTCTGCGTCAGCACCAGCGCCTTGCGGCCGCCGAGCGTGGTCTCCTCGCCCTTCACCGTGCCGGTGGTGGTCTGCTCGAAGTCGCCGAGCAGCGCCTTCAGGTCGCAGAGTTCGAGCATCTCCTTGGCGTCCGCGTCCTTGGCGTCGGTCTTCACCCAACGGCCCTTGAGCTGCTTGAGCACCGCCTCCTGGACCTCCGGCGACTCGCCCTTCGCCTGATCCTTCAGGAACGCCTCGTCGAAGCGGAGGTACACCGCCTTGTCGGCCGGCCTGACCAGCTCGGCCGTGCCCGTCGTGCCGATCGTCATCGTCCCCGCGCACTGCCCCTGCAGGTCCGTCGACACGTACGCCTTCATCGGCCCGTCGGCGGTCTTGAAGGAGATGTCCAGGCTCATCGACTTGGCGGCCTTCGTCGTGTCGAGCGCCTTGTCGAGGATCTGGGGCCCGCTCAGCTCCCCGAAGGGGCCCGTCGCCTTCGCGTCGTCGCCGGAGAAGGGGCCGCAGGCGGTGGCGCCGAGCGCGACGGCGGCACACAGGGCGGCGGCGAACGCCGTACGGCGGGCGCGGCGGGGGCTGCGGGGGAGGCGGACGGTGGCAGACATGGCGGGTCTCCGGGGGATCGGGGTCGTGCGGGGTCGAGGAATCGCGGGGGTGGGGACGTCGACGAGGCCGGGGCGTCGCTGCGGCGACTCCGACTTCGATGGGGTCAATCACAGCAGAGCCTGTGAACCGAGTCAACATGAGTTCACGGAGATGGGTCGGCTCACGCTGTGAAGTGGTGTCGCATGGTTCGCGCGTAAGATCGGCGGCACACTGGAGCCGGGCGACGGGAGATGAGGCACGTGCCGGACAGCGCAGCGGAGGTGACCGCCGCGGGCATCGCCCGCCTCGCGGGAGTCGGCCGGGCGGCCGTGAGCAACTGGCGCCGCCGCCACGCCGACTTCCCCAAGCCGGTCGGCGGCACCGAGACCAGTCCGTCCTTCGCCCTCGCCGACATCGAGGCGTGGCTGCGCGCCCAGGGCAAGCTCGCCGAGGTCCCGCTCGGCGAGCGCGTCTGGCAGGAGATCGCCGGTCACCCCGCCGGTGCCGTCACCGCCCTCGTCCACGCGGGCAGCACCCTGCTCCTCGTACGGGACCGCGCGGCGGCCTGGCCCACGCTCGCGGCCGCGCCCGACGAGCGGCTCGCGCACCTGCTGCCGGTGCCGCTGGAGGAGACGCTGACCGAGCGGTTCGGCGCCGAGAGGGCCGTCCGCACGCCCACGGCGGGTGAACTCGCCGCCTCCGTCCCGCTGGTGCGCGGGGTCGCGGAGCTCGGGACCGAGACGAGTCCGCGCCAGGCCTTCGACTTCCTCCTCGGCCGACACCTCGACGCCAACCCGCGCCAGTACACGCTCACCCCTCCCGGCCCCGCCGCGCTCATGGCCGCCCTCGCGGGCCCGGCAGCCACCGTCCTCGACCCGGCCTGCGGCACCGGCGCCCTGCTGCGGGCCGCGGCGGCGACGCCGGAGCCGCCCGCCGCCCTCCACGGCCAGGACACCGACCCCGACCTGGCCGCGCTCACCGCCCTGCGCCTCGCCCTCGGCACCGACGCCGCCGCCGGCGTCCGGGTGCTGTCCGGCGACACCCTGCGCGCCGACGCGTTCCCCGCCCTCACCGCCGACGCCGTGCTGTGCCATCCGCCGTTCAACGAGCGCAACTGGGGCCACGACGAGCTCGCCTACGACCCGCGCTGGGAGTACGGCTTCCCGGCCCGTACGGAGTCCGAGCTGGCCTGGGTCCAGCACTGCCTGGCCCGGCTGCGCCCCGGCGGCACCGCCGTCCTCCTCATGCCGCCCGCCGCCGCGTCCCGCCGCTCCGGCCGCCGCATCCGCGCCGACCTGCTGCGCCGCGGCGCCCTGCGGGCGGTCGTCGCCCTGCCGGCCGGCGCGGCGCCCCCGTACGGCATCCCGCTGCACCTGTGGGTGCTGCGACGGCCCGTCGCCGGTGAACGCCCGCCGGCCGAACTGCTGCTCGTCGACACCGGCCCCGAGACCGCGGCGGCGACCGGCGGCCGAGACCGGCTCGACTGGCCGGCCGTCGAGAGCACCGTCCTGGGCGCCTGGCGGCCCTTCGACCGGGACGGCACCGTCGACGAGACGCCCGGCCGGAGCCGGACCGTGCCGGTCATCGAACTCCTCGACGACGACGTCGACCTGGCCCCCGCCCGCCACCTGCCGCCGCCTGCCGCAGCCGAGGGCGCGGCTCAGCTCGCCGGGGTGCGCACCCGCCTCACCGAGACCCTGCACCGCACCCGCGAGCTGACCCCGCCGCCCGCCGCCGACACCGGCGCCGCCCCGGGCACCGTCCGCTGGCCCGTCACGACCGTCGGCGAACTCGCACGCGCCGGCGCCCTCACCCTGCGCGCCGGCGGCGCGGGCACGGCCGGAGCGCACCACGGGGCCGGCCCGGTCGCCGTCCTCACCGACACCGACGTCCTGGCCGGCCAGGCGCCGTCCGGCGCGCTCCCCGAGACCCCGGCCGACGCCGCGGCCGAGGAGCCGGTGCTGCTCGCCGCCGGCGACGTGGTCGTCCCGGTCCTCGGCGGGGGCTCGGTCGCCCGGGTCGTCGACGCGGCGACGGCCGGCGCCGCCCTCGGCCGGAACGTGCACCTGCTGCGCCCCGACCCGGCGGCCCTCGACCCCTGGTTCCTCGCCGGTTTCCTGCGCGCCACCGCCAACAACCGCCAGGCCAGCTCGTACGCCTCCACCGCCACCCGGCTCGACGTGCGCCGCCTCCAGCTGCCGCGGCTGCCGCTCGTCGAACAGCGGCGGTACGGCGACCGGTTCCGGGCCCTCGCGGAGTTCGAGGAGGCCCTGCGGCTCGCGGGGCGGCTCGGCGAGCAGCTGGTGCAGGGCATGTACGACGGTCTGGCGGACGGCACCGTGGAGCCCTGAAGGTCTCGGTCCGAACAACCCTGACGTGCCTGTCGCGGGCGGTGTATACGCTCATCCCCGACAGACCACCGCAGGACCGATCCGGGAGCAGGAATGTACGGCCACGGCCATCCCCAGCCCACGCCACCGTCGAGCGGCGTCCCGGCGAACGTCATCGTGCTGAGGGTGGTCTTCGCCGTGCTCCCGCTGCTCAGCTGCGGGCTCCTGACCTGGGTGACGGCCCTGCGCATCGGCCTGCTGACCCGTCGGGTGGCCGACTGGATCCTGCTCGCCGTCTCGGTGGCGGTCGTGATCGCCGGCATCGTCCTGATGCCGGACGACCCCGACGCGCCCCGGGCCGACTGGGCCGTGGGGATCATCCTGGTCAACGCCGTCGCGTTCACGGCGTACTTCCTGGTGGTGGACATCCGTCACGACCGCACGCGGGTCCGCGGCCAGGTGCCGCCGCCGTACAACCCGTACGCGACGACGGTGCCGCAGCAGCCCGCCTACGGCTACCCGCCGCAGCCGCAGCCGCAGCCGCAGCCGCAGCCGCAGCCGCAGGCCCAGGCCCAGCCGCATCCGCAGCCCCCGCAGGTCGCGCCGCAGCAGCCGCCGGTGGTCAATCCCCGCATCGACCAGGTCCGCGCAGAGCTCGACGAGCTCAGTGACCTGCTCCGCAAGGACCCCAGGGAAGGCGGGCAGTGAACGGCCGGGTCATCGGCGGTCGTTACGAACTGTCCACACTCATCGGGCAGGGCGGCATGGGTCAGGTCTGGACCGCCTACGACGGCCGGCTCGACCGGCGGGTGGCCGTCAAGCTGCTCAGTCCCGTCACCATCAGCGGACCGGCCACGGCCGCCGAGGAGCTCAGGCTCCGGTTCGTGCGCGAGTGCCGGGTGACCGCGCAGGTCGACCACCCCGGCCTCGTCACCGTCTACGACGCGGGCAGCGACGGCGACGAGCTGTACCTGGTCATGCAGTACGTGGAGGGCGCCGACCTCGCCGACCACCTGGCCGAGCACGACCCGTACCCGTGGCCGTGGGCGGTGTCCGTCGCCGCCCAGCTGTGCGCGGTGCTCGCGGCCGTGCACGCGGTGCCGATCGTGCACCGGGACCTCAAGCCGCGGAACGTGATGGTCCGCCCCGACGGCACCGTCACCGTCCTCGACCTGGGCATCGCGTCCGTCCTCGACACCGACACCACCCGCCTCACCCACACCGGCTCGCCCATCGGCACCCCCGCGTACATGGCGCCCGAGCAGGCCATGGGTGGCGCCGTCGGCCCGTACACCGATCTGTACGCGCTCGGCGCGCTGCTCCACGAACTGCTCAGCGGCAGTGTCCCGTTCGCCGGTTCCACCGCCCTCGGCGTGCTGCACCGCCATCTCTACGAGCCCCCCGTGCCGGTGCGCCGACTGCGCCCCGAGGTGCCCGAGGCCCTCGAAGGCCTCGTCCTGCGCCTGCTCGCGAAGGACCCGCAGGCCCGCCCGTCGGGCGCGCAGGAGGTCTACGAGCTGCTGCTGCCGCTCCTCCCGCCGCCCGGCACGCCCGGCCCTTCGGGCCCGCTCGACCCGACCCGACCCTTCCGGCGCCCGCACGCGCCCTGGCCCGACCGGGCGGTGCAGGCCGCGACGCCCCCCGCGACGCCCCCCGCGCCGACGCACGCACCGGCGAAGCCGGACGTGGCGGCGGCCGTCGAGGAGGTGAAGCGGCTGCTCGGCGAGGGCTCGATCACCCGGGCCGTGGACATCCTCGGCGGCATCCTCCCTGCGGCCGCCGCCGAGCACGGCGAACACTCGCCGGTCGTCCGCATCCTGCGCAAGCAGTACGCGACGACGCTGCTGGACGACGGCCAGTTCCGCCGGGCCCTTCCCGAACTGCGCCGCCTCGCCGACGACCGCGCGGCGGAGGCGGGCCCGGCCGACCCGCAGACCCTGCAGTTCCGCTACGACGCGGCGCTGTGCCTGGAGCAGCTCGGGGACCCGGCCGCCGCGCTCACCGAGTACCGGGCGCTCCTGCCGTACTACGCGCAGGACGGCACGGATCCGGAGCGGCGGTCCCGTGCCTTCGACATCCGGCACCGGATCGGTCTGTTGCTGCTCGCGATGGGCGACCACGCGGGAGGCCAGGGCGAGTTGCGGAGCCTGCTGTTCGACGTGGAGCGCACCTACGGTCCGTATCACCCGCTTGCGGCCGATTTGCGGCGCGCGTTGGAGCGGCAGCAGCAGATGGGGCGGGGATTCTGACGGGTCGGCAGGATCACGACTCCGTATCCGATTGGCGAACGACAAGAAGACGTCCGATTTGGTCATTTTGCGCTGTGTAACGTGCGCGTCTGATCGTGTCCACGCCTTCCCGTTCCCGAGGATCCCTTCATGACCACGCCTCAGCCGTCCGACCCGTTCGCCGCTGCCCCGGATGCTCCCGCACCGGCCCCCGCGCCCGAGAAGAAGGGCGGCGTTCTGAAGAAGATCGGCGGCTTCGTGGTCCTGGTGATCGTGGCCGTGGCCGTGAAGGTCGGCCTCCCGTACGTCACCGGTGAAGCCCCCGTGCGCGCACAGGCCGGCGACTGCATCACGATGAGCGGCCCCGAGAACGACCCCAAGGTGGACACCGCGGACTGCTCCTCGGGCAAGCCCGACCTGTTCAAGGTCGTCAAGGTCGTCGACAACACCTTCGACGTCAACAAGTGCCAGGAAGTCAGCGAGCAGGCGCTCGCCCAGCAGCTGGACTCCGACAAGTTCGTGCTCTGCGTGAACCCGGTCAAGTAGTCACCGCGCACTGCGCAGCGAGAAGGGGCCGGCCACGGGGGCCGGCCCCTTCTTCGTGCTCGGCGTGGGCCTAGAAGCCCGCCACCGACCAGTCCTGGACGTCCGACGCCGTACCCGTCGCCCGCGTCCACAGGGTGAGGACCGCCCCGTCCGCCAGGGAGTTGGCCTTCGGGGTGATCGCCTTGCCGTAGGCGTTGGCCAGGGTGCCGGAGACGTCGGGGGTGAACCGCTGGACGTCGCTCGACGGGTTGCAGGTCCACAGGGTCAGCACCGCCCCGTCGACGTTCGCCCCGTTGCCCTTCGGCGTCAGGCACCTGCCGCTCGCCTGGTGGACGAGGAGCCGGTTCGTCGGGTCGTACCTCCAGCGCTGGACCGGGGAGCCCGTGCACGCCCAGACGGTGACGACGGTGCCGTTCGCGGTCGCGTTGCCCTGCGGCGTCGCGCAGACGGCGCCCGCGCGGTGCGGATTGGTCAGCCAGGACCAGCCGTCCGCCTCCCGGCCGGCCGCGGGGTCGATCGAGAAGACGACCCGGCGCCCGCCGCTCGCGTTCTCCAGCGCCTCGTTGAGCCCCCAGAGCCGGCCCGTACGCGGGTCGTACGAGAGTCCCTGCGACAGGTAGGGCGCCTGGGTCAGCACCCGCGGCGCCTCACCGGCGCGGGCCGCATGCAGGCAGCCGTACCCCGTCGGCGATCCGGCCGGGCAGTGGCCGGTCACGTAGAACGTGTCGCCGCCCTTGGCGATGCCCTGGATGCCGGCCACGGGGCTGGTGTACGCCGTCCCGTGGGCGGCCACCCGCTCGGGCGTGCCGGTCTCCAGGTCGGCGAGCGGCCAGCGGACGACCCGGGCGCCGCCCGCCGAGCGGTTCTCCACCGAGAGCAGCGCGGGGCCGTTCACGGTGTCGGAGAGGTCGACGCTCAGGCTGCTCAGGCACAGCTCGCCGAAGTTGTCCGCCGCCGGCCCGCAGGCGCGCGGGGTGCCCCGCAGGAACGCCGTCGACGGGTCGTCCGGCTTCGCCGTGCTGATGGTGCTGTAGCGGGCGACGAGCGGCAGCGCCCAGCGGTGGTGGCGGGCCGAACTCCTGCCGCCCGACAGGCCGGTGCCCGCCCCGGCGGTGTCCGTCATGCGCCACAGGTGGTCGAGGTCGTACACCTGCAGCTCGGCGCCGTTGGCGACGTACAGCCGGTCCTTGTACCAGGCCAGGCCGTCCGCGTGGGACTGGAAGACGGGCTTCGTGAAGTCGCCGCCCGCCACCGGCTCGACGAGCGCGACGTGCCCGTACGGGACCGGGGCGCCGCCGCCGGCCGACTCGGCGATCGAGACGCGGGTGTACTCCTCGGGCTGCCCCATGGTTCCGAAGTACCAGGACGCGGCGACCAGGGGCCGCCCCCGGTAGGTGCCGTCCGCCGTCCCCGACGCGTGCGCCCCGGCGAAGCCCTGCGGCATCCACCCGCCACCCGCGTCCGTGTAGCCGGTCCGGTCGTCCTGGTCGTCCCAGCAGAAACCGTCGGGGCGCAGGGCGCCGTTGAGGCCGGTCGGGTGGCACAGGCCGGGCCTGCCCGTCCGGGAGCCCAGCACCTCGCTCACCGGAGCCGTCGAGACCCCCGCGGCCTCGACGGCGGCGATGAGGTCGGTCTTCACGCCGTCCACGCGGGTGAGCGCGAATGTCGCCTCGAAGGGGTCCAGGCCGCCGGCCGCGTGGGCGGTGGGTACGGGTAACAGGGCGGACGCGGCCAGAACGGCCCCCGCCAGGAGTCTGGTGATACGCATCCGGGCAGCCTAGAGGCCGCTTCCGGACCGGCCCCCGGCCCAGGACCCCTTCCGGACCTGCGAGGACCGCGACCGCGCTTTCCGGGCGCCGGTCTTCGGCCGGTGCCCGGACCGCCGCCCGCACGAGGCGAAAGCCGCCGCCCGCACGAGGCGAAAGCCGCCGCCCAGGTCCTGTGCCGTCGATAAATGCGTCGACAGGGGCGCGCTGTTCGGAAAGGCTTCGCGCGATGACCAGAATCGACTACACGCCGCCCGCGTGGGACGAGCGCACCCAGCTCACCACGTTTCTCGACTACACCCGGGACACCGTCCGCGCCAAGTGCGAGGGCGTCTCCGCGGAGAACGCCCGCAAGGCGATCCTGCCGGGCTCACCGCTGATGACCATCAGCGGACTGATCAACCACCTCCGCTGGGTGGAGTACTACTGGTTCCAGGTGGTCTTCCTCGGCGAGGAGGACCAGGGTCCCTGGACCGAGGAGGACCCCGACCGCGAGATGCGCATCGGCGTCGACTTCCCGCTCGCGCAGCTGCTCGACGAATACGCCGAACAGAGCGCCCGCTACCGCGAACTCGTCGCCGCCAACGGCCTGGACGAGCGGGCCGAGCGCCCCGTCCGCGACGGCCGCCACGTCGACCTGCGCTGGATCCTCCTCCACCTCACCGAGGAGACGGCCCGCCACAACGGCCATCTGGACATCCTGCGCGAACTGCTCGACGGCACGACGGGCTCCTGACGGAGCGGTCCGCCGCCCGTTCTCCGTTCCTCCTCAGAGGAACGCAGTTCCCCGGCTCTGATCCGAGAACGCGGATACGGTCCTTGCGCTCGCAGCGGACCGACCGCGTGGCAGGCGCGGTCAGCCGTGCATCGCGGCGGCCTGGCCGGCCACGTAGTCGCCGGCCGGCACCTGGAGCATGACGTTCAGGCGGTTGAAGGCGTTGATGACGGCGATCAGCGAGGTGAGGGCGAGCAGCTGGTCCTCGTCGTAGTGCTTGGTCGCGTTCTCCCAGACCTCGTCCGGGACGCCGTAGCCGTCGGCGAGGCGGGTGCCGTACTCGGCGAGGGCGAGGGCGGCGCGCTCGGGCTCGGTGAAGACCTTGGCCTCGCGCCAGGCGGCGACGAGAGCGAGGCGGACGGCGGTCTCACCGGCCGCGACGGCCTCCTTGGTGTGCATGTCCAGGCAGCCGGCGCAGCCGTTGATCTGGCTGGCGCGGATCTTCACCAGCTCCTGGGTGGCCAGCGGCACCCCGGCGTCCTCGACGACCCTGCCCGCCGCGACGAGGTGCTTGATGAGCTTGGCGGTGACGGGGCTGCCGAAGATGTTGAGACGCGGTTCCATGGTGGGCTCCTCTTTCGTTTCCTTCGTTGTCGCCGTCGCCTTGCCGGAGCGGCTTCACCACTGAGACGAGATGGCCCGCAGAGCTGTGACACGGGCGGACGTGACCTGCGTCACGCCCGCCCGTGTCGTGCTGACCGGTGTCGCCGCGCGGATCACAGGCTGCGCGCGGTGATGTCGCCGTGGGAGGTGGTCGCGCGGATGCCGAGCTCGACGGTGCCCTCGTTGCGCAGGGTGTTGCTGACGCGGCCGTAGGTGGTGCCGGCGTCGAGGGCGGCCGCGACGCCGCGGGCGGCGCCGACCTGGATGTCGCCGGAACCGGTGCTGAGGACGACCGTGCCGCGCACGGCCTCGGCGATCCGGATCGCGCCCCGCTGCGTGCTGATCTCCGCGGGGCCGCCCAGCCGGCCGACCTCGACGTCGCCGTCGATCGCGGTGAGGCGGAGGCTCGCGGTCTCGGCCAGGTCGATCCGGCGGTAGGCGCCCTCGAAGGGAGTCGAAGGCTACGGACGCGCGGCGGGCGCCGGCACGGGCGGCTTTGTCCCGCCGCTGCCGCCCGGCCGCGCTTCCGGCATGAGCGGCCGTCGGCGGCGCACCCCCTGCACCGCCACCCACGCCACGAGCAGCAACAGCGCCGCCGCGCCCGCACCGAGGCCCGCCCGGAGGCCCGGCGGTCGGAAGACGCAGCCGACTTCGCGCTGACCTGCCGTCACCGGTACCGCCACCAGGCCGCCGTACGCCGCCGCGGGGCGCCCGTCGCAGCTCCAGCCCGCGATGCCCGGCGAGGAGAGCACGAGCGTTCCGGTGGTGCCGGGGCGCAGGGTGGCACGGAAGCCGGTGTCCGTCACCTCGGTCGACGTCGGTGCCATGGCCCGCAGGGCGGCGACGGCGGCGCGCAGGCGCGTGTGGTCCAGGCAGCCGACCTCCGCCTTCGGCGGGACCTCCGGTCGCAGGCCCGGGACCTTCTGGACACCGAGGGAGGTGACGGTGGCGCGCCACTTGAGCAGCTGCCCGCGGAGCCTGACCGTGCGGTCGCCCAGCCGGGCCGTGCCCGTGAAGTCGGGGGCAAAGAGGAAGACCTCGGTGCCGACGCGGCAGGCTCCGTCCGCCGCCGGGGGCTCGTACACCCGTGCGCCCAGGAGGAGTTCCTGGTTGCGGAACGGGGAGCCGCCGTAGACGGGGGCCGGGCCGGGCGGGCGCACGGTCACGAGGGGCAGGGCCGGGCCCGTACGGACCACCTGGCCGTCCCGCCAGCGTGCGCCGACCGCGAAGAGTGCGTCGGTGACGGGGTTGTCCAGGCTCTGGAGGTTGCGGCCGCGGGAGGTCCAGCCGACGCCGAGCGCGGCCATGGTGCGGGTCAGGACCTCGGGGGTGAGGCTGCTGTAGTAGGACCCGCCCTGGGTGCCGAGCATCAGCGGCTCGTTGCCGGTCCTCTGCGTGCGGCCGGAGTCCGTGCGGTACGCGGGCCAGCCGTCGGCCTCGGCGAGCGCGGCGGCCCGCCGGGTGTCCGCGGCGCTCCACGCGGGGTAGTCGTCCAGGCGGGCGAGGCGTTCCCTGTCGCCCCACGCGGTCGTCGCGGAGGCCTGGGCCACCAGCACCCCGGCGAGGAGCAGGGCGACGAGTCGCCCGCGGCGCACGAACGGGACCGCGGCCACGACCCCGAGGCCGGCCGCGAAGAGGGCCCAGCCCCAGGGCGTCGCCTCGTCGCTGCCCACTGCCGCGAGGGCGGGCACGCCCACCGACGCCACGCCGCCGAGGAGCGCGCGCCGGTCGGGCGGTCCGTCGGCGATCGCCGCCCAGGCGGCGAGGACCATGACGCCGGTCAGGACGAAGGTCTGGCGGTACGGGCTGCCGTTCGGCGTCGCGAAGCAGTGCCACACCAGGTGTGTCGGGCCCCACTGCAGGGAGAGCGCGACGCCCGCCACCACGGCCGGCCACAGCCACTGGCGGCGGAAGAGCAGCGAGGCCGCGAGGACCGGGACCGCCGTGAAGACGAAGAGGGCCGGGGTGGAGAAGCCGTACGTGGCCGGCATCAGCCGGGCCGCCAGGTCCGTCCCGTCGGCCGCCGCGAAGTCCCTGACGACGCCGGGGAAGGCCTGCCGCGTGCCGAGGAGGACCGGGAGCAGGACGGGGGCGGCGAGGCCCACGCCGAGGAGGCCCGTCACGGCGCCCCGGAGCAGCACCCGCCACCGCGGGGCCGTCACGAGCAGCACCAGCGCGGCGCCGAGCGTCGCCATGTACGCGGTGTAGAAGTTGGCGGTCCAGCAGACGGCGACGACCAGCGGTCCGAGCAGCGGGCGGCGCTCCTCCCGCACCCATACGCCCACCAGGCAGAGCAGTGGGAAGGCGATGAGGCCGTCCATCCACATCGGGTTGTAGACGGCTTCCAGGACCGCCCAGCCGCAGAGCCCGTACGCGGCGCCGAGCAGTCCCGCGCCCCACCACACGCCCGGCCGCGTCCGCAGCAGCGTGAACGCCATCGCGGCCGCCGCGGCCGCCATCTTCAGGACGGTGATCGCGTAGAGGGCGTAGGCGAGGTCCGCGCGCGGCGCGAGGGCGACGAGCGGGGCGAAAGGGCTGGTCAGGTAGGTGCCGAGGTCGGGAAGGAAGCTGGTGCCCCAGCCCGACTGCCAGTTCAGCAGCAGGCCGCCCTCGGCCCGCCCGTGCAGCAGGTCCCACAGGTGGGCGTGGAACGGCAGGTACTCGTTGCCCAGGTCGTTGACGCTGCGCCGGTGCGAGCCGAACGGGAACGTGTCGGCGACGGCGTCTCCCGCGCACACGGCGAGGACGGTGAGCAGCCCGGCCAGCGCGGGCGCGCGGCCCGCTCCGGCCGCCACCGGCCCGTTGCGCCGGGCCTTCCAGCTCTTCCAGCTCTTCCAGCTCTTCCGGATCTCCATCGTGGAACGAATATGGCAGTGATGATGCCGAAATCCGCCCCCTGGCCGGGCAGTTCATTCAATGGTCGCCTGATTGTCACCGGTGGAATCCGACATCGACATCCGCACCCGTTGTGGTGTCGTGTGTGCTGCTCTCGATCGTGGTCCCGTGCTTCAACGAAGAAGAGATCATCGGTCGCTTCCACGACCATGTGACGAAGGAACTCTCCCGATTCGAGGGAGAATTCGAGATCGTCTACGTGGACGACGGAAGCCGTGACCGAACGCTGACCCTCCTGCAGGGGATCGCCGACGCCGATCCCCGGGCGCGTTACGTCTCCTTCAGCCGCAACTTCGGCAAGGAGGCCGCCATGCTGGCCGGCCTCCAGCACGCGGCCGGCGACGCCGTCGTCATCATGGACGCCGACCTGCAGCACCCGCCGGAGCTCGTGCACCGCATGGTGGCGCTGCACGCGGAGGGATACGACCAGGTCATCGCCCGGCGCACCCGCACCGGCGACCGGGTCACCCGCACGCTGACCGCCCGCGCGTACTACTGGGCGATCAACCGGCTGGTGGACGTCGAGCTGGTCGACGGCGTCGGCGACTTCCGGCTCCTCTCCCGCCGCACGGTCGACGCGATTCTCGAACTGACCGAATACAACCGTTTCTCGAAAGGCCTGTTCGCCTGGGTCGGATTCCGGACGACGACCTTCGAGTACGAGAACGCGGTGCGTGAGCAGGGACGTTCGAAATGGACGTTCGGAAAACTGCTCAACTACGGTCTCGACGGCCTTCTCTCCTTCAACGACAAGCCGCTCCGTGCGGCCGTCTATCTCGGAATGGTCCTGGTCGCGGTGGCTTTCGCGTACGCCGCCTGGATCGTCGGTGTCGCCCTGGCGAACGGCGTGGAGACGCCCGGCTACGTCACCCTGCTCGTGACCGTCACGGCGCTCGCCGGTGTCCAGATGGTGATGCTGGGACTGGTCGGCGAGTACGTCGGCCGTATCTACTACGAGGTGAAGCGGCGTCCGCACTACCTGGTGCGGGCCACCAACGCGACCGTCCCCGGACAGCGCCGCCGCTCCGCCGCCGCACGTGACGAGGAGCTCCTCCGGCGATGACCCGAACCGCCGTGACCTGGCAGGTGGTGCGCTTCGCCCTGGTCGGCGCCGTGAACACCGGTACGTACTACGGGCTCTACCTGCTCCTCGGCCGATGGCTGCCGTACATCGCCGCGCACGTCGTCGCCTTCGCGCTGTCGATGACCGGCTCCTTCTTCCTCACCTCGTACTTCACCTACCGCACCCGCCCGACCTGGCGGAAGTTCCTGCTCTTCCCCCTCACCAACGCGGCGAACTTCGTGATCACCACGGTCGGCGTCTACGTCCTCGTCGACCTGCTCGGCGTCGACAGCACCTACGCGCCCCTGATCGCCGCGACGGCCGCGATCCCCGTCACCTTCCTGGTCTCACGGACGATCATGCTGGGACCCGACACCACCCGAACACGTGAGTCGTTGACCGAAAGAGTCGCCTCCAGGTAGTGGCCCGGGCCACGGCGACTGCCTAACATCGATCACCGCACGGTCGTCCCACTGACGCACGACCCACGCCGGGAGGCTCCTTTGCACCGCCGCACCGCGCTCTCCGTCTCCGCCGCCGCACTCCTCGCCGCGGCCCCACTGCTCACCGCCTGCGGCAGTGACGCCCACCCGGGGGCGGCGGCCGTCGTCGGCGGGCAGCGGATCGACGTGTCCAGCCTGCAGGCCCAGGTCGAGGACGTACGGGCCGCGCAACAGGCCTCGCCGCAGTCCGCGACGCTGCTCAGGGAGACCGGCGACCTCAGCCGGCAGAAGCTGCACGACATGATCTTCGACCGGGTCGTCGACAAGGTCGCGAAGGACAACGGGGTCAGCGCGACCCGCGGTGAGATCCAGCAGACCCGCGGCGAGTTCGCCCGCCAGAGCGGCGGCGAGGAGCAGATGGCGGCCGTGCTGCTGCAGCAGCGGGGCGTGGCGCCCGACCAGATCGACGCCGTCGCCCGCCGGGCCGTCCTGATGAACAAGATCGCCGCGAAGCTGGGCGTGACCGACACCCCCGAGGGCCAGAAGAAGCTCACGGAGGCCTTCAGCCAGGCCTCCAAGGACCTGAGGATCGACGTGAACCCGCGCTACGGCAGCTGGGACAACGACAAGATCACCCTCGCCGCGTACACCGCGCCGTGGGTGCGGCAGATCAGCAAGGCTCCGGCGGCGGGCGCCTGAGGGGCCCTTCCGGGACGACGTAGGGTCGAGGGGTGAACACCGACACCACCCCCGGCACCCCTGACGCCGCCGGCCGCATCGTCCTGCTCACCGCCAGCCACCGTGTGGCGCCGGGCCTGCTGTCCTGGCCCGCCTGGCAGGCGCTGCACGGGGCGGACCGGGTGCTGTGCGGCGACGCCGAGCACCCCCAGCTGCCGTACCTGCGGGAGGCCGGGGTCGCCGTCGAGATCCTCCTGCCCTCCGCGCCGGAGCTCGTCGAGGCCTGCGCGGGCGGCCGGACGGTCGTCGTGCTGCCGTCGGGCGAGGGCGACCGGGCGCTGACCGACGGGCTCGCGCGGATGGCCGGCTCCGGCCGGGCCGTCATGCCCGACCTGGAGCTGCTGCCCGGCTCGTACGACCTGCCGGGGGCCCGGCTGCTCGACCTCGTCCAGGTCATGGACCGGATCCGCCGCGAGTGCCCCTGGTCCTCGCAGCAGACCCACCAGGGCCTCGCGAAGTACGGCATCGAGGAGGCGTACGAGCTCGTCGAGGCCATCGAGGACGGCGACCGGGAGGCGCTGCGCGAGGAGCTGGGCGATGTCCTGCTCCAGGTCGTGTTCCACGCGCGGATCGCCCAGGAGGACGCGGAGGAGCCGTTCTCGGTGGACGACGTGGCCGGGACGATCGTCGAGAAGCTGATCCACCGGCACCCGCACGTCTTCGGGGACGCGACGGCGACGACCCCGGAAGACGTCAAGGAACACTGGCTGCGGACGAAGGCCGTGGAGAAGCAGCGGGAGTCGGTGACCGACGGGGTGCCGCTGGGCCAGCCGGGCCTCGCCCTCGCGGCGAAGCTCGCCGGCCGGGTACGGACCGCCGGGCTCGACGTGGCCCCGCCCACGGGCGAGGGCATCGGCTACGAACTGCTCGCCCTGGCCGTGCGCGCGGAGGCCGCCGGCGTCGACCCGGAAGCGGCCCTGAGGGCCGCGGGCCGGCTCTACCGCGACGCGATCCGCGCGGCGGAGGGCGTGGGGTCGGACGTGCAGGGGTAGGTCCGGCCCCGCCGCTCGGGGGCATATTCCGTCAGGACGGCGCCGCGCGTCGTGCTCGCGCCCGCGCCGGTGAGGACGGTCACCGCGGCCAGGACGGCGCGGACGACGGCGGTGCGCAGCCGAGCCGGTCTCAGGGGGCGGGACGGCGCCGTGGCGTCGCCAGGGGGATGCCGGACACGCCGGGTGTCCGCCGCACGGACGACGGACGGTCAGGCCCGCGGCTCGCGCGGGGCGCGCGCCTCCGGGTCGTGCCAGTGGAGCGGGGGCGGTTCCAGGAGCCACTCGGCGCGGCTGCCGGGGCGGGTGGTGAAGCGGCCGACCGTCGGCAGGTGGTCGCGGAAGACGCGGTCCGGGTCGGCGCCCAGTTCCTCCAGCTCCTCGGCGACCTCGGTGAGGAAGGCCGGCGGGCCGGCGAGGTAGACGTCGTGGGCGGGCCAGTGGACGGAGGCCCGCAGCGCCTGGACCAGGCGTTCGGTGGCCTGGTCGCGGGGGCGGCGCGGGGCGGCGGTGATGTACGTGAGGTGGAGCCCGGGTATCCGCTCGCGCAGCCGCTCGGCGTCGTCCCGCGCGTACAGGTACTCCTTGGCGCGGGCGACCACGAACAGGCGGCCCTCCAGCTTCGGTTCGTCCTGCGCGGCCTCTTCGAGGAGGGCGCGGACCGGGGCCCAGCCGGTGCCGGCCGCGATGTAGGTGCGCGGTTTGCCGGGCGGGGTGCGGGCGGTCAGCGCCCCGCCCGGGGTGCTGAGCCGCAGCGTCTCGCCCACCCGGAGCCGCTCCGTGAGCGCGGTGCTCATCAGCCCGCCCTTGATGCGGCTGACGTGCAGGTCGAGCGTGCCGTCGGGGCGGGGCGCGTTGGCGAGGGAGTAGGTCCGCCACACCCGCGGCACGTGCAGCGAGCTGACGCTCACGTACTGGCCGGCGAGGTACGGGTAGGGCTGCCGGGGGCGCAGGGTCAGCAGTGTCAGGTCCTCGCCGTGGCGCTCGTGCCGGACGACGTCCGCGTCCCACCACGCGGGGTGGCCGGCCTGGGCGGACTCCTCCGCCCCGGCCTGCATCAGGTCGGCGACCAGCCCGTACGCCTCGGTCCAGGCCTTTTCCGCCTCCACGGTCCAGGCGGTGCCCGCGGCGTGCGCGAAGGCGGCGAGCAGGCTGGCCCCGACCGCGCTGTAGAGCGCGGGCGTGGCCAGGAACTTGCGGTGGTCGCGGCCCAGCTGTCCGAGATAGCCGACGAGCCCGGGGTCCTCCAGGTGCGTCACCACATGGGTGAGCGCGGCGAAGAGCCGGTCCCGCTGGAGGCCCATCTCCTGGGGAAACAGCTCGCGTACGCCCGGGTTGTGCCAGAAGAGATGGGAGTAGAAGAACGTGACGGCGTGCTCGGCCCGTCTCTCGACGACAGCGAACGTGTTTCGGAGCAACTGGGGGTCCACGCGGTGAATCTAAGCCACGCAGCGTCACCGCAGGTGCCGATCTCGTGCGGACATGTCACTTCACGCGATACCTCACGTGCGTGACCTTCGGCGAGTCGACCACGCGGACGGGCTCCAGGCGCAGGTCGGGGGAGACCCCGTCGAACAGGCGGGTGCCCGCGCCGAGGACGACCGGCGCGATGTGGATCTCCAGCTCGTCGAGGAGTCCCCTCGTCCTCAGCCCTCCTTGCCGGCGAAGAAGTCGGCGAGGGCGGGGACGAGGAGCTCCGGGGCGATGGCGTGCTCCTGGCCGGGGAAGACCAGCAGGGTGTAGTTGCCGGCCGTCGCGGCCAGTTCCCGCGCGCCGGTCAGCATGTGGGGGGCGCCCGCGTCGCCGCTGCCGACGAGGACGGGCACCGTCACGGACGCCCAGCGCTCGGTGGGCAGCGGGCGACCGGACATGGTGTCGCCCATGATCCGGCCGTCGTAGGGGAGGGTGCGCGCGACGGCTTCCATGCCGGCCCAGAACGGGGCCTGCCGCATGCCCGCGACGACCTCGTCCGGCAGGCCGACGGCCGCGGTCATGAAGTACGCGACGGCGTCCCCGTACGCCTCGCGGCGCACGAGCTCCGTCAGGTGCTCGACGTAGTCGGCCGGCAGCGGCGGGCGGGAGGCGTCGGTGACGAACGGCGGCTCGTACAGGGCGAGGCGGGAGACGGCGCTGCCCCGGGCGGTGGCCTCCAGGGCGAGGACGGCTCCGGACGACATGCCGAAGACCATCGCCGAGCCGCCGGCCGGGCCCTCGATCAGCGCGTCGAGGTCCTCGACCTCGCGCTGCACGTCGTACGCGAGGGAGTCCGCGCTGTCGCCGCGGCCGCGCCGGTCGTACGTGAGGACGGTGAAGCGCTCGGCGAGCAGCGCGGCGAGCCCGGCGGAGTCGCCGCGGGTCATGAAGGCTCCGCCGACGAGCACGACGGCCGGGCCGGAGCCCCGCCGTTCGTAGGCGAGGGCGGTGCCGTCGGCGGAGGTCACCTGGTGCGGGTCGTGCGTGGACATGGCGGGCCCCTTCCCCCTGGACGAGATCTGCTCGATCTCGGGAACTGGACCGTACAGTACTGAAGTGGGTACTGGTCGGTCCAGTACTCTTCTCGGACGGGGACCGCGGAGGAGTGAGGAGACGTGACGATGGACGCCCGTTCGGCGCGCAAGCACGAGTCGATCCTGGAGGCCGCGACCTCGGTGTTCCTGTCCAAGGGGTACGCGGGGACGAGCATGGACGACATCGCGAAGCTGGCGGCCGTGTCCAAGCAGACCGTCTACAAGCACTTCGCCGACAAGCCGTCCCTCTTCACCGAGATCATCCACACCGGCCTCGACCGGACCGACGACCTCGCCGACCGGGTCACCGGCCCGCTGGCGGACTCCGAGGACGTGGACCGCGACCTGACGACGATCGCCCGGCGGTTCGCCGCCGTCCTCACCGAACCGCGGCTGCTCGCACTGCGCCGCCTCGTCATCGCGGAGGCGGACCGCTTCCCCGAACTCGGCCGCGCCTATTACGAGCGCGGGCCGGAGCGCATCCACGCGCTCATGGCCGAGAGCCTGCTGCGGCTCCGTGAGCGGGGCGTCCTCACCCGGCTCGACGATCCGCTGCTCGCGGCCCATCACTTCACGTCGATGATCTCCACCCCGCCGCAGAGCAGGGTGATGTTCTGCGGCCCGGGCGTGGAGTTCACCCGGGCCGAGCTCGACGGCTACGCCGACGCCGCCGTGCGCGTCTTCCTCGCCGCGTACCGCTGACCGGGCGCGAGGGCCCGCCCGTCCCCTTGTACGGTCGAGGAGTGAGCGCCACCCCGTCTTCCGTACCCCCCGCCCCCGAGCTCTTCACGTGGGAGTTCGCCACCGACCCCTACCCCGCGTACGCCTGGCTGCGCGAGCACGCGCCCGTGCACCGGGCGAAGCTGCCCAGCGGGGTGGAGGCCTGGCTCGTGACCCGTTACGCGGACGCGCGGCAGGCGCTGGCGGACCAGCGGCTCTCGAAGAACCCGGCGCACCACGACGAGCCGGCGCACGCCAAGGGGAAGACGGGCATCCCGGGCGAACGCAAGGCCGAGCTGATGACGCACCTGCTCAACATCGACCCGCCGGACCACACCCGGCTGCGCCGGCTCGTGTCGAAGGCGTTCACGCCGCGCCGGGTCGCCGAGTTCGCGCCGCGCGTGCAGGAGCTGACCGACCGGCTGATCGACGGCTTCGCGGAGCGGGGGAGCGCGGACCTCATCCACGAGTTCGCGTTCCCGCTGCCCATCTACGCCATCTGCGACCTGCTCGGGGTGCCGCGCGAGGACCAGGACGACTTCCGGGACTGGGCCGGAATGATGATCCGGCACGGCGGAGGGCCGCGCGGCGGGGTCGCGCGCTCGGTGAAGAAGATGCGCGGCTATCTCCTGGAGCTCATCCACAAGAAGAGGGAGGAGCCGGGGGACGACCTGATCTCCGGGCTCATCAAGGCCTCGGACCACGGTGAGCACCTCACGGAGAACGAGGCCGCCGCCATGGCCTTCATCCTCCTCTTCGCAGGCTTCGAGACGACCGTCAACCTGATCGGCAACGGGGTGTACGCGCTGCTGCGCAACCCGGAGCAGCGCGCCCTGCTGCAGGAGTCGATCGCGGCGGGGGAGCGCGGGCTCCTGGAGACCGGCATCGAGGAGCTGCTGCGGTACGACGGGCCCGTGGAGCTGGCGACCTGGCGGTTCGCCACGGAGCCGCTGACCGTCGGCGGGCAGGAGATCCCGGCCGGCGACCCGGTCCTCGTGGTCCTCGCCGCCGCGGACCGGGACCCGGCGCGCTTCGACGAACCGGACACGCTGGATCTGGCACGGCGTGACAACCAGCACCTCGGCTACGGGCACGGCATCCACTACTGCCTGGGCGCGCCGTTGGCCCGGCTGGAGGGGCAGACGGCACTCGCGACGCTGCTGACTCGCTTGCCAGACCTGCGACTTGGGGCCGATCCGGCGGAACTGCGGTGGCGTGGCGGGCTCATCATGCGTGGCCTGCGCACCCTTCCGGTGGAGTTCACGCCTTCCCACAAAGACGCGCGCAACTGACTGACCGTCAGAAATGTGATCCTCGCGTGATCTCCGCTGCATCGACTTGTGACTCACGTTCGAATGCCGCTACGTTCACCCGCAGTCTCAGCTGTCACGCGAAAGGCACTCCGCATGCGCTCCGGGAACGGACGTCACCGCAGACCCCGCCAGGCTCCCGCGCTCGTCGTCGCGGCGGGAGTCACCGGCTCGGCCATGGCGCTGCCACTGCTCGCCACCGGCTCCGCCTCCGCTGCCGACGCGACGACATGGGACCGGGTCGCCGAGTGTGAGTCGGGCGGCGCCTGGAGCGCCAACTTCGGGAACGGGCTCTACGGCGGCCTGCAGTTCTCCCAGGAGAGCTGGGAGCGGCACGGCGGCCTCGCCTACGCGCCGAGCGCCGATCTCGCGAGCCGCGCCCAGCAGATCACCGTCGCGGACCGCGCGCTCGCCGCGGGCGACACCCAGTGGGCCACCTGCGCCCCCATCGCCGGCCTGAAGAACGACGGCAAGGCCCCCGAGGTGGACCCGGGCCCCGGTGTCACGCCCAAGGAGAAGTCGGGCCCCGTCCCGGAGTCCAACCGCACCGACGGCCTGCCCGCCGGCTCCGGCCAGGACGCGGCCGAGCCCTCGGCCACCCCCGCCACGCCGGCCGCCCCCACCGGCCCGACCGCCCCGGCGACCCCGGGTGGGCCGTCGACCGCGCCCTCGACCCCCGGGACCCCCACCTCTCCCGTCACGCCCGGTACGCCCGTGACGCCCGATGTGTCCCTGACGCCCGGTACGCCCGGTGCGCCGGATGCGGGCGCCCCCGGCACCGGCAAGCACCGCGGTGACGCGGCGCCAGAGGAGCCGGGCAACTCGGACACCTCGTCCGAATCCGGGCGGCACGCCGCACCGGCTGACGGTGCGAAGGGCGACGCGACCGGCGCCGGCGAGAACGGCGAATCGGGCGCCTCGGACAAGTCGGACGAATACACCGTCAAGCCGGGTGACAGCCTGTCGGGCATTGCGGAGGAGAACGGCCTGCCCGGCGGCTGGAGCGCCCTCTACGGCGCCAACAAGAAGACCGTCGGCGCCGACCCTGACCTCATCCTCCCTGGTCAGAGCCTTGAGCTGGACCTCGGACTGACGGAATCCCAGGAGTAGTTCGGGGGTGAATGTCCGTTCTGCGTAAGTGAGACATGGGTCTCTCTTGCCGAACTGGCGTGTCGCGTCCGCAAACTTTGCTCGAATCGCCCCTCACCTGCGCAAACACCCCCTGACGGTGTGCAAGTAGGGGCGATTTTTCCGTGTTGAGGGTCTTTGAACTTCCCCGGGGTCTGTGTCTACGGTCGTGACCGCTCGCCACCGCGGGCCCCGCCGACCGGTACGCCGAATCCTGCCGCCGGACGGAGGGAACAGTCGTCGCGCAAGCGCCGAAGGCAGGACCGGGGGACCCAAGGTAAGTGCCGGCCCCGGCCGTTGAGACAGACGGCCGACGACCGGCTAGGGGTGAAGCCGCGTGCAAGGTCACGCGGCCGGGCAACTCACTCGCCCGAACCCGACAGCTCACCTCGTAGGCGTCGGTGAGGAGAACTTCCATGCTGCTTTCCGGCAAGGGCAAACACCGTCGTGCCTCCAAGGCCACCCGCGTCATCGCGCTCGCCGGTGTCGCCGGCGTCGCCGTCGCGGCCCCGCTGATGACCGCGGGCACCGCCTCGGCCGCCACCGCCTCCGAGTGGGACGCCGTCGCCCAGTGCGAGTCCGGCGGCAACTGGTCCATCAACACCGGCAACGGCTACTACGGCGGCCTGCAGTTCTCGGCCTCCACCTGGGCCGCGTACGGCGGCACCGCCTACGCCCCGCGCGCCGACCAGGCCTCCAAGTCGCAGCAGATCGCCGTCGCCGAGAAGGTCCTCGCGGGCCAGGGCAAGGGTGCGTGGCCGAGCTGTGGCGTGGGCCTGTCCAGCGCCTCCTACGTGGGCGGCTCGGCCGAGGCCGCGCCGAAGCCCGCCGCCCCCGAGCGCTCCACCGAGCAGCCGACGACCCGCAGCGAGCAGCGTCCGGCGCCGAAGAAGACCGCTCCGAAGAAGAGCGAGTCCAAGAAGACCGTCACCACCCCGACCGGCAAGAAGGTCAAGAAGGGGGACGGCGAGTACAAGGTCGTCGCCGGTGACACCCTCAGCAAGATCGCCAAGGCGCACGGCGTCAAGGGCGGCTGGCAGAAGCTCTTCCAGCTGAACAAGGGCGTCGTCGAGAACGCCGACCTGATCTACCCGGGCCAGCAGCTCCACCTCAAGTGAGCCTGCCGACCCTCCCGCGGTGAGTGACCACCCCGGTCCGGAGCGTCCTTCCCCCGTGCGCTCCGGGCCGGGGTTTCGCCGCTCCTGGCGGTTACCGTCCAGTAGATCTGGGGTCTTTCGTCCCGAGATACCTGCCCTCGGGTCCTTTTTCGTCCCAGCGGGCGGGCGCCCGGCCGGCTGGAGCCCCCGGGCCGGTTAGGCTCATGTCGCAAGGCGAACGAGACCTTGCCGCATGCGTCACAACCAGCGTCACATCCCAGAAGGAGATGCTCGTGCCGTCCATCGACGTCGTCGTAGCCCGGGAAATCCTGGACTCCCGAGGCAACCCCACGGTCGAGGTCGAGGTCGGCCTCGACGACGGCAGCACCGGCCGTGCTGCCGTTCCGTCCGGTGCCTCCACCGGTGCGTTCGAGGCCCTCGAGCTCCGCGACGGTGACCCCAACCGTTACCAGGGCAAGGGCGTGGAGAAGGCCGTTCTCGCCGTCATCGAGCAGATCGGCCCGGAGCTCGTCGGCTACGACGCCACCGAGCAGCGCCTGATCGACCAGGCGATGTTCGACCTGGACGCCACCCCGGACAAGTCCTCGCTCGGCGCCAACGCCATCCTCGGCGTCTCCCTCGCCGTCGCGCACGCCGCCTCCGAGGCCTCCGACCTGCCGCTCTTCCGCTACCTCGGCGGCCCGAACGCGCACCTGCTGCCCGTTCCGATGATGAACATCCTGAACGGCGGCTCGCACGCCGACTCCAACGTGGACATCCAGGAGTTCATGATCGCCCCGATCGGCGCGGAGTCCTTCTCCGAGGCCCTCCGCTGGGGCACCGAGGTCTACCACACGCTCAAGGCCGTCCTGAAGGCCAAGGGCCTCTCCACCGGTCTCGGCGACGAGGGCGGCTTCGCCCCGAACCTCGGCTCCAACCGTGAGGCCCTCGACCTCATCCTGGAGGCCATCAAGCAGGCCGGCTACGTCCCCGGCAAGGACATCGCGCTCGCCCTCGACTGCGCCGCCTCCGAGTTCTACAAGGACGGCAAGTACGAGTTCGAGGGCAAGGCCCGCTCGGCCGCCGAGATGACCGAGTACTACGAGGAGCTCGTCTCCGCGTACCCGCTGGTCTCCATCGAGGACCCGCTGTTCGAGGACGACTGGGCCGGCTGGAAGGTCATCACCGAGAAGCTCGGCGCCAAGGTGCAGCTGGTCGGCGACGACCTGTTCGTCACCAACCCGGAGCGCCTGGCCCGCGGCATCGAGGAGGGCAGCGCCAACGCCCTCCTGGTCAAGGTCAACCAGATCGGCTCGCTGACCGAGACCCTGGACGCCGTCGAGCTCGCCCAGCGCAGCGGCTTCAAGTGCATGATGTCCCACCGCTCCGGCGAGACCGAGGACGTCACCATCGCCGACCTCGCCGTCGCCACCAACTGCGGCCAGATCAAGACCGGCGCCCCGGCCCGCTCCGAGCGCGTCGCCAAGTACAACCAGCTCCTGCGCATCGAGGAGATCCTCGACGACGCCGCGGTCTACGCCGGCCGCAGCGCCTTCCCGCGCTTCAAGGGCTGACCTGGCCTGACGCTGTAGTTACGGACGTCCCCGCACTCGGTCCCGTACCGTGTGCGGGGACGTACGCGTGAACAGGGTCGGCACAAGGGGAGGCGCACGACATGGCCGTGAAGGACCGGGACCGGTTCTCGACCGCGACCCGGATCAGGCTGCTCGGCGAGCAGACCGCCGCCCGTGTCTACCGCTCCCAGACCCGCCGTCAGGCGCGCCGCTCCCGGCTCACCGGCCGCGCGGCCTTCCTGGCCCTCGTCGTCTGCTCGCTGGTGGTGGCGCTCGCCTACCCGATGCGGCAGTACGTCTCCCAGCAGGGCGAGATCGCCGACCAGGAGCGCAAGGCCGCCGAGGCCGCCCGCCGGGTCGAGGAACTGCGGGACGAGAAGGCCCGCCTCCAGGACCCGGCCTACGTGCGCCGGCTGGCCCGCGAGCACCTGCACTACGTGATGCCCGGCGAGACCGGCTTCACCGTGAACGACCCCGACGCGGAGCACCGGCCCCGCACCGACCAGGGCGCGACGGACCGCCCCTGGTACGACAACCTGTGGGACGGCGTGGACAACGCCGACCGCCACTGACCAACCCAGGATCCATGATGGAAACGCCCCCTCCGCAGACCGAACGCACCGAGCCCACCGACGCGGACGTCGCCGCGTTCGAGGCCCAGCTCGGCCGGCCCCCCCGCGGCCTGCGCGCGATCGCGCACCGCTGCCCGTGCGGCAACCCGGACGTCGTCGAGACCGCGCCCCGGCTCCCCGACGGCACGCCGTTCCCGACCACGTACTACCTGACCTGCCCGCGCGCCGCCTCCGCCATCGGCACCCTGGAGGCCAACGGGGTCATGAAGGAGATGCAGGCGCGGCTCGCCACCGACCCGGAGCTGGCCGCGGCCTACCGGGCCGCGCACGAGGACTACATCGCGCGCCGCGACGCCATCGAGGTCCTGGAGGGCTTCCCGAGCGCCGGCGGCATGCCGGACCGGGTCAAGTGCCTGCACGTGCTCGTCGGACACTCGCTGGTCGCCGGCCCGGGCGTGAACCCGTTCGGCGACGAGGCCCTCGCGATGCTGCCCGAGTGGTGGGCGAAGGGCCCCTGCGTCACCCCCTGCGCCGACAAGGACGAGGACGAGGAGCAGAAGTGACCCGGGTCGCCGGAATCGACTGCGGTACGAACTCCATCCGTCTCCTGGTGGCCGACGTCCACCCGGATACGGGCGAGCTGATCGAGCTGGACCGGCGGATGACCATCGTCCGGCTCGGCCAGGGCGTGGACCGGACCGGCAGGCTCGCGCCCGAGGCCCTGGAGCGGACCTTCGCCGCCTGCCGCGACTACGCGGCGGTCATCGAGGAGTTCGGCGCCGAGAAGCTGCGCTTCGTCGCCACCTCCGCCTCCCGTGACGCCGAGAACCGGGACGACTTCGTGCGCGGGGTCGTCGAGATCCTGGGCGTCGAGCCCGAGGTCATCACCGGCGACCAGGAGGCCGAGTTCTCCTTCACGGGCGCCACCGGCGAGCTGCACGGCGACGACCGGCGGCTGGTGGTGGACATCGGCGGCGGGTCGACCGAGTTCGTGGTCGGCAACCGGCACGTCGAGGCCGCCCGCTCCGTCGACATCGGCTGCGTACGCCTCACCGAGCGGCACGTGCGGCACGACCCGCCGAGCGCCGAGGAGATCGCCGCGATCCGCGCCGACGTGCGGGCCGCGATGGACCTGGCCGCCGAGACCGTGCCGATCACGGAGGCCGGGACGCTCGTCGGTCTGGCCGGCTCGGTCACCACGGTGGCCGCGATCGCGCTCGGGCTCCAGGAGTACGACTCCACGAAGATCCACCACGCCCGGATCAGCCGTGCGCAGGTCGACGCCGTGGTGGACCGGCTGCTCGCCTCCACGCACGACGAACGGGCCGCGATCCCGGTCATCCACCCCGGCCGGGTGGACGTGATCATCGCCGGCGCGCTGGTCCTGGCCGAGATCATGGAGCGGACCGGGGCCGCCGAGGTGGTCGTCAGCGAGCACGACATCCTCGATGGGATCGCTCTATCCGTGGCATAGCGGGCGGCTATGAGCCCCTGTGAGGGGCCTCTCTTGACCACATGGCGAGAAACTTCGTGAAGTTCTTCACAAGAGAAAGGGCCCTGAGGGAGCCCGAGGGGGGTCTTTAGGCCCTCCGAGGGGTTCCTCAGGGCCCTTTCGCAGGTGCGGAGGCCTCTTCGCTCGATGTTTCCATCGTGTGAACGCACCCCTTGGTTCAGCGTTAAGGAAGGCTCTCCGGGCCAGTTCACAGGGGGTGAACAACGTCCGCCGCCACCCCCTGGTTCCTTTGCTGGACCATGACCTGGGTCACGTGGGCCGCGGAGTGTAGCAGAGGTCCCACGGAAGCTTGTGAAGGGGCGCACGAGCAACCCCCCTGGAGGGGGTGGATACTCGATGGCATGAGCACCACGGAGCGTCCCAGGATCCTCGTAGTAGGCGGTGGGTACGTAGGCCTGTACGCGGCTCGGCGCATTCTCAAGAAGATGCGCTACGCCGAGGCGACCGTCACGGTCGTCGACCCGCGGTCGTACATGACCTACCAGCCCTTCCTCCCCGAAGCCGCCGCCGGCAGCATCTCGCCGCGCCACGTCGTCGTCCCGCTGCGACGCGTCGTGCGCGGAGCCGAGGTGCTCACCGGCCGGGTCACCACCATCGACCAGGACCGCAAGGTCGCCACGATCGCGCCGCTCGTCGGCGAGGCGTACGAGCTGCCGTTCGACTACCTGGTCATTGCGATGGGTGCCGTCTCCCGCACCTTCCCGATCCCCGGCCTCGCCGAGCAGGGCATCGGCATGAAGGGCATCGAGGAGGCCATCGGCCTGCGCAACCACGTCCTCGAGCAGCTCGACAAGGCCGACTCGACGACCGATGAGGAGGTCCGCCGCAAGGCGCTGACCTTCGTCTTCGTGGGCGGCGGCTTCGCCGGCGCGGAGACCATCGGCGAGGTCGAGGACATGGCCCGCGACGCGGCGAAGTACTACCAGAACGTGAACCGCGAGGACATGCGGTTCATCCTGGTCGACGCCGCCGACAAGATCCTTCCCGAGGTCGGCCCGAAGCTCGGCCTCTACGGCAAGGAGCACCTCGAGAGCCGCGGCATCGAGATCTACCTGCAGACCTCGATGGACTCCTGCGTCGACGGCCACGTCGTGCTGAAGAACGGCCTCGAGGTCGACTCCAACACGATCGTGTGGACCGCCGGTGTGAAGCCGAACCCGGCGCTCGCCCGCTTCGGTCTGCCGCTCGGCCCCCGCGGCCACGTGGACTGCAACGAGAAGCTCCAGGTCAACGGCCTCGACTACGTGTGGGCCGCGGGCGACAACGCCCAGGTCCCGGACATGGCCTCGCGCCGTGCCGGTGTCGAGAACGCCTGGTGCCCGCCGAACGCCCAGCACGCCCTGCGCCAGGCCAAGGTCCTCGGCGACAACGTGGTGGCCGGCATGCGCGGCTTCCCGCAGAAGGAGTACGCGCACTCCAACAAGGGCGCGGTCGCGGGTCTCGGCCTGCACAAGGGCGTCGCGATGATCGTCATGGGCAAGATGAAGATCAAGCTCAAGGGCCGTCTCGCCTGGTACATGCACCGTGGCTACCACGGCATGGCGATGCCGACGTGGAACCGCAAGATCCGCATCTTCGCCGACTGGACCCTGGGCATGTTCCTCAAGCGTGAGGTCGTCTCCCTCGGTGCCATGGAGACCCCGCGCGAGGAGTTCTACGAGGCGGCCAAGCCCGCCCCGGCGCCGGCCGCCCCGGCGCAGGAGAAGGCCAAGGCCTCGTAACACCCGCAGTACCAGCAGTACACGCAAGGCCGTAGGGCCGTCCGCCATCCGTGGTGCGGACGGCCCTTCGCGTGTTTTTCACAGCGTTTACGCGGCGGAAGGGATGGGTTCGCCTACGGACGGTGTTCTCCTGGTGACACGCATTTCTGGGGCACGAGATCACGGAGGTGTTGCACCATGACCGACGCCGCGTCGCGGCTGACCGCCCTTGCCGAGGACGTGCTGGGAGCGAAGTTCCCCGTGCGGCTGCGGGCCTGGGACGGCAGCGAAGCCGGTCCTGCGGGCGGCCCCGTTCTGGTCGTCCGCGAGCGCCGGGCGTTGCGTCGGCTGCTGTGGAAGCCGGGCGAGCTGGGTCTGGCCCGGGCCTGGGTGGCCGGTGAGATCGACGTGGAGGGCGACCTCTACGCGGTCCTGGACGGGCTCGCCGGCTTCATCTGGGAGCGTGACGAGGAGTCGCGCGGAGCCCTGGCGGCGGTGCGCGACCCGAAGGTGCGCGCGGCGGCCAGGGCGCTGCTCAAGCTGGCCGGCCCGTTCCCGCCGCCGAAGCCGCCCGTGGAGGAGATGCGCGGGCGCACCGGCGTGTCGCACAGCAAACGGCGGGACAAGCAGGCGATCAGTCACCACTACGACGTGGGCAACGACTTCTACGAGCTGGTCCTCGGCCCGTCGATGGTCTACTCGTGCGCGTACTGGACGGACGGCGGGACGCTGGAGGAGGCCCAGCGCGACAAGCTGGACCTGATCGCGCGCAAGCTGCGCCTGAAGGAGGGCGACCGGCTGCTCGACGTGGGCTGCGGCTGGGGCTCGATGGCGATCCACGCGGCGCGGGAGTACGGCGCGCGGGTCGTCGGTGTCACGCTCTCGCGGGAGCAGGCCGCGTTCGCCCGCAAGCGGATCGCCGAGGAGGGACTGACGGACCGGATCGAGATCCGGGTCCAGGACTACCGGGACGTCGAGGACGGGCCGTTCGACGCGATCTCCTCGATCGGCATGGCCGAGCACGTGGGCGCCGTGAAGTACCGGGAGTACGCGGACACCCTGTACCGGCTCCTGAAGCCGGGCGGGCGGCTGCTCAACCACCAGATCTCGCGCCGCCCGGAGTCGGACGAGGAGGCGTACGAGGTGGATCCCTTCATCGACGCCTACGTGTTCCCGGACGGCGAGCTGGCCCCGATGGGCCGGACCCTGACGACCCTTGAGGACGCGGGTTTCGAGGTCCGGGACGTGGAGGCGATCCGCGAGCACTACGCGCTGACGCTGCGGCGCTGGGTGGCGAACCTGGAGGCGGAGTGGGACCGGGCGGTCCGGCTCACCTCGCCGGGGCGGGCGCGGATCTGGCGCCTGTACATGGCGGCGTCGGCGGTGTCCTTCGAACGCAACCGGATCGGGGTGAACCAGTTCCTGGCCGTGAAGACGCCGGGGGCGGGCACCTCGGGGCTTCCGCTGCGGTCGCGGGTGTGGGACGAGTCCGGGGAGTCCCAAGGGCGCTGATACGTTCGGAAGTTCGGGCTCCGGGCAGACGGGGTGCCGGTGAGAACCGGCACCCCGTTTCCTTTGGGTTCCTGTTTGTCATGTCTATGCCGTTCTGTCCGATCCGAGGGGGAACCTTGCACCGTCCCACCCGTCTGCTGCTCGCCCTGGCCGCCGCCGTAGGCCTCCTGGCCGCCTCCCCGGCGCCCGCGGGCGCCGAGTCGGCCCCCGTGACCACCACCGCCACCTTCAACGACCCGTCGGGCGACAGTGCCGCCCAGGACCGCATCCGGGCCCATGTCATCGACCTCGTCGACCGCGCTCCCGCCGGCTCCACCATCACCGCCGGGCTCTACACCTTCACCGACGACTCCGTCACCGACGCGCTCGGAGCCGCCGCGGCCCGTGGCGTGAACGTCAAGGTGATCGTCGACCACACCTCCGTCACCATGACCGGGGGCGAGTACGCCCGCCTGGCCGCGCGCCTCGGCACCGACCGCACCCAGGGCTCCTGGGTCTTCGCCTGCCCCGCGGGCCGCGGCTGCATCGGTTCCCGGCAGCTGCCCGGCGACCCCGACGGCGCCATCAACCACAACAAGTTCTGGCTCTTCTCCAGCACCGGCGGCGCGAGCGACGTCGTCGTGCAGACCTCGGCCAACATGACCGGCGTGCAGCGCACCGACCTGTTCAACAACGCCGTCACCGTCGTCGACAGCGGCCTCTACGGCATCTACCAGGACTACTTCGCCGACCTGCTGACGTACGGCACCTCGGCCACCGGGCTGAGCCACTACTACAAGACCCCGGCGAGCGGCCCGTACAAGGCGTACTTCTTCCCGCGCAAGGAGGCCTCGGGCACCACGTACGACAACGACGCCTCCACCGACACGGTCAAACTGATCCTGGACAACGTCAGCTGCGCGGGCGGCACCCAGATCCGGATGGCCGCCAACCTCTTCACCCGTGACGAGGTCGCGAGCAAGCTCGTCGCCCTGAAGAACGCGGGCTGCTCGGTGATCCTCGCCCACGACGGCTACCCCGGCTCCATGAGCTCCGGCGTCGAGTCGGTCGTCTCCGGCAAGCTCACCCAGCGCGTGCAGTGCTACGAGGACCGCGGCACCGGCGTCGCCAAGGCGGGCCTGCACTCCAAGTACCTGCTGATCGAGGGCACGTACGACGGCGTCGCCGGCAGGAAGCTCGTGTGGACCGGCAGCCACAACTACACCTACCCGGCGCTGCGGGCCAACGACGAGACCCTCCTGAAGATCGACGACGCGGCGCTCTACGACCAGTTCAAGGCCAACCACCAGTACCTGATGGCCTACTGCGCGGGCAGCTGACCCGTACCCACGCGTGAGGGCCGGGCTCCCCCAGGGGAGCCCGGCCCTCGGCGTTCCGCGGGACCGCTACTCGGCCTTGATCGCCTGCAGCATGTTCAGCTTCGCCGCGCTGCGCGCCGGCCACAGGGAGGCCAGGACGCCGACCAGCCCGGCGAGGAGCAGGAAGATCCCGATCCGGCCCCACGGCAGGACCAGCGCGTAGTGCGGCAGGCTGTCCCGCAGCGTCTCGCCGATCGCCCAGCCCAGGAAGGAGCCGAGGGCGATGCCGACCACCGCGCCGAACAGCGAGATGACCACGGCCTCCAGACGGACCATCCGCTTCACCCGGCGCCGGTCGAGACCGATCGCCCGCAGCATGCCGATCTCCTGCTGGCGCTCGAAGACGGACATCGCGAGGGTGTTGACGACGCCGAGCACCGCGATGACCAGGGCCATGGCGAGGAGGCCGTACATGATGTTCAGCATCATGTTGATGATGCCGCCGAACTGGTCGCGGATGTCCTTCTGGTCCATCACCGACATCGCCGGGTTGTCGCCGAGCGACTTCATGACGGCCTTCTCGGCCGCGGCCGACGGGCCCCCGTCCATCTTCACGAAGATCTGCGGGATGTACGGCTTGGGGTCGTGCGCCGTGAGGATCTTGGCGTCCAGGACGAGCGGCGAGACGAACTCGCTGCCCTCGAAGACCGCGCCGACCTTCAGCTCGCCCTTCTTCTTGTCGCCGAACGCCACCGGCAGCGTCGAGCCGACCTTCCAGCCCCTCTTCTCGGCGGTCTTGTCCGCGACGGCGACCTGCCCGTCGGCGAGCGAGCCGAGCGAGCCGTCGATCACCTTGAGGTTCAGGACCTTCTCGATGTCACCCGGGGTGACACCCGAGGCGGACGTGAAGTCGCCCTTCACCTCCAGCCAGCCGGCCTGCTGCGGGGAGACCGCGGTGGCGCCCGGGGTCTTGCGCACCGCGTCCAGGGCGGCCTGGTTGAGGCCGTCGCCGCTGGCCATGGTGATCATGTAGTCGGCCTTGATCTGGTCGGTCGTCATCCGGTCCACGGCCGAGCCGACCGTGGCGCCGAGCACGGACAGGCCCGTGACCAGGGTGAGGCCGATGGCGAGCGCGGAGGCGGTGGCGCCGGTGCGGCGCGGGTTGCGGACCGCGTTCTGGCCGGCCAGCGAGCCGGCCACGCCGAAGGGCTTGAGGACCGGGCGGGCGATCGCGATCACCGGGCGGGCCAGCAGCGGGATCAGGATGATCACGCCGATGAGGGCGAGGAAGGCGCCCAGGCCGATGAGCATCCGGCCGCTGTCGCCGCCGGTGGAGGCGCCGCCGGCGATGGCGAGCAGGCCGAGGCCGGTGATGATGCCGCCGATGATGTTGCGGGTCACCAGGGACTTGGTGGTGGCCACCGCGTGGACACTGTTCATGGCGGCGACCGGCGGGATCTTAGCCGCGCGGAAGCCGGGCAGCAGCGCGGCCACCATGGTGACGAGGATGCCGACGACGAGCGCCGAGACCAGCGGGGAGGCGCCGATGATCAGGTCACCGGCCGGGATCTTCAGACCGAAGGCGTTCATGCCGGAGCGCAGGCCCGCGGCGAGCCCGATGCCGAGCCCGAAGCCGATCGCGGAGGCGACCAGACCGACCAGGCCGGCCTCCGCCAGCACCGACCGGGTGATCTGGCCGCGAGAGGCGCCGACGGCGCGCATCAGGGCGAGCTCCTTGGTGCGCTGGGCGATCAGCATGGTGAAGGTGTTGGAGATCAGGAAGACACCGACGAAGAGCGCGATGGCGGCGAAGGCCAGCAGCATCGTGCTGAGGTTGCTCAGTCCGCTCTCGATGTCCTCGGCCTGCTGGTCGGCCAGGGCCTGACCGGTCTTGGCCTCCGCCTTGTCGCCGACGATCGGCTTCACCGCGGCGAGGATCTTCTCGGCGTCGGCGCCGGGCTCGCCGGCGACGTTGACGTCCTGGAACCAGCCGGGGCGCAGGTAGAGCTTCTGGGCGACGTCGGTGTCGAAGAGGACGAGGCTGCCGCCGGCGTTCACGGCGCCGTCCTCGGTGGTGAAGACGCCGACGAGGGTGTAGGTCTCGACCGGGCCGTTGGTGGCGACGCGGACCTGGTCGCCGACCTTGTAGCCGCCCTTGTCGGCGGTCTCCCGGTCGAGCGCGATCTGGTCGTCCTCCACCGGGCCGTTCCCGGAGGTGAAGGAGTACGCGGAGTCCTTGCCGTTCTGGCCGGGGGCGAAGTTGGTGCCCTTGTTGGACCAGCCGGCGCCGATCAGCTTGCCGTCCTTGTCCGGCACGCCGGCGAAGCCGCTGACGCGGCCGGTGGCGGAGGCGACGCCGTCGATCGCGGCGATCTTCTGCCGGGTCTGCTCGGACAGGCCGGGCGCGGAGTTCGGGTCGTCCTGGTCCGGCACGGCCGACACGGCGACGGCGATGTCGTCGTAGCTCTTGGCGGACTGGTTGCGGAAGGCGTTGGAGAGGGTGTCGGTGAAGACCAGGGTGCCGGACACGAAGGCCACGCCGAGCATCACGGCGAGCACGGTCATCAGCAGCCTGGCCTTGTGCGCGAGCACATTGCGCAGGGCGGTACGGAACATGGGGTGTCCTGAACGGAAGGTGGGACGGAAGGACGGGTGAGGGGCCCTGGGGCCCGGGCTCAGCTCGTGCGGCCCTTGGCGTCGAAGGCCTTCATGCGGTCGAGCACGCCGTCCGCCGTCGGGTGCAGCATCTCGTCGACGATCCGTCCGTCCGCGAGGAAGATGACGCGGTCCGCGTAGGACGCGGCGACCGGGTCGTGGGTGACCATCACCACGGTCTGGCCGAGCTCGCGCACCGAGTTGCGCAGGAAGCCGAGGACCTCGGCGCCGGAGCGCGAGTCGAGGTTTCCGGTCGGCTCGTCACCGAAGATGATCTCGGGCCGGGAGGCCAGGGCGCGGGCCACGGCCACGCGCTGCTGCTGTCCGCCGGAGAGCTGCGCGGGGCGGTGGCTCAGCCGGCCGGAGAGGCCGATCATGTCGATGACCTGCTGCACCCACTGCTTGTCGGGCTTGCGGCCCGCGATGTCCATCGGCAGCGTGATGTTCTCCAGGGCGGTCAGCGTCGGCAGCAGGTTGAACGCCTGGAAGATGAAGCCGATCTTGTCCCGGCGCAGCTGGGTGAGCTGCTTGTCCTTCAGGGTGCCGAGCTCGACGTCGCCGATCCGGACGGAGCCGGAGGAGAAGGAGTCCAGTCCGGCGACGCAGTGCATGAGGGTCGACTTGCCGGAGCCGGACGGGCCCATGATCGCGGTGAACTCGCCCTGCCGGAAGTCCACGCTGACCCGGTCCAGAGCGACCACCTGGGTCTCGCCCTGTCCGTAGACCTTGGAGAGGTCGGTGGCGCGGGCGGCCACCGCGGTGGCGCGGGGCACGGTGGGAGTGGTGGTCACGACGGCGACTCCTGTCACTGCGGCTGCTCGGGAACCATTCCATCGTGTCGAACGTCAGGGCGCCGGACGTCCGTCCACGTGCCCGTTCCCGGGGCAGCCTCGAGTCGGACCGCCGGGGTGCCCCGTCATCCTGAGGTATGACGGCGACCCTGAGGAGCGCCCCCGTTCGGGTGTGCCGGGGATGTGCCGGAGGTGTGCGGGCGCGGTGCGGGCGAGGTGACACATTCCGCCCGGATCCGGCGGCGAGTTTTCGTCAATCCGGGGGCCTCACCTTTGCTGCTGCGACCCCTGTCACACTTCGTCAGAAGGCCCCTCACCTGCACTGACGCACCCTCAGGTGTCAATAAAATAAGACAACATCGGGTCGCTGTTCCGCTGAACGGGCGACGCGCCCCGATAGGCTCCTGTGCCAACGCGGAGCTTCGCGCCACGCCCGGATGGTGGAATGCAGACACGGCGAGCTTAAACCTCGCTGGCCTTCGGGCCGTACCGGTTCGAATCCGGTTCCGGGCACTCCTCGCCCCCGCACTCCTCGACACGATCGTATAAAGATCCTCCCCGAGCACGAGGGAGTTCCTTTTGCCTTCCTATTACTCTTGACGCAAGGCCGCGCAGTGCGGCCATGGAGGAGTGAGATGAGGAGCAGCAACCCGGTCTTCTCGCGACGGGGGTTCAGCCGCGACAACGGCTACGCCGGCTTCAACGCGCAGCAGCCGCAGGCCGGGGGCCCCGCCGTTGGAACCAACCCGTACGCCACCGGCAACCCGTACGCCGAGGGTGCGACCAACCCCTACGCGACCAATCCGTACGCGCCGCAGGACACCCTGGGCGCGCCGCAGCAGGCCCGCGGCAACGTCATGACCATCGACGACGTCGTCAGCCGTACGGCGATGACGCTCGGCACGGTCGTGCTCACCGCCGTCCTGGCCTGGCTGCTGCTGCCGGTCGACCCGGCGAACCTGGGCAAGTCCTACGGCATCGGCATCGGCGCGGGTCTGGTGGCCCTGGTCCTGTCGCTCGTCCAGTCGTTCAAGCGCAAGCCGTCGCCGGCGCTGATCCTCGGCTACGCGGCCTTCGAGGGTGTCTTCCTCGGTGTGATCTCCGCCGCCGTCTCGACGTACATCGCCGACGGTGTCGTCGCCCAGGCGGTGCTCGGCACGATGGCGGTCTTCGCCGGCGTGCTGATCGCCTACAAGATGCGCTGGATCCGCGTCACCCGCCGCTTCTACGGCTTCGTGATGGCGGCCGCGATCGGCTTCGTGCTGCTGATGGCGGTCAACCTGCTGTTCGCCGTCTTCGGCGGCGGTGACGGCCTCGGCTTCCGCAGCGGCGGCCTCGGCATCCTGTTCGGCGTCATCGGCATCATCCTCGGTGCCTGCTTCCTGGCCCTCGACTTCAAGCAGGTCGAAGACGGGATCACCTACGGCGCTCCGCGCGAGGAGTCCTGGCTGGCGGCCTTCGGCCTCACCATGACGCTGGTGTGGATCTACATGGAGTTCCTGCGCCTGCTGTCGATCCTCCAGGGCGACGACTGACGCACCGCGTGACACGGGAAGGGCCCGTCCGGCATCCGCCGGGCGGGCCCTTCCCCGTTTCCCGGGCGCCCTCACGGCACGTGGGCGTCGAGCAGCACCCTGGCCGCGTCCTTGGCCTGCGCCGCCGGTTCCGAGGTGCCGTGGATGCCCGCGACGGCCATGGCGCCGTTGGCGAGCAGGGCCAGCTGGTCGGCGAGTGCGGGCGGGGCGTTCATGGCCGTGGTCTGCTCGGCGAAGTAGTCCCGCAGGGCCTGCTTGTGTCCGCGGGCGATCTCCGCGATGTCGGGTGAGATGCCGCCCATCTCGCCGAAGGTGTTGATGAAGGCGCAGCCCCGGAAGGAGGGGGCGGCGAACCAGTCGCCGAGGTAGTCGAAGACCGCCAGGGCCCGCTGGTAGGGGTTGGTGGCATGGGTGGCGCCGTGGGCCGCGATGGCCTCGCGCATGGCGCTGTCACGGCGTGTGAGGACCGCCCAGACCAGGTGGTCCTTGGAGGGGTAGAGCTGGTACAGGCGTTTCAGCGAGACGCCGGACGCGCCACGGATGGCGTCCATCCCCACGGCCTGGACGCCCTTCTCGTCGAACAGGGCCTCGGCCGTCTCCAGGAGTTTCAGCTCGGCGGTCTCGGCGTCCATGACCGGTCACCCCTCGCAGAGAACCATCGTTCTCCCACTCTATCCGGGCGGGAGAACGACGGCTCCCGGTCCGTCAGAGCATGCGGCGGGCCGCCCGGCGGAGGTCGTACTCGTGGATGATCGCCTTGGCGTGGCCGTAGGCGAGACCGTGTTCGCCCCGCAGCCAGCTGACCTTCTCTTCGAAGCGGATGAGGGAGGGGCCCTCCTCGACGGCCTTCAACCAGTCGGCGATCTCACGACCGGTGCAGTGCGGGATGCGGGCGAGCAGGTTGCGATGGGTCTCTTCGGAGAAAGTGTGGGACATCGGCGCCTCCGGACGCGTTGTGCCGTGTGCTCCTTCACGCCACCGTGCCCCAGCGTTCGCCCGTTGGCAATGGTCCCCGGACGGCGCGTAGGGTCGCGGAGTGCGCGATACGAGTGAACTGACCGCCGCCGCAGAGCGGTTCGCCGACCGGCTGCGGGCCGCCCCGCACAGCCGGCTCCAGCGCGGCGCGGCCGCCGAAGGACTGGCGCTGGCCAGGGAGTTGGCCGTCCGGGCGCAGCGTCTGGAGTTCCCGGACCGGGAGCCGAGGACCATGCCGGACGCGGGGGTGTTCGTGGTCGCCGACCAGCTGGCGGTGGCCGCCGCGGATCTGGCCGAAACATTGCGAACGGCCCCGGGCGCCCCCGAGGGGGAGCTGGACGAGGCCGTGGGACTGGTGCGGGCCGCGCAGGCCCGCGCCGGGTTGTAGCGCGCCTCCCGGCGCACCGAGCGGGCTCACATGCTGGCGATCACGCGGTCCGCGAGGATGTACACGTTGTCCTCGACCGCGTCGCCGCACGAGAAGGTCAGGGCGTAGGCGCCGGAGACGCCCGAGCCGCCGAGCAGGACCGGGCTGCGGCCGGACCGGAGGGCTTCGGCGAGCCGCTCGGCGGTCTCGCGGTGGCCGGGGGTCATGCAGAGCGTCGTGCCGTCGGCGAAGACGTACACGTCCAGCGTGCCCAGCGGGCCGGGGCGGACGTCCGTCAGGGCCGTGCGCGTGTCGGCGAGCTCCTCCAGGCGCGCCACCGTGCGCTCGTGGTCGGTGACGACGGGAGTGCGGACCGGCACGAAGTCCGGGTGCGAGGGGTGGCGGCGGCGGGCCGCGGCCAGCTCGGGGGAGTCCTCCGGGTACTCGTCGGCCGCGGTGAGCTCGGGGAACTCCTCCAGCTCCGCGAAGGTGTCGAAGGGGTCGAGCGCGTCCTGGGCGTCCCGCGCCTCGCGGCCGTCGAGCGCGGCGGCCTCCGCCTCCATGGCCTCCAGGGCCATCGCCTCCAGGCCCACGAAGTCGGCCTGGCGCGGCACGTAGTACGGGCCCTCCTCGGTGGGACCGGCCAGACCGCCGAGCAGCGACGGGGCGTCGGCGGCGTCCCGGGCCTCCTGGGCGGCCCAGAAGGCGCGCGCCTCGGCGAGCTCGCGCTCGCGCTCCTCGGCCAGGGCGTCGGCGACCGCGGCCCGTATCTCGGCGGCCGGCGTCTGACGGGCGGCCGGCACGGACAGACCCTGCGCCGCGGCGAGTTCGCCACGCAGCGCGGTGACCTGCTTACGGAGAGCGTGGGCGGAGTGCAGGGCGGCGGCACCCACGGCCGTGGCAGCGGCCGTGGTCACCAGCAGGGCAAGAGACAGTGCGCTCACTGACGTACTCCCGATTCCGAGTCGATCCCCCGACTTCCTACATCAGCTTGTCGTGGGGTGCCGCCACCTGTCAGTGCATTACGTCACGAAATGGACAGGTATTTGTGCCTGGTGTTTAGTCCCGAACCGGCTGTGACCTGGGAAAACGACTCTCCCCCGGGATGTATGTCACATCCTGGGGGAGATTCGGTCACGGCTTGGACGCGAGGTGGTTGTTCCGTGCTCTCCGTGGAGATCGCGCGATCACCTCAGGCGATCACCTCAGGCGATCAGCTCAGCCGCTCGATGACCATGGCCATGCCCTGGCCGCCGCCCACGCACATGGTCTCCAGGCCGAACTGCTTGTCGTGGAACTGGAGGCTGTTGATGAGCGTGCCGGTGATGCGGGCGCCCGTCATGCCGAACGGGTGGCCGACGGCGATGGCGCCGCCGTTGACGTTGACCTTGTCCAGGTCGAAGCCCAGGTCGCGGTACGAGGGGATGACCTGCGCGGCGAAGGCCTCGTTGATCTCGACCAGGTCGATGTCGCTCGTGGTCAGGCCGGCCCGCTGCAGGGCCTGCTTCGACGCCTCGACCGGGCCGAGGCCCATGATCTCGGGGGAGAGGCCGGAGACGCCGGTGGAGACGATCCGGGCCAGCGGGGTCAGGCCCAGCTCGCGCGCCTTGGTGTCGGACATGATCACGAGGGCGGCGGCGCCGTCGTTGAGCGGGCAGCAGTTGCCGGCGGTGACCAGGCCGTCGGGGCGGAAGACCGGCTTGAGGCCGGAGACGCCCTCCAGGGTGACGCCGGCGCGCGGGCCGTCGTCCGCGGAGACGACGGTGCCGTCGGGGAGCGTCACCGGGGTGATCTCGCGCTCCCAGAAGCCGTTCTTGATGGCCTGCTCGGCGAGGTTCTGCGAGCGCACGCCGAACTCGTCCATGTCCTGGCGGGTGACGCCCTTCCAGCGCGCCAGGTTCTCGGCGGTCTGGCCCATGGCGATGTACGCGTCGGGGACGATGCCGTCCTCGCGCGGGTCGTGCCAGGTGGAGCCCTCGGAGGCGGCGACCTCGGCGGTGCGGGCCTCGGCCTCGGCGAAGAACGGGTTGTGCGTGTCCGGCAGCGAGTCGGAGTTGCCCTTCACGAAGCGCGACACCATCTCGACACCGGCCGAGATGAAGACGTCGCCCTCGCCCGCCTTGATCGCGTGCAGCGCCATGCGGGAGGTCTGCAGCGAGGAGGAGCAGTAGCGGGTGATGGTGCAGCCGGGGAGGTGGTCCATCCCCATCTGGACGGCCACGATCCGGCCCAGGTTGTTGCCCTGCTCGCCACCGGGCAGACCGCAGCCGAGCATCAGGTCGTCGATGTCGCGCGGGTCCAGCTCGGGGACCTTGGCGAGGGCGGCCTGGATGATCGTGGCGGTCAGGTCGTCGGGCCGCAGGTCCTTCAGGGAGCCCTTGAAGGCCCGGCCGATCGGCGAGCGGGCGGTCGAGACGATGACGGCTTCGGGCATCACGGCTCCAGGAGGGTGCTGGGTGGGCGGACTGAAAGGGAAGTTACCCGTACGTACCGCGCGTGGTCACCGGGGACGGACTGTGATGCGGGCCTCTTTTCTAAGCGCCCGCTCAGCGCGCCCGACTCCCGCCCCCAGTGTCCCTCCCGACGGCGACGGTGGGGAGGGGTCCGGGGGCCGGAGCGGGGAGGGTGCGTCCGGGCCGCTCGGGGGGTGCGGCGGGCCGCCGCACCTCCGGTCAGGGTTCGCGCGAGAGGCGGGCGTCCCGGTCGGTGGGGCGGGGCGGCGGAGGGGTGTCCGCGGGCTCCGCGCCTCCCGGTCCGGCCGGCTCCGGGAGCCGGCGCCGACGGCGGTGCTTGAGCAGGGCCCACGGCGCGCGGGCGCCCGTGACCTCGGTGCCGCCCTCCTTGACCGCCTCGGCCGCCGCCTTCGCCACCGGCAGCATGTCCTCGTGCCGGTCCACGTCGATCCGGTCCGCCTCCGGCCACACCCCGAGCGCCGCGCACAACGTCGGCAGCAGGGCCATCGCCGCCGTCGCGTAGCCCTCCGCCGAGGGGTGGAAGTTGTCGACCCCGAACATCTCGCGCGGGTTCGCCGCGAACTCCGGGCCCAGCAGGTCGCCCAGCGACACCGTGCGCCCGCCCTGCTCGACGACCACGATGGTCTGCGCCGCCGCCAGCTGCCGCGAGGCCCGCCGGGCCAACCAGCGCAGCGGCTGGTAGACCGGCTCGATCGTGCCCAGGTCCGGGCAGGTGCCGACCACCACCTCCGCGCCCGCGGTCCGCAGCCGCCGTACCGCCGCGGCCAGGCAGCGCACGGACTGGGTGGCCGGCAGCCGGTGCGTGACGTCGTTCGCGCCGATCATGATCACGCACACGTCCGGCGCTCCGGCCGGTGCCGCGAGCAGCAGCGACACCTGGCGCTCCAGGTCGTCGGAGCACGCTCCCGACAGGGCCACGTTCCGCAGGTCCACCGGGCGCTCGGCGACCGCCGCCAGCCCGGAGGCGAGCAGCGCGCCAGGCGTCTGCCCCGTGCGGCGCACGCCCTGACCCGCCGCGGTGGAATCACCCAGAAGGGCCAGCCGCAGCGGGGTCGCGGCGTCGTACGAGCGCCCGTACCGGCCGTCCGCGCCCGGTGGCAGCGGTGCGACCCCGCCGCCGACCGACCTCTTGGCCAGCTGCACCTCGGCCAGGAGGACCCCCACGGCCGCCACACCGAGCAGGCCGATGCTCCCGCCGCCGTACGCCGCACCCGCCGCGATCCGCCGTGCCACCCTCGCCCTGGACATCGGGGCCGTCACCTCCTTCAAGCCGTCTCTCGTGTAACTGCCCCGTAAGCGGCTCCGCCTACGCATTCCACGGAATACGCTGGCTGCACCATTACGGAGACCCCGGAGATTACGGTGCAATTCCACGACTCGATGATCAGCCTCGTCGGCAACACCCCGCTGGTGAAGCTCAACAACGTCACCACCGGCATTCAGGCGACCGTCCTGGCCAAGGTCGAGTACTTCAACCCGGGCGGGTCGGTCAAGGACCGCATCGCCCTGCGCATGATCGAGGCGGCCGAGGAGAGCGGTGCGCTCAAGCCCGGCGGCACCATCGTCGAGCCCACGTCCGGCAACACCGGCGTCGGTCTGGCGATCGTGGCCCAGCAGAAGGGCTACAAGTGCATCTTCGTCTGCCCCGACAAGGTGTCCACGGACAAGATCAACGTGCTGCGCGCCTACGGCGCCGAGGTCGTCGTCTGCCCCACGGCCGTCGACCCGGAGCACCCCGACTCGTACTACAACGTCTCGGACCGCCTGGTCCGTGAGACGCCGGGCGCCTGGAAGCCCGACCAGTACTCCAACCCGAACAACCCGCGCTCGCACTACGAGACCACCGGCCCCGAGCTGTGGGACCAGACGGACGGGAAGATCACCCACTTCGTCGCGGGCGTCGGCACCGGCGGCACCATCTCGGGTACCGGCAAGTACCTGAAGGAGGTCAGCGGCGGCAAGGTCCAGATCGTCGGCGCCGACCCGGAGGGCTCGGTCTACTCGGGCGGCTCCGGACGGCCGTACCTGGTCGAGGGTGTCGGCGAGGACTTCTGGCCCACCGCCTACGACGCCTCGGTCACCGACCGCATCGTCGCGGTCTCGGACAAGGACTCCTTCCAGATGACCCGCCGCCTCGCCAAGGAGGAGGGCCTGCTGGTGGGCGGCTCCTGCGGCATGGCGGTCGTCGCCGCCCTGGAGGTCGCCCGCGAGCTCGGCCCCGACGACGTCGTGGTCGTGCTGCTGCCGGACTCCGGCCGCGGCTACCTGTCGAAGATCTTCAACGACGAGTGGATGGCCGACTACGGCTTCCTGGAGGACACCACGTCCGCCACGGTCGCCGACGTCCTCAGCCACAAGTCGCACGGCATGCCGTCGCTCGTCCACATGCACCCGGACGAGACCGTCGGCCAGGCCATCGAGGTGCTGCGCGAGTACGGCGTCTCGCAGATGCCGGTCGTCAAGCCGGGCGCCGGTCACCCCGACGTCATGGCTGCCGAGGTCGTCGGCTCGGTCGTCGAGCGGGAGCTCCTGAACGCCCTCTTCACGCAGAAGGCGTCCCTGGAGGACCCGCTCGAGGACCACATGTCCGGCCCGCTGCCGCAGGTCGGCTCGGGTGAGCCGGTCGCCGACCTGATGACCGCGCTCGGCGACGCCGACGCGGCCATCGTCCTGGTCGAGGGCAAGCCGACCGACGTGGTCAGCCGCCAGGACCTGCTCGCCTTCCTGGCCGCCAACGGCGGTACCAAGAAGCAGCACTGACACCGCGGCACCCGCTGCCGGGCGGCTGCGGGTGCGCGTTCGCGCAAACGGTACGAGCGCGACACGTACCCGCAGCACCCGCTTAACAAGGCTCCGGCAGAGTGATTCCCGTCGGCGTCACGGACACCCGGAGCGGCTCCCGGAACTCCACGCACGTCGCGGACGCGGACCGGCCCTGACCCGGGCCCGTGTCCCTCGCGGGGACCGCCGTCGTCCCGCCCCCCGGAAACGGGGGTGCGGCGGTCCCCGCGCAATCCTCCTCCCCGGTCCCTCCCGCCCCTTCTCTTGCCTGTCTGCATATGTTCATGCAGAGTTCCAGGTGGATGAATAGGTGGAGGAAGGGGGACGGCATGAGCGACAGCCCGGCCGGACGGCTGCAGGCGCTCTTCGAGGGGCACCGGCTGACGCCGACCCAGCGGCGGATCGCGCACTGCATGGTGCGGCGCGCCGCCGACGTCCCGTTCCTGTCCAGCGTCGAGCTGGCCGAGCTCGCCGGGGTCAGCCAGCCTTCCGTCACCCGCTTCGCCGTGGCCCTCGGCTTCGACGGCTACCCGGCGCTGCGCAAGCACCTGCGCGAGAGCGTGCCCGTGGTCGCCGAGGAGCGCGCCGGGCACAACGAGTACCAGCAGGCCGTGCTCGGAGAGATCGAGAACCTGCAGCACCTCGCCGAGCTGCTCGCCGACCCCACGCCCGTCGAGCGGGCGGGCCGGCTGCTCGCGGCCTCGCGACCGCTGCCCGTGCTCGGGCTGCGGGCCGCCTCCTCGCAGGCCCGGGGCTTCGCCTACTTCGCCGGCAAGGTCCATCCGGACGTCCGGCTGCTCGACGAGGGCGGCTCGATGCTCGATGACCGCCTCGACGCGGCCGTCCGGGCCGGGGCCACGGCGCTGCTGTGCTTCGCGTTGCCCCGGCATCCGCGCGAGGTCGTCGATGCTCTGGCGTACGCCCGCTCGGCCGGCCTCGCGGTGGTGACCGTCGCCGAGTCGGCTTTCGCGCCCGTCGCCGCCCACAGCGACCTGCTCATCCCGGCCGCCGTGGGCACCGGCCTCGCCTTCGACACCGCGTGCGCGCCGATGCTGCTCGGCCGGGTGCTCCTGGAGGCGATGGCGGACGAGCTGCCGGACGCGCAGGCCCGCCTGGAGGAGTTCGACGTGAAGGCCGCGGCTCGCGGCCTGTTCGTCGACTGAGCCGCGCGCGGCGTCAGACCTCCAGTTCGTCGCCGATCTTCTTCAGCTGGTGCCGGGCCATCGCCAGGTTCGCCCGGTTCTTGTCCAGTGCGAGGTAGAGGAACAGGCCGTTGGCGTTCCGGGACCTCATCAGGCGGATCAGGTGGTACTGGCCGCCGAGGGTGATGAGGATGTCCTCGATCTCGTCCTTGAGGCCCAGCATCTCCATCGTGCGGACCTTGGCGCGGACCACGTCCGTGTTGCCGGCCGCCGCCATGTTCAGGTCGAGCTCCTTGCCGCCTCCGATGGTGCCGAGGGCCATGCCGCTCGTGTAGTCGACGAGGGCGGCGCCGATGGCGCCTTCGATCTGGGCCGTTTCCTTCAGGGAGGTCTCGGTGTTCGCCATGGTTCTTCCTTCGTGAGAGTGGGAGATGAGGGGTGATCGTGTCTCTGCGTTCAGTTCAGGTCTCTGCGCTCCAGTGCCTCGTTCACGAGCTCGCCTATCCGGGCGCTGGACCGGCGGGCCTCCAGATGGAGCCGGCCGACGTTGATCTTGGGTTGGGCGAGCAGGGTGAGGACCGCCGAGCCGCCCGCCGCGTACGTCGCCACGTAGCCGTGCTCGCCGCGGACCAGGAGCTCGCGGAAGCCGCCCTGCCCCGTCGTGTCGGCGAGCCGCTGCCCGACGCCGAGCGCGGCGGCCGTCAGCGCGGCCACGCTCTCCGCCTCGACGTCCACGGCGTCCTGGGCGAGCACCAGACCGTCGGCGCTGGCCGCGAGGGCCCCGGTGAGCTGGGGCAGCCGGGCCCGCAGGCGTCTCAGCTCGACGAGCACCTCGGCTTCTGCGGTCATCATTTGTCTCCTCTCGGCGCGCAGGCGCAGGGCACGCCTCATCACAGAGCTGCCTCCAGGGCGTCACGGAGCCGACGGAGCAGGGCGATGTCGGGGTCGTGGGTGGCGACCTCGCCGACCCACGCGGGTACGGCGGGCGGGTCCGGCGGGGGTTCTTCGTACGGGGTCTCCACCAGGCCTGCCGCAGCCAGGCGCCGTATGTCGAGCAGGGTGTGGAAGGCGGGCCGGCCGAGCAGCCGGGCGATGTCCGCCGGGGTGCGGACCCCGTCGGCGGCGGCGAGCAGGGCCCGCTGCCGGGTGCCCACCGGCTGCCCGGGGGAGGCGCGGCGGGTCACGACGGGCGCGCTGTCGACGGCCGGGTAGGGCCAGACGGCGTCGAGGAGCTCGCGGCGGCGCAGGGTCTCGCGCTCGACGGCCCCGGTGTCGACCGGCCGCACCGTGCCGAACCAGTGCCCCACGCCGTACCGGAAGCGGGTCGGGCCGCTGGCGGGCCCGAGGGCGAAGAAGGCGGCGTCGAAGACGGCGCCGAGGTGGCAGATCTCCAGCTCGCCGTCGTGCAGCCGGCCGCTGTCGACGAGGAAGCGGCCGACGGCGCCGCGCGCCCCGGCCCGGTCCACGGCCTCGTCCCAGCCCTCGCGGGCCAGTCGCCCGCCCGCCGTGAGGAGCACGTCGACGCCGGGGGAGCTGGGACTCTCGGCGTGCACGACGCGCCCGTCGACCAGGTAGAGCGTGCCGTGGTCGCGGAGCAGGGCGCCGGTGGCCTTCTCGGCGGCGAGGCGGGTGAGCATCGGGGAGACGGTCGTGGCCGTCGCCGTGGCGGTCATCCGAGCACCAGCCTTTCGGCGAGGTCGCCGAGCCTGATGCGGGCGAGGGCGAGGTTGCCGGTGTCGCGGTCCAGCCACAGGTGCAGGAAGACGCTGCTGTCGAAGGCGGTCTCCACGAAACGGATGACGTGGTAGCCGGCGCGGGTCGTGACGATCAGGTCCTCGACGGGCGGGACGGCGTCCTGCGCTGTGGCGTCCTGCGGCGCGGCGCCCGCCGGCGCGCCGTCCACGGGTATCGCGTCCGGTCCGGGGGGTGACTCGAACTCGGCGGCCGCGCGGGCCAGTTCGGCGCTCTCCGCGGCGGTGGTCTCGTGGTCGCCGACCGGGGACTCGCCCGCCGCCCCGAGGGCCAGTCCGCTGGTCCAGTCGACCAGCCAGGCCCCGCGTGCCCCCGGCAGGCTCATGGCCTCCAGCAGACACTCGTCGATTCCGGGCACGCGTGATCCCCTCCCGATGCGGCGTGCGGACGTACGGCAGTAACGGTGACGCTACTCAACGTCCTCATCGCCGGGGGGAGTTCCGGCATTTTCCAATGGAATTTGTCAGAGGCTGATCGACGGTTGGCCGGGAGGTGATCGGCAGCGCTCCGAAGGGGCGCCGGGAAAGCCTCTCAGGCCCGGCTCTCGACCGCCCGCGCGATCTCGTCCAGGTCCTTGCCGAGCGCCCGCGCCACGGCCCGCGCCCCGAAGCGCGCGAGCAGCCGGGTCACCAGGCCGGGGGCGCGGTCGTGGGCGGGGCGGGCGGTGAAGGTCATCCGCAGCGTGGTCGCGGTGGCGGAGACCGCGGGGCCCTCGGGCACGAGGGCGATCTCGGAGACGTAGTGCATGCCGTGCGAGTCGGCCACCGTGACGTAGCGGTCGGGCGGCTCGCAGACGGTCACGGTCATCTCCTCCGTGGCCTCCCGGCCCAGCATCCGCCGGGTCTCCCGCCAGCGGGTGCCCACCGCGAAGCCGCCCTCGGTGAGCACCTCGACCTTCTCGACGCCACTGAGCACCCGTGGCATGTTCCGCAGGTCGGTGATCGACTCCCAGACGCGCCCGGGGGAGGCGTTGACCCGGCGCTCGACGACGACGGAGGTGCTGTGTGTCATGGCTCCATGGGAGCACCGGACGAGGGCTCCCGCAGGGGTTGGCGCAGCAGCGCGTCGGGCCGGTCGCCGCCGGATTCCGCCACGATCTGGTCGAGGGTCTGGGCGCGGCGGACGGTCGCGAAGGCGATGCCGCCGTCCTCCGTCGGGGTGAATCCGTGCACGGCGGGCCGGGGCAGGCTGTTGTACGCGTAGTGGTGCGCGAAGCAGTACGCGCCGGTGTCCGGCACCGCGACGACGTCACCGGGTCGCAGCAGCGGCAGCGCCCGGCCGGTGGCGAGCAGGTCTCCGGCGAAGCAGGCGGGCCCGGCCACGTCCTGGAGCACCTCCTCGCCCTGCCGTGGCCGGCCCTCGGCGTCGTACGCGAGGACTCGCAGCGGCCAGGAGTCGGGGGCGTAGACGGTGCGGGTGGCCACCTGGACGCCGGCGTGGGTGACGGCGATGGGGCGGCCGCCGGAGGTCTTGGTGTACTCGACGCGGGCCAGGACCGTGCCGTGCTTGGCGAGCAGGGAGCGCCCGAACTCCGTGACGAGGGCGTAGCGCCCGTCGAGCAGCCCGGGGACGGTGGCGGCGAGCAGCCGCGCGTAGTCGGCGTGGCCCGGCGTCTCGTCGTCGGAGGCGAAGTTGACCGGGAGGCCGCCGCCGATGTCGAGGGTGTCGATCTGCTGTCGGCCGGCCTTGGCGTTGATCTCCTCGGCGAGCGCGTACGCGGCGCCGACGCCTTCGGCCATCAGGGCGAGCGGGATGCCCTGCGAGCCGGTGTGGGTGTGCAGTCGGGTGAGCCAGGGCCGGTCGAGGTAGGCCTGTACGACGGCCTCCCGCGCGCCCTCGTCGCGCAGCGCCACGCCGAACTTGGAGGTGGCGGTGGCCGTCGAGAGGGCTCCGATGGAACCGGCGCCGACCTGCGGGTTCACCCGGATCCCGAGGGGCGATGCGGTGGGCGCGGAGGCGAGCAGCGCGTCGAGCCGGTCCAGTTCCTGGAGGTTGTCGGCGTTGACGGCGATGCCGAGCGCGAGGGCCTGGCGCAGCTCGGCCGGGGTCTTCGCGGGGGAGTCGAGGACCGTACGGGTCGGGGGCACGCCGGCCGCCCGGGCCAGGGCCAGCTCGCCGGGGCTCGCGACCTCGACGCCGATCCCGGCCTCGTGCAGCAGGCGCAGGACCGGCACGAGCGGGCAGGCCTTCACTGCGAAGGCGTGCAGCACGGGTGCGTCGGTGACCTCGGCGAAAGCGCTGGTCAGGGCCGCGGCCGAGGCGCGGATGCCCTCGGTGTCGAGGAGGGCGGCGACGGGTTCGGCGGGGGAGAGGAGTCCCTGCTCGACGGCGGCGCGGACGGCCCGGTCGCGAGCGTGCGCGCGACCTTCCGCGCGGGCGGAGGAAGTCATGCGTCCATGGCATCACCCGAGGGGGCGGCTCCGCAGCTGTTGACTAAGACTATTCATCGGGTCAGGATGTGAATACCTGAATGAATAGCCGAGCATCGAGGAGCCCGCCATGTCAGGACCCCGACCCGTCCGAGCCGCGCGCGGTACGGAACTGAGCGCCCTGGGATGGCAGCAGGAAGCCGCCCTCCGGATGCTCCAGAACAACCTGGACCCCGAGGTCGCCGAGCACCCCGACAAGCTCGTCGTCTACGGCGGCACCGGCAAGGCCGCCCGTGACTGGCGTTCCTTCGACGCCATGGTCCGCACCCTGCGCACCCTCAAGCAGGACGAGACCATGCTGGTCCAGTCCGGCCGCCCGGTCGGCGTCATGCAGACCCACGAGTGGGCCCCGCGCGTCCTCATCGCCAACTCCAACCTGGTCGGCGACTGGGCCAACTGGGAGGAGTTCCGGCGCCTGGAGCAGCTCGGCCTCACCATGTACGGCCAGATGACCGCCGGCTCCTGGATCTACATCGGCACCCAGGGCATCCTCCAGGGCACCTACGAGACCTTCGCCGCCGTCGCCGCGAAGAAGTTCAACGGCACCCTGGCCGGCACCATCACCCTCACCGCCGGCCTCGGCGGCATGGGCGGCGCCCAGCCGCTGGCCGTCACCATGAACGACGGCGTCGCCATCTGCGTCGACGTCGACCCGCGCGCCATCGAGCGCCGCATCGAGCACCGCTACCTGGACGTGAAGGCCGACAACCTGGCCCACGCCCTCCAGCTCGCCGTCGAGGCCCGCGACGCCCGCAGGCCGCTCTCCATCGGCCTGCTGGGCAACGCCGCCGAGCTGGTCCCGCAGATGCTCGCCGAGGGCGCGCCCATCGACATCGTGACGGACCAGACCTCCGCCCACGACCCGCTGTCCTACCTGCCCGTCGGCGTGGCCTTCGAGGACATGGCCGACGCCGCCGCCAAGGACCCGGCCGGCTTCACCCAGCGGGCCCGCGAGTCGATGGCCAAGCACGTCGAGGCCATGGTCGGCTTCATGGACGCCGGCGCCGAGGTCTTCGACTACGGCAACTCCATCCGCGGCGAGGCCCAGCTGGCCGGCTACGACCGCGCCTTCGCCTTCCCCGGCTTCGTCCCCGCCTACATCCGCCCGCTGTTCTGCGAGGGCAAGGGCCCGTTCCGCTGGGCCGCCCTGTCCGGCGAGGCCTCCGACATCGCCAAGACCGACAAGGCGATCCTGGACCTCTTCCCGGAGAACGAGTCCCTGCACCGCTGGATCAAGATGGCCGGCGAGCGCGTCCACTTCCAGGGCCTGCCCGCGCGCATCTGCTGGCTCGGCCAGGGCGAGCGCGACAAGGCGGGCGACATGTTCAACGACATGGTCGGCAACGGCACCCTCGCCGCGCCCCTCGCCATCGGCCGCGACCACCTCGACTGCGGCTCCGTCGCCTCCCCCTACCGCGAGACCGAGGCCATGCTCGACGGCTCCGACGCCATCGCCGACTGGCCGCTGCTCAACGCCATGGTCAACGTGGCCTCCGGTGCCTCCTGGGTGTCCATCCACCACGGCGGCGGCGTCGGCATGGGCCGCTCCATCCACGCCGGCCAGGTCACCGTCGCCGACGGGACCCCGCTCGCCGGCGAGAAGATCCGCCGCGTGCTCACCAACGACCCGGGCATGGGCGTCATCCGCCACGTCGACGCCGGCTACGACATCGCCGAGCGGGTCGCCGACGAGCGCGGCGTGCGCGTCCCCATGCGCGAGGGCGGCACCGAGGAAGGCTCGGCGTGAGCCAGTCCTTCCACGCCATGTGGGCGTCGGGGGGGGGGGGCGGGCCGCCCGACCCCCCCCGGCGGGTCCCGCCCCGCCCCCGCGGGGCGGGCCGCCCCGCCGGTGGGCG
>NZ_JBFAXU010000017.1:0-192807 GCF_040680975.1 Streptomyces sp. NPDC051921
TCCGACGGCACCCCTCGGGCCCGGTGACACCACCCCCCAGGTCATCCGTTCGACAGGGGGCAACAGTCATGCCGGGCCCGGAGGCCAGCGGCCCCATTGCAGGACCGCGAAAAACATAACGGGGCGGGCGGCGGGCGCCGGGGGGCGGGCGGCGGGCGGATCGGCGGCGAGGTCAGCGGTCAGGTCAGGTCAGGCCAGGCCAGATCAGGTCAGGTCAGGTCAGGTCAGGTCAGGTCAGGCCAGGCCAGATCAGGTCAGGTCAGGTCAGGTCGGATCAGCGGTGGGATCGGCGGGCAGGCACGTCGGGGTCAGGTCTCGGCACCGGGGCGGGTTCGTCCCGGGATGCCGGCCCGGCGCAGCGCGGACCGCCAGGACAGGGCGAGCACGACCTCGGCGACGCCGAGCAGGACCAGCCACAGGCCGAGGAGCCGCGTGAGGACCTGGGCGGACTCCGTGGGCAGGGCGAGCACGACGATCCCGGCGGTGATGCCGAGGACGGCGACCACCATGGCGACGCCGCGGTGCGGCATGTCCTTGGTGGCGACGGCCGCGTAGAAGCCCAGGATTCCGGACACCAGCCAGACCCCGCCGACGATCAGCGAGAGCGCGGCGATGGTCTGCAGCGGGTTCCGCAGGCACAGCACTCCGCCCAGGACGAACAGCAGGGCGACCAGCAGCCCCGCGACCCGCTCGCCCGCCTCTTCCCTGCCGAAGACGGCGACGAACCGGAAGGCGCCGATCACCAGCAGGTACAGGCCGAGGAGCACGGCCAGCACGTGCAGGGTCACGTCCGGCCAGACCAGGGCCAGGATTCCTGGAACGAGCGTGGCGATCGCCGCGCCCAGGACCCAGGTCCACGAACGGCCCAGGCGCGACAGCTGCTCCGCGGGGTCGGGCTGGCCGAAGGGGGCCGCCCCGCCGGCCGTCGGTTCGGGCCCGGCACCGCGTGCCGGGCCACTCGGCGTGGTCATGGCTCCTCCTCTCGTCAGGGCGGGCCGTTCCCCCCGATGGGCCGGGGAGGGGACCGGACCTGACTCCGTCCCTTCGAGCGTTCACCCGGTTCCCTTCCGTGGCCTCACCCGTTGCGGGTGAGGCCACGGAAGGGAACGGTCCGGCCAGGAAGGGAACGGCCCGGTCAGTGCTTCAGGATGATCTTGAACGAGATGATCAGCATGCCGAGCAGCAGGTTCACCGTGGCGGTGACCGCCATGAGCCGCGCGGTCGCACCGGCCCGCCGCGCGGCGGCCACCGACCAGCCGATCTGGCCGACCACCGCCACGCAGACCGCCAGCCAGAGCGTGCCCTCGATGTCCAGGCCCAGGAGCGGGCTGACGGCCACGGCGGCCGCGGGCGGGACGGCGGCCTTGACGATCGGCCACTCCTCCCGGCAGGCGTGCAGGACGGCGCGACGGTCCACGGTCCGTTCCACCAGCCGCGTGCCGAACAGTTCGGCGTGCACGTGGGCCGCCCAGAACACCACACCGGTGAGCAGGAGCAGCACCACCAGTTCCGCGCGCGGGAAGTTCCCCAGGGTGCCCGCGCCGATGACGACGGAGGCCGCGAGCATCGAACCGTAGACGCCGCCCGAGTAGTCGGCGTCGCGGCCGGTCGCGGAGGCGGGGGAACGCGTACGGGACATGGGGTCTCCCTGGGGTCCTGCGGGCCGACGGGTCCGGCGCCGGAACGGCCGGGTGCCGGACACCGGGCGCGGGCTTCCGCCGGCGCCGGCGCCCGGCGCACGTCTCCGCTCCCATTGCATCAGTGCGACCCGCCCCGCGCACCTCACCCGTGGCGCGGGCAGGGGCGGGACGTGGCCCGCCCGGACGGGCGGCGGCGCAGGTCCGGAACAAGATCGGTATCGTCCTCGCGACATCCGCTCCGCTTCTCCCGATCACACCGGACCTGCCCATGAACCGTCATCAAGGCCGCTCTCCCGGCCTCGCCGTACGCCGTCGCCCGCCTGCGCTTCCGGTCGCCCTGCTCACGGCCCTGTTCGCGGCCGTCCTGACCCTCGTCGCACCCGTCGCGCCGGCCCGCGCCGCCGACTGCGGCGGAGCGGGGGTGGAGCGCTTCGGGCCCGCCTCGCTGACCGGGGCGATCGTCGGCGCGACCGTGCACGAGGGGCGCGCCTACGTCGTCACCCGGGGCTTCAAGCCCCCGGTGCTCGCCGAGTACGACCTGGCGACGCGGAGGGTCGTCCGGGAGACGCCGATACCCGACGGTCCGGAGACCGGGGAGCCGGAGGGCGCGTGGGCCACCACCGTCTCGGGCGGCAAGATCTACGTCGGCACCTACCCCGTGCCGGACCTCTACCGCTTCGACCCGGCCACCGGGCAGATCGCCCGGGTGGCCTCGTTCGGCGTCAGCGGCGGCTTCGTCTGGAGCCTGGCCACCGCTCCGGACGGCAAGGTCTACGCGGGCACGTATCCGGACGGCAAGGTGCACGAGTACAACCCCGCCACCGGAGCGACCCGCGACTTCGGGGTGCTCGACGCGAAAGAGCACTACGTGCGCGGCGTGGACGTCGACGACACCTACGTGTACGCGGCCCTGCCCGACACCAAGAAGCTGGTATCGATCAACCGGTCCACGGGCGCGGTCAAGACCCTTGCCACGAGCGCGGCCGGCTTCTCCACCGTCTCCGTCGGCCGCACGCGGGTGCGCGCCGGAGCCGGCAGCACGCTGTACGACGTCAAGACGGACGGCACGGACCTCCGCACGGTGAACGTGGGCGCCTCCATCGACTCGTTCGGCCTGGCGCCCGACTACACCGCGTACGTCTCCACCCGCCCGAACGGCGAGATCTTCCGCTACCGCACGGCCGAGCCCCTGCAGTCGCTGGGCGTCCCGCGCTCCCAGGAGGAGACCCGCGGCCTGTTCCTCGACGGGAACACGCTGACCGGCTTCTCCGGCAGCGGCGGGATCTGGACGATGGACGTCACGACCGGCCGGTCGGAGTACACGAGCCTGCTCGACGCCGGTCTCACCGGCGGTGCCGAGCGTCCCCAGTCGGTCTTCCTCGACGCGGACCGCGGCAACGTCTGGGTCGGCGGCCACTTCTCCCTCACGGTGCACACGCCCGCCACGGGCGCCAGGACGACCGTCTGGGTACCGGGCGAGCCGAAGGCGCTGGCCCGTCGCGCCGACAAGCTCTACGCGGCGATCTACCCGAGCGGCGAGATCGTCGAGCTCGACCTCCAGGCGCCGCAGACCCCCCTGGTCTCCCTCGGCTACCTGGGACACGCCCAGCAGCGCCCTTGGGACATGGAGTACGACCCCGCCACCGACCGGCTCCTGGTGGCCAGTGCGCCGCTCGGCACCGGCACGCAGGGCGCGCTGTCCGTCGTCGACCCCGCCACGGGCACGAAGGACGTCTACCTGAACGTGATCCCCAACGAGAGCCTGATGAGCCTCAGCCTGGGCCCGGACGGCATCGTCTACCTGGGCGGCGACGTCCGGGGCGGCGGCTACGGCGACCCCGCGGACTGGAACGCCGCCGCCAGCGTCGCGGCCTTCGACCTGGCCACGCGCACCGTGAAGTGGGCGCTCGACCCGGTGGCGGGCAACCAGACGATCCAGGACATCAAGATCCACAACGGGATCCTGTACGGCATCTTCAAGCGGAACGCCGGCTGGTTCACGATGAACGCGTCGACCCGTCAGATCCTGGACAAGGGCACGCTGCCCGGTTACGGCGAGATCGAGGTGCACCAGGACAAGGTGTTCACGTCGACGTACTTCGGCGGCGGCAACGTGCACCTGCTCGGCCCCGGACTCGCGGATCCGCAGCTCGTCGCCACCGGCCTCGGCGACGACTGGTATACCGACCCGCAGCTCGCCTTCGTGCCGGGCAGTTGGAACGCCTGGGCGCTGGCCGGCCGCGACCTGGCCCGGCTGCGGCTCGACCCGGCATGCCCGCCGCTGACCGTCACTCCGTGACGCGGTGACACGGGTGGGGGCCGCGCCGCGGTGCGGCACGGCCCCTTTCGTGCGCCGGTCCGTCAGACCCCGGGGATCTGGCGGGCCTGGAAGGCCGCGCGGACGGCGTCCGCCGCGCTCTGGCCGTACATGCCGCGAGCCGTCGCGATGGTCTTGGCGGCCGCGTCCGAGAAGGAGGTGTCGGGCGCGAAGCCGAACTGGGCGTTCACGATGATCCGGTCGGCCGTCCGGGCGCCGAGCCGGCCACGGATGTCCCACAGGGCACGGGACCAGATCTCGCCGTCCGCGTGGACCTCGCCGACCCGGTCGGCATAGACCTTGTCGCCGTCGACAGTGCGCAGGCAGTGCGGGGCGGTGCTGTACGGGACGGAGTCCCAGTCGGCGACGCACGCGGGGTTCGCCTTCACCGGCCAGCCGTGGCGGGCGGCGGCGTTGCTGCCGACCGCGACGGCCAGGTAGTCGCCGAAGGCCTCGCCGATCGCGCCGGCCTCCGCAGAGCTGCCGAAGCCGGGCACCTGGGCCTCGTGCACGGCGTGCCCGTACTCGTGGACGATCACCTCGGCGTCCTCGGCGTCGTCGACGCCGCCCTTGCCGAAGCGGATCTCGTCCTTCTTGTCGGTGAAGAAGGAGTTGTCCGCACCCCACTGGTTGATGCGGACGGGCTGCTGCCGGTCGTTGGCGCCGGGCAGCTCGCTGCCGAAGCCGAGGCCCTGCAGGTACTCCTGGGCCTCGTTGACCCAGAAATAGGCCATGACCTGCTCGAACTGGTCGTCGTGCCGGTCGTACGTGCCGGCCTCGGCGGTCTTCGCCGAGGCGCCCGTGTCGGACCTGACGGAGGCCCAGCGGCCGGAGAGGCCGCCGCTGCCGTCGAGGTTGCGCAGCACGGCGGTGGCGTAGGCGCCGACGGGCACCGCGGTGGCGGAGTCCTTGGCGTCGGTGAGCAACTGGTCGCCCGAGGACTGCACGGGGTTGACCATGAAGATGCGGGCCTGCGGTCCGGCCGTGGCGGGGGCCTGCCCCGTGGCCGAGGCCGCTCCTGCCGGAGCGATCAGCGCCACGGTGGCGGTGGCCGCGGCTATCAGGCCGCGGGATGTGCGGCGAGCCATCAACGTCCTCCCGTTGGGGGGTGTGAGATGTGGGGGATGGCGTGGTGCGGCCGTGATCATCGCCCACGACCGGCCTCCGCGTCGAGGGTCAGGGCAGGAGAGCGGGCCGGGCCTCGCGGGCGAGCCCGTGGGCGAGGTCCGGCCACCAGGCGCCGGCCGGTGGATCGACGACGCCGTACTCGGGGTCGACGGTGCCGCCGGTGCCGCGGGTGCAGCGGCCGTCGGACTCCCCGATCGTCTTCACGTACAGGTACGCGTCGACGAGGGGGACGCCGGTGTCGGCGGTCGGGCGCGGGCCGATGCCGCGGCCGGGCGGGTTGCACCAGGTCTCGGGGTCGGCGTAGGCGCCGGCGGCGGGCTTCCAGGGGCCGAGGCCGTTGCGGCTGGTGTCGACGACGAAGTGGAGCAGCTCGCCTGCGGACGGGTGGCCGGCGGCCTGCTCGTACCAGGCGTCGGTCCAGTGCCAGGTGCTCGGGTCGTCGGGCGAGACGGCGTTGCCGGGCAGGCCGTCGTTGGGCGCGGCGGCCGAGTAGTACTGGTTGGCGCACCAGTCGGTGTGGCCGCGGGCCCAGTCGGGCCCCTCGGTGGCGAACCAGACGCAGGTGGCCACCCAGGTGCCGTACCGGGTGGACTGGTCGGTGGGCTGGAAGTTGGAGACGTTCAGGGCGAAGCCGTCGGCGCGTCCGGCACCGGCGTCGATGAGCCGCTGGGCGATGTCGCCGACGGCCCGCCACTGGCTGTTGCCGGCGTCGAGGTACACGGCGGTGCCCGTGTGGGCCTTGAGGGTGGTGACGGCGAAGTCGAGGTCGGCGAGCCGGGCGGCGGTGAGGGCGCCCGTCGGGTCGACGGCGCCCGCGCAGTCCTCGGGGAGGGCGGCGAGGCCGTCCGGCTCCAGGACCACGACGGCGTCCCGGTCCCCGATGCCGTCGGCGAGGGCGCTGATCCACTCCCGGTACGCGGCGGACGAGGCCGCGCCGCCACTGGAGTAGAGGCCGCAGTCGCGGCCGGGCACGTTGTACGCGACGAGTACGGGCAGCTGCCCGGCCGCGCGGGCCCTGACCACGAGGTCCGCCGCGTCGTCGCGGACCTGCTCGGGCGTGCCGCCGGTGAACCACTCGGCCTGCGGCAGTCCGGCGAGTGCCGTCATGCGGGCCGCGTCGTCGGTGTCGCCGGCAGCCCGGTCGACGAGCGCCTGCCGGGCGGCCCCGCTGTCGGGGTCCACGTAGAACCGGCTCGCGGGCGTGAGCGGCCCGGCGGCCGCGGGCTCCTCGGCCCCGGCCGCGGGGGCGACGGCGATCCAGGCGGCGCAGACGGCGAGCGCCGCCGCCAGTCGGGCGGCGCGCCGCCCTGGAATCCGGTCCTTCATGGAACGACCCTCCCTCGGTGTGATCGGGAGCAGCCTAGGCGGCCATGATCACTTCGGGGCGGGAACGGCCGGATCGGGCGGTACGCCCGGCGCGTGCGCCGGTGTACGGGGGCACGTGCGGGCGCTCAGTCCTGGCGGCTGCTCTCGTCCCTGAGCCACGTGTCGAAGTCGCGCTTCCTGATGGCTCTGCGCGCGCCGCGGCGGGCGGCGAGCGCGGCCGCGAGGAAGACGAACATCGCGGGGAGCAGGGCCGGTTCGGCGCGGAGGATCGCGCGCAGGTCACCCAGGCCGGTGCGGGCCGAGGGCGGCGCGGCGGGTGACGCGGCCCCCGCGGGGTCCGGTGCCCCGTCCGGGGGCGACTGGCGCTGGTGGTCCTCGAGTTGGGCCGTCGAGGTGGCCGCGCGGATCCGGCGCCGGACGAGGTCGGCCCAGGTGCGGGGCGGGCGGACCACGACGCGGGCGGCCGGGACCACGGCGCGTTCGGCCGGACCGAAGGCGAGCGAGGCGGCCAGGTCGTCGGCCATCAGGGGCGGCAGGGCCGCGATGCGGGCGTGGCCCTCACCGGACATGGCGATCACCCCGCGCCCGAACAGCCCGTCCCGTACGGCGGGAAGCCGCTGCCACACCCGGTAGTAGGCCCGGACCCGCCAGGAGCAGCCGGTCATCGGCAGCTCCCGCTCGGGCGCGGCGGCGAGGACGCCGCCGGGGCCGGCGAGCGCGTCGGTGAGGGCCCGTACGCCGGAGGCGCCGATCTCCACGTCGGCGTCGACGTAGATCCGCGGGAAGCCGTGGGCGTGCTCGTCGCCGAGGCGCAGGGCCTCGTGCTTGGAGGGGACGGGCGTCTCGACCACCCGGACCCGCGGCCCGCGCGCGGCGGCGACGTCGGCGGTGGCGTCCGTACAGCCGTTGCACACGACCAGGATGTCGAACTCCGGCTCGGAGGAGCCGTCCAGGAGGCCGTCCAGGAGGCGTCCGAGGGTGCGTTCCTCGTTGTGGGCGGGGATCACGATGCTGGGCACATGCACAGTATGACCAACCCGTCCCACTCTTACAGTTCCTTCAACTATCGGTAGGAGTTTCACACAACTGCTGGTTGGCCTGCCCCAGTTGGTCTAGATTGAGCGCTGCCGAACCCGCTCGGTCGCGAACACCCTCGTGTCCCGGGCGGTTTCTGCGTCCTGTGCGGACCCGGCCGTGGCTGGGGAGACTTGCGTCCTCGGTCCGCACCGTTCAGTCAGGCGGAAGAGCCGCGTACCCTTGCCGACCGTCGCCGCCCTTCCCCTGCCCATGAGCCGTGCGCTCATGGGCGAATCGGGGGAAAGGCCGCGAGGGGTCCGACGGGGTGCGCGCGAAGCGCCCTTGGGGGGAATGGATGACCGTCCTGCCGGTCACGCATGAGCGGCATCGTGTCGAATCCACACACGTCGACGTCCAACGCCTGTGGTGGCGAAGGAGACATCAGACAGCGCTGCTGGTCGCGGACGCCGCCGCGGCCGTCGCCGCCGCGGTGCTCGTGCTGCGGGCGGGCGGCGGCCACTGGCCTGTCGTCCTCGCCCTGCCGCCGGCCTGGTTGGTCGTGCTGTACGCCCACCGGGCGCACGCACGCAACACGCTCGGCTCCGGGACCGAGGTCTACCGGCGCGTACTGCGCGGCACGCTGGTCCTGCCGGCCCTGGCCGCGGGCATCGGCTGGGGGATCGCGGGCGATCTCGATCTGCTGCACGAGATGATCCTGGCGGCCCCGGCGGCCGCCGCGCTGTCCCTGGCGGCCCGGTTCGCGCTGCGGCAGCGGCTGCGCCGTGACTGGGCGCGCGGCGAGAACCGTACGACCGCGGTCCTCGTCGGCCCGTCGGCCGGCGTCGCCGAACTGCTCACGGCACTGCTGCGCGACGCGCGGCCCGGCGCTCCCGCGGCGGCCGTGCTCCAGGGCATGGACATCGCCGGGGTGTGCCTCACCGATCCGGCGAACGCCAAGGAGATCGACGCCCTCGGGGTGCCGGTGCTCGGCGGCGTCGACGAAGTCCCGGGCGCCATCCGGACGTTCCGCGGCTCCACGGCCGTGGTGGTGCTGCCGGCTCCGGAGATCGACGCGGCCCTGCTGCGCCGGCTCTCCTGGAGCACGGCCGCCGCGGGCGGCGACTTCCTGCTCGCGCCCGCGTTCGGCGACGTGGCGGCCGCGCGGCTGGAGGTCCGGCCGATCGGCGGCGTGCCGCTGATCCACGTCCGGGCGCCGCGGCTCTCCCGGCTCGCCCGGCTCCCGAAGGAGCTGGCCGAACGTCTGATCGCCGCGGTGCTGCTGGTGCTCCTGTCCCCGCTGATCTGCGTGGTCGCGGTGACGGTGCGGCTCGGCAGCCGGGGACCCGCCTTCTTCCGGCAGGTGCGGGTGGGCCTGCACGGCAAGCAGTTCACCATGCTGAAGTTCCGCACGATGCGGCCCGACGCGGAGGCCCTGCGGGCGGAGCTCGCGGACGCCAACCACAACAGCGACGGACTGCTCTTCAAGGTCCGCGAGGACCCGCGGGTGACCAAGGTGGGCGCCACGCTGCGCCGTTACTCGCTGGACGAACTGCCGCAGCTGATCAATGTGCTGAGCGGCCGGATGTCGCTGATCGGGCCGCGTCCGCCGCTGCCCGAGGAGGTCGCCGGCTACAGCCACGAGGTCCGGCGCCGCCTGCTCGTGAAGCCCGGACTCACCGGCCTGTGGCAGGTCAGCGGCCGCTCCGACCTGCCGTGGGACGAGGCCGTACGGCTCGACCTGGCGTACGTCGACAACTGGTCGCTCGGCCTCGACGCGGTGATCCTGCTCCGCACAGGTCCCGCCGTCCTGCGCGGCACGGGTGCCTACTGACATGCGCACACACCAGCCCACCGACCTGGGCACCGACCTGGAGGGGAACACGTTGAACGACGCCGCCCGACCCGACGAGCGACTGGGAGTCGCCGTCATAGGCGCCGGCTACTGGGGCCCCAACCTCGTGCGCAACTTCCAGTCCAGCGACCGCTTCCGGCTGCGCTGGCTGTGCGACCTCGACGTCACGCGCGCCCAGCGGGTCCTCGGCGGGTACTCGACGGTGCAGGCCACCGCCGACTACGCGGCGGTCCTGGCCGACCCCGAGGTGCACGCCGTCGCGGTCGCCACACCGGCCGGCACGCACCTGGACGTGGCGCTCGCCGCGCTGCGCGCCGGCAAGCACGTCCTCGTCGAGAAGCCGCTCGCCACCACCTACGCCGACGGGGCGCGCCTGGTCGCCGAGGCCGAGGAGCGTGGTCTGACGCTGATGTGCGACCACACCTACTGCTACACGCCGGCCGTGGCCAAGATCCGCGAGCTGGTGCACGAGGGCGCGCTCGGGGACATCCACTACGTGGACTCGGTGCGGATCAACCTCGGTCTGGTCCAGAAGGACATCGACGTGCTGTGGGACCTCGCCCCGCACGACCTGTCCATCCTCGACTTCATCCTGCCCGAGCACGTGGAGCCGGTGGCGGTCGCCGCGCACGGCGCGGACCCGATCGGCGCGGGCCAGGACTGCATCACGTACCTCACCCTGCAGCTCAACACGGGCGCCATCGCGCACGTGCACGTCAACTGGCTCTCCCCCACCAAGGTGCGCACCACCATGGTCGGCGGCGCCAAGCGCACCCTGATCTGGGACGACCTGAACCCGGCGCAGCGCGTCGCGGTCTTCGACCGCGGGGTGGACCTGGCGACCCCGCAGGACCTGGGCGCGGACGAGCGCCGCGAGGCCCTCATCTCGTACCGGAGCGGCGACATGGTCGCCCCCGCGATCGGCGAGAAGGAGGCGCTGCGCAGCATGGTCGACGAGTTCGCGGCGTCGATCACCGAGGGGCGGGCGCCGCTGACCGACGGGCGGGCGGGCCTGCGGGTCCTGGACATTCTGGAGGCGGCCTCGCGGAGCCTGGAGTTCCGTGGTGCGGTCGTCGGCCTGCGGACCGGTGCCGACCGGTCCCTGAAGCACGCGAACGAAGCGGTGGGAGAACGGCGTTGAGCGACATTCGGGACAAGCGGATCCTGGTCACCGGCGGTGCCGGCACCATCGGCTCCCACGTGACGGACCTGCTGGTCGAGGGGGGTGCGCGCGAGGTCGTCGTGCTCGACAACTTCGTGCGCGGCCGTCGGGCCAACCTGGCCCGGGCGATGGCGAGCGGGCGGGTCGAACTCGTCGAGGGCGACATCCGTGACGCGGCGACCGTGCGCCGGGTCACGGAGGGCGCCGACCTCGTCTACCACCTGGCGGCGATCCGCATCACCCAGTGCGCGGAGGAGCCACGGCTGGCCAACGAGGTGATGGTCTACGGCACGTTCAACGTGCTGGAGGCCGCGGCCGCCGCCGGGGTGGGCAAGGTGATCGCCTCGTCCTCGGCGTCCGTGTACGGCCTGGCCGAGCAGTTCCCGACCACCGAGCGGCACCACCCGTACAACAACGACACCTTCTACGGGGCGGCGAAGGCCTTCAACGAGGGCATGCTGCGCAGCTTCCACTCCATGTACGGCCTGGACTATGTGGCCCTGCGCTACTTCAACGTCTACGGGCCGCGGATGGACATCCACGGTCTGTACACCGAGGTGCTGATCCGCTGGATGGAGCGGATCGCTTCGGGCGAGCCGCCGCTGATCCTCGGCGACGGCACGCAGACGATGGACTTCGTCGACGTCCGTGACATCGCGCGCGCCAACATCCTGGCCGCCCGCGCGGACCTCACGGACGAGGTGTTCAACGTGGCGAGTTCCACGGAGACCTCGCTGCGCGAGCTCGCCGACGCGCTGCTCGACGTGATGGGCTCCGACCTGGAGCCGGTGCACGGCCCGGCGCGGGCGGTCAACGGGGTGACCCGGCGGCTCGCCGACACCACGCTGGCCGAGGAGCGGCTCGGCTTCAAGGCCGAGATCGACCTGCGCACCGGCCTGAAGGACCTGGTCGACTGGTGGCGGGCGGAGAAGGGCGCGACCGCGACGGACGCCGAGCAGGCACCGGTGCGGATCCCCGTGATGGTGCCGTGGCTGGGCGAGGAGGAGGCGACCGCCGCCGCCGAGGCCGTGCGGTCCGGCTGGGTCGCCCAGGGTCCCCGGGTCGCCGACTTCGAGCAGGCCTTCGCGGAGCGGGTCGGCGCCCGGCACGGCGTGGCCGTCAGCTCCTGCACGACCGCCCTGCACCTGGCGCTCGTCGCCCTCGGGGTCGGTCCCGGCGACGAGGTCGTCGTCCCGTCGCTGTCCTTCATCGCCACCGCCAACGCCGTGCGGTACGTGGGCGCCGAGCCGGTCTTCGCGGACGTCGACCTCGCCACCGGCAATCTCACCGCGGCGACGGTGGACGCGGTCCGCACCGGGCACACCAAGGCCGTCCTGGTCGTCCACCAGGGCGGGGTGCCCGCGGACGTGGAGGAGCTGCGGGAGGCCTGCGCGGCCTGGGGACTGCCGCTGGTGGAGGACGCGGCCTGCGCGATCGGCTCGACCGTCGCCGGCGGTTCCGTCGGCCGGGGCGCGCTGCTCGCCGCCTGGTCGTTCCACCCGCGCAAGCTGCTCACCACCGGCGAGGGCGGCATGATCACCACCGACGACGCCGAGTGGGCGGCACGACTGCGCCGGCTGCGCGAGCACGGGATGAACGTGTCGGCCGCGGAGCGGCACGCGAGCGGCAAACCGGTCCTGGAGAGCTACCTGGAGACCGGGTTCAACTACCGGATGACCGACATCCAGGCCGCGGTCGGCCTGGCCCAGCTGGCCAAGCTCGACGCGATGGTGGCGCGGCGCAGGGAACTCGGCGCCCGCTACGCCGAGTTGCTCGCCGACGTGCCCGGCCTGGAGCCCGTGCGGGACCCGGAGCACGGCGCGGGCAACTTCCAGTCGTACTGGGTGCTGCTGGCCGAGGACTTCCCGGTGAGCCGCGACGAGCTGCTCGCGCTGCTCGCCGAGGCCGGGGTCTCGGCCCGCCGCGGCATCATGGCCAGCCACCTCGAACCCGCCTACGAGGGGCACCCGGCGGCGGCGCTCCCGGTCACCGAGCGGATCAGCCGCGACTCGCTGATCCTGCCGCTGTTCCACACCATGACCGAGCAGCAGCAGGACCACGTGGTCGCCGTGCTGCGGGACGCGGCGGCGCGTCCGTGACCCAGCTCGTGATCATCGGCGCCGGCGGCTTCGCGCGGGAGACCGCGCAGGCCGCCCGCGCCGCGGGCCTGCCGCTGGCGGGCCATCTCGACGACGACCCGGCGCTGCACGGCGTCGAGGTCGACGGCGTGCCCGTGCTCGGGGGCACCGAGCGGGCGGCGGAGCTGCCGAACGCGTCCTTCGTGGTGTGCGTCGGCAGCCCGCGCGACTACGCGTCCCGGGCGCGGGTGGTGCGGCGGCTCGCCCTGCCCGAGCACCGCTACACCACGGTGGTCCACCCGACCGCCGCGGTCGCGGCGAGCTCCACGGTCGGGCCCGGCACGGTGCTGCTGGCCCACACCGTGCTGACCGCGGCCGTGCGGGTGGGCCGGCACGTCGCGGTGATGCCGCAGACGGTCCTCACCCACGACGACGACGTCGCGGACTTCGCCACCCTGGCCTCGGGCGTACGACTCGGCGGCGGCGCCCGGATCGGCCGGGGCGCGTACCTGGGGGCGGGTGCCCTGGTCCGCGAGGGCACGGCGGTCGGCGCCTGGTCGCTGGTCGGCATGGGCTCCGTGGTCCTCGGCGACGTGCCCCCGGGCCAGGTGTGGGCGGGCTCTCCGGCCCGTCTGCTGCGCCCGGCGCCGCCCTCCGCACTCGACGAACTGCACGACCGAAGCGACGACGGCATCGACCAGGGGGACCTGCCGGTCCCGGCACGAGGAGCGAACGCATGAACCAGATTCCCCTGGTGGACCTGAAGGCCGCCCACGCGGAGGTCGCGGAGGAGATACGCGTCGGCTTCGACCGGGTCCTCGCGAACACCGCCTTCATCGGCGGCGAGGAGGTCGCCGCCTTCGAGCGCGAGTACGCCGAGTTCGGCGGCGTCGCGCACGTCGTGGGCGTGGCCAACGGCACCGACGCCCTGGAGCTGGCGCTGCGCGCGAGCGGCGTCGGGGCGGGCGACGAGGTCGTGCTGCCCGCGAACACCTTCATCGCCACCGCCGGAGCGGTCGCCAGGACCGGCGCCCGCGCGGTCCTGGTCGACTGCGACCCCGACACCCTGCTGATCGATCCCCGGGCCGCCCGTGCCGCGGTCGGCGGGGCCACCAAGGCCGTGGTGCCCGTCCACCTGTACGGGCAGTGCGCCGACGTCGCCGCCCTCGCCGAGGGGCTGCCCGCGCACGTACGCATCGTGGAGGACGCCGCCCAGAGCCAGGGCGCGAGCCGGCACGGGCGTACCCCGGGCAGCGGAGGCATCGCCGCCACCAGCTTCTACCCGGGCAAGAACCTCGGCGCCTACGGGGACGCGGGCGCGGTCCTCACCGACGACGCCGAGGCCGCCGCCCTGGTGCGGGCCGTCGCCAACCACGGCGGGGTCCACAAGTACCGGCACGACGTCCCCGGCTTCAACAGCCGGCTCGACGGCCTGCAGGCCGTCGTGCTGCGCGCGAAGCTGCGCAGGCTCGCGGCCGGCAACGAGGCCCGGCGGACGGCGGCGGCGCGCTACGACGAGCTGCTCGCCCCCCTCGCCGGCACCGGCCGCGTGGTCCGCCCCACGACGGCCGACGGCAACGCGCACGTGTGGCACCTGTACGTGGTGCGCGTGCCGGGCGCCGACCGGGACGCGGTGGTGGGCAAGCTCAACGCGAGCGGCATCGGGGCGGGTGTGCACTACCCGGCGCCCGTGCACCTGACGCCCGCCTACCGCCATCTCGGCCATGAGCGCGGGGACTTCCCGCACGCCGAGCGGGCGGCCGACGAGATCCTGTCGCTGCCGCTGTTCCCGCAGATCACCCACGACCAGCAGCGACAGGTCGTGGACGCACTGGTGAATGCCCTGAACTAGGGCCCGCTCCCCCACCCCGGCCGGTAGGCCTGGACCTGTACTGCCCGTGAAAGGTACAGCGATGCAAAACCACTTCCGTCGGGCCAGAGGCGCCGTGTTCGCCCTGGCCGCGGCGCTGACAGCGATCTTCTTGCCGCCGGGCGGAGAGGCGAGCGCGCTCGCCGATCCCTGCGGAACGGGCAGTAATCCCATCGTCTGCGAGAACTCCAAGCCGGGCACACCCATGTCCGACTGGTTCGCGGGCAGCTCCTGGGGCGACATCGCGGGATTCCCCACCAAGATGAGCCTCCAGGCCGGGGAGACCCTCCAGTTCAAGGTCCAGTCCCCCTCTTCGTACCGCGTGAAGATCTACCGGCTCGGCTGGTACGGCGGTGACGGCGCGCGGCTGATCTCCACGGAGGCCCAGGCCGCCCAGACCTACCCCGCCACCTACCTGACGCAGCGTCCCAGCTGTGTGAAGGACCAGCCGACCGGCCTGATGGACTGCGGCAACTGGCCCACCACGGTGAGCTGGACGGTGCCGAACGACGCGGTCTCGGGCCTCTACGTGGCCAACTTCGACCAGGCGGACGGCAACGGCCTCATGCCGTACCCCTTCGTGGTGCGCAACGACGCCAGCCACTCCGACGTCGTCGTGCAGACCTCGGACCAGACCTGGCAGGCGTACAACGACTGGGGCGGCACCAACCTCTACGACGGGCAGGGGCCGGCGCCGGACGGGCGGGCCTACAAGGTCAGTTACAACCGCCCGATGGACATCGGCGGCGAGAACGGCATCTACGGCTCCGAGTACGAGATGATCTCGTGGCTGGAGCGCAACGGCTACGACCTGAGCTACGTCTCCGGTCTGGACACGGCCACCCGGGGCTCCTCCCTGCTCGCGAACCACAAGATGTTCATGTCGCAGGGGCACGACGAGTACTGGACGCAGGAGCAGTTCACCAACGTGCTCAACGCCCGCAAGGCGGGCCAGCACCAGACGTACTTCGCCGGCAACGAGGTCTTCTGGAAGACCCGCCTCGAGCCGAGCATCGACGGCAGCGGCACGGCGAACCGGACCCTGGTCTGCTACAAGGAGACCAAGCTCAAGTTCCCGACCCCGAACGGCGTCCCCGACCCGAGCAACGTGTGGACGGGGACCTGGATGGACCCGGACAGCACGAAGGAGGGCGAGCCCTACCGGCCGCAGAACATCCTCACCGGCTCGCTGTTCCAGGTGAACGGCCCGCGCAACGACGCCATCACCGTGCCCGCCGCGTTCGCGAAGATGCGCCTGTGGCGCAACACCACGGTCGCCGGCCTGACCGGCAACCAGGTCGCCACCTTCCCGCAGGGCACCCTCGGCTACGAGTGGGACAGCGACATCGAGAACGCCTCCCGGCCGTCCGGCCAGATCAGGCTCTCCTCGACCACCGTCGACGTGAACGACGGCAACTACCTGCTCGACTGGGGCAACTACTACGGCAACGGCACGGCGACCCACAGCCTGGTCGCCTTCCGTGACCAGACCTCGAACGCCCTGGTCTTCGGCACCGGGACCGTCCAGTGGTCCTGGGGTCTGACCAACGTCCCGACGGCCGACCCGAACGGCGGCGTGGTCACCGAGGACAAGCGGATGCAGCAGGCCACCGTGAACGTCCTGGCCGACATGGGCATCCAGCCGAAGTCCCTGCAGTCCGGGCTCGTCACGGCCTCCGCCTCCACCGACACCACCGGGCCGGCCGTCACGGTCACCAGCCCGGCCGCCAACGCCTCCGTCCCGGCGCTGCGTCAGATCACCGTCACCGGCACCGCCGCGGACTCGGGCGGCGGCGTGGTCGCCCGGGTGGAGGTCTCCACCGACGGCGGCACCACCTGGAAGGCGGCCGAGGGCACGGGCTCCTGGAGCTACAAGTGGACCCCGATCGCCGAGGGTCCGGTCCAGCTCAAGGTCCGCGCCGTGGACGACAGCGTCAACATCGGCAACGCCACCACCGTCCCGCTGACCGTGGCGCAGCAGCAGTGCCCGTGCACGGTGTGGCCGGCGACGGCCGCCCCGACCAAGCCCAACGGCGGCGACGGCAGCTCGGTCGAGCTCGGCGTGAAGGTCCGCAGCTCGGTGCCGGGCACGATCACCGGCGTCCGCTTCTACAAGTCGAGCGCCAACACCGGTACGCACAAGGGAAGTCTGTGGTCCGCCGGCGGTCAGCTCCTCGCGACCGGCACGTTCACCAACGAGACGGCCTCCGGCTGGCAGGAGCTGAAGTTCGCCACCCCCGTGCCGGTGAAGGCGAACACCACCTACATCGCCTCGTACTTCGCGCCGAACGGCGGATACTCCTACGACGCGCACTACTTCACGGACAAGGCCGCGGGGCTCGCCCCGCTGACGGCCCTGCAGTCCGGCACCGACGGCGGCAACGGCGTCTACCGGTACGGGTCCGCCGGAGGCTTCCCCAACCAGGCGGCCTCGGGCAGCAACTACTGGGTGGACGCCATCCTGGAGACCGGCTCGGCCAGTACCGTGCCGCCGACCGTCACCGGCCGCACTCCGGCCGCCGGCGCCACCGGCGTGTCGATCACGGCCCCGCTGTCGGCCACCTTCAACCAGAGCATCGACAGCGGCACCCTGGTGTTCACCGTGAAGGGCCCCGGCGGCGCGGCCGTCCCGGGCCGGGCCACGCTCGACGGCGACGGGAAGACCGCGGCCTTCACCCTCAACAGCCAGCTGGCGCTGGGCACCACGTACACGGCCTCCGTGCAGGCGGCCGACCTGTGGGGCAACGCGATGGCCGACCCGGTCACGTGGACCTTCACGACCAGCTCGACCCCGCCGCCCACCGCCTGCCCGTGCACCCTGTGGAGCGCGCAGACCGTGCCCCTGAAGCCGGCGGAGACCGGTGACGGCAACTCCCTGGAGCTGGGCACCCGTTTCCAGTCCTCGATCGCCGGCAAGGTCACCGGCATCACCTTCTACAAGGGCGCGACCAACACCGGCAGCCACACCGGCAGCCTGTGGGCCGCCGACGGCACCCTGCTGGCCACCGGCACCTTCAGCGGTGAGACGGCCACCGGCTGGCAGACGCTGACCTTCGCCACTCCGGTCACGATCACCGCCGGCACCACCTACGTGGCCTCGTACCACGCGCCCAACGGCAACTACGCCTCGGATCCCGGATACTTCACGGGCACGCACCTGAACTACCCGCTGTCGGCACCCGCCGACGCCAGCGGCAGCGCCAACGGCCTCTACCGGTACGGCGCCACGAGCGCCTTCCCGAACGGCTCCTACAACTCCACCAACTACTGGGTCGGCCCGGTCTTCACGACCGACTGACCGCCCGACCGACCGATCCACCCGACCGAAAACGGGGAACGCACCACATGAGCTCTGTCAGCGTCGTGATCCCCTGCTACAAGTACGGCCACTTCCTGGCCGACTGCGTACGCAGCGTGCTCGACGAACAGCCCGGCCTCGACGTGCGGGTACTGATCATCGACGACGCGTCCCCCGACGACTCGGCGGAGGTGGCCAGGAAACTGGCCGCCTCCGACCCGAGGATCGAGGTGCGGGTCCACGAGCGCAACAAGGGCCATATCGCCACCTACAACGAGGGCCTCCTGGAGTGGGCGGACGGCGACTACGTCGTCCTGCTGTCCGCCGACGACCGGCTGGTCCCCGGGGCGCTCGTGCGGGCCGTGGCCCTGCTCGACGCCCACCCGGAGGCCGGCTTCGCCTACGGCAGGCCGCTCCGTTTCCAGCACGGCGGGCCGCTGCCGGCGGCCCGCACCCGGAGCACCGGCTCCGTGGTCTATCCCGGCCACTGGTGGCTGGAGCGCCGCTTCCGCGAGGGCACCGGGTGCATCACCTCGCCCGAGGTCGTGGTCCGCACCAGCCTGCAGAAGAAGGTGGGCGGCTACGACCCCGAGCTGCCGCACGCCGGGGACATCGAGATGTGGATGCGGCTGGCCGCCCACGCGGACGTGGGCTACGTCCGCGGGGCGGACCAGGCCTTCTACCGCGTGCACGGCGGCAACATGTCCACCACGGACTTCGGCGGCCAGCTCGACGACATCCGCCAGCGGCGGGTGGCGTTCACCTCGGTCCTCGACAAGTGCGCCGACCTCCTCCCGCAGGCGGACCGCCTCGCCGGCCTGGTCGACACACGCCTGGCCCGCCAGGCGCTGCGCCGGGCCTACCGGGCGTACGACCGGGGGCGGACGGACGTCGTGCCCGTGGACGAGCTGGTGGACTTCGCCCGCGCGTGCCGGCCCGACGCCGAGGCGCTGCCGGAGTTCCGGGCGCTGCGGCTGCGCCGCCGGATCGGCGCCCGCACCATGCCGTACCTCCAGCCGCTCGTCCTCTCGGCGGTGGCCGAGCGGGCCCGCGAGTGGTTCTGGTGGCAGTCGTGGAAGCGGCGCGGGATCTAGCGGCTGCGGCCCGGCCTCGCCCCGCTGCGGCGCTCCGGGTCCCTTCCGGTCCCTCCGGGTCCCCTCCGAGTCACTCCGAACGAAAGGCATGTCCGTGAACTACCGGGTCCAGCCCACCGCCCAGGTCGACGAGAAGGCCGTCGTCGGCGCCGGCAGCAGCGTGTGGGAGCTCGCCCAGATCCGCGAGGAAGCCCGCCTCGGCGAGAACTGCGTGGTGGGCCGGGGGGCGTACGTCGGCCCCGGTGTGACCGTCGGCGACAACTGCAAGCTGCAGAACTACGCCCTGGTGTACGAGCCCGCGGTGCTCGGCGACGGGGTGTTCATCGGTCCGTCCGTGGTCCTCACCAACGACCACAACCCGCGCGCCGTGGACCCCGAGGGCAGGCTCAAGCGCGGTGGCGACTGGGAGCCGGTCGCCGTGCGGATCGGCGACGGCGCGGCCGTCGGCGCCCGCTCGGTGTGCGTGGCCCCGGTGACGATCGGGCGCTGGGCGCTCGTGGCGGCCGGCTCGGTGGTGACCGCCGACGTCCCCGACTTCGCCCTGGTGATGGGCGTGCCCGCGCGGCGGGCGGGCTGGGTCGGCAAGGCGGGCGTCCGGCTGACCGCCCACCCGGAGCGTCCGGGGATCTGGGAGTGCCCGGAGACGGGCGAGCTCTACGAGGAGCGGGACGGGCGTCTCACTGAGCACGGTGCGGCGCACTGACCTCCGGCTCCGGCTCGGCACGCCGGCGACGGCGCGCCGTCGCGTACCGCTCGGCCCACAGCGCGGACACGACGCCGCTGAGGGCGCCGAGGAAGCCCACTCCGGCGAAGGCGCGGGACCGGTTGGGGGGCAGCGCGACCGTGCCGGGGCGGTTCACCAGGTCGACGGTGAGCAGCGTCGCGGCGGGCACGCCCTGCGCGGCCTGGAGGGCGTTCAGGTGCCGGCTGTAGACCCCGATGATCGCCTGTACCGTGCGGTCGGCGGCCTCGGGCGCGGACCGCTCGGCCTCGATCTGCAGGGTGGGGATCGAGTAGTAGGGGGTGGCGCTGGTGCCGCTGTTGCGGGGGGTGATCCGGTAGGTGCCGCGCACCCCGGCCTCCCGCAGTTCGGCGCGCCCCGCGGGCGACTGGAGCTGCTGGACCACCGCGAAGGAGACCATGGCCAGCGAGGGCTGCAGGTTGGTCAGCTGGTTGGGCTGGTTGTCGGTGCGCGGCGGTTTCACCACGAGCACCGCGGAGCTCTGGTAGCGCGGTGCGGGCCGCAGCGCCGGGTAGCAGGCGGCGCCGGTGACGAGCGCGGCGAGGACCAGGACGTACCAGCGGCGCAGCAGCACGCGGGCGAGTCCCTCGGGAGTCAGCACGTCTCTGTTCATCAGCACCGATACTGGCAGCACCGAGGGGAACCGGGGGAGGGTTCGTGAGCATCGCCGAGATCTTCCGCGTGCTGTGGCGGCGTTGGTACGTGATGGTGCCGCTGACCCTGGTGGGTCTGGTCGCCGGCGGCTATCTCTACACGACGGTCCCCGTGACGTACGAGTCGCAGAGCGAGCTCGCCCTGCTCAACTCCAGCCGCGTGGCCAAGCCGGCCCCCAGCTACGGCAATCCGCTGGCGTACGCGAGCGGTTCGCTGATCGGCACCGCCGATGTGCTCATCCGGGCGCTGCAGTCGCCGGAGACGGTGCGGACCCTGCAGACGCAGGGGATCACCGACGAGTACGGGGTCGACTTCGCCGCCAAGGCCGAGGGGCCGCTGCTGACCGTGACGGTCAAGGGCGAGGACCGGGCGAAGGTGCTCGACGAGACCCGGAAGATCACGGACTACGCGGCCGAGCAGCTGCAGGTCCTGCAGAAGCAGGCCCGGGTGCCGGACGGCTACTACGTGCAGTCGGCGCGGATCGTGCCGCCGCAGAAGCCGGTCTCGCAGCCGAAGTCCCGCTACCAGAAGGTCGCCGCGGTCGTCGTCTTCGCGATCACCGGCGCCTTCCTGCTGTCGTTCCTGGTGGAGACCTGGGCCGGGGCCCGCCGCCGCTCCAAGGGCCTGCCGGACCCGCACCCCGCTCCCCCGGCGCCCGCGCCCGGGGCGGGCCGGCTGCGCCGGCTGCTCACCCGGCCGCTGGACGCGACGGCCGTGCTGACCGGCTACCTGGCCCTAGCCCTGTTCCTGCCCTCCAACCTGGCCCTGCCCGCCCTGGGCGGCGCGGGCACGCCGGCGAACGTCTTCGCGCTGCTCGGTCTCTTCTGGTACCTGGCGACCTGGTGCAGCGGCCGGATCGGCCCGGCGCCCGGCACCCGCACCATGCGGACGGTGATGCTGGTCGTGGGCTTCGCCGTCCTGCTGTCGTACATCGCCAACCAGGACCGCATCAGCAACCAGAAGGAGATCCTGGCGGCCGACCGCGGGCTGATCGTGCTGCTGGTGTGGGTGTCCCTGGTCGTCCTGACGACGGCCGGCATCCAGGACCGCGAGCGGCTGAACGTGCTGATGGGACGGCTCGTCGTGATGGGCACGGTGGTCGCCGCGCTGGGCCTGTACGACTTCTTCACCGGCACCAACATCGCCGACTCGCTGCGCATCCCGGGCCTCAACTCCAGCACGGCGAGCGTCACGGTGATGGACCGCGGCTCCTTCACCCGGCCCCGCTCGCTGACCGCGCATCCGCTGGAGTTCAGCGGCATGCTGGCGATCCTGCTGCCGTTCGCCGTCTGGTACGCCTTCGACCCGGCGCGGCGGCACCTGCGCGCGTACAAGCGCTGGGCGCCGGTGGTACTGCTCGGCGGCGGGCTGCCGCTGACCGTGTCGCGGACCTCGATCATCGGGATCGTGGTGGTCGCGCTGGTGATGGTGCCGCGGTGGAAGCCCGAGCGGCGCTGGACGGCGATCGGCATCCTGTTCGGCTCGGTGGCGGTGTTCAAGGTCCTCGTGCCGGGCCTGATCGGCACGATCACGGGGCTCTTCTCGGGCAGTCTCAACAACGCGGACAGCAGCACCCAGGCCCGCACCATCAAGTACCCGAAGATCTACGAGTACTTCGTGCAGGATCCGGTGTTCGGCCGGGGCTTCGGCACCTTCACGCCGGAGCGCTACTTCTTCACCGACAACCAGTACCTGCTCACCGTCGCCGAGCTGGGCGCCGTCGGTGTCGCCTGTCTGCTCCTGCTCGGTCTGACCGGGGTGCACCAGGGTGGTGCGATCCGGCGGCTCGCCCGCGGCGAGTCGGACCGGGAGCTCGGCCAGGCGTTCTTCGCCTCGGCGACGGTCGCCCTGGTGATCAGCGCCACCTTCGACACCCTCAGCTTCCCCATGTTCGCGGGCGTCTTCTTCCTGCTCCTCGGCGCGGGCGGCAGTTGCCTCGGCTTCGTACGGCGCGAGGCGGCGGAGGCCGCCGCGCCGCCGGTGCCTCCCGCGGACCGCGCGGCCGGCCCGACCCCGCCGCGTCCCCGTACACCTGGCTCCGAGCGTCTCGTGGAGATTTGATGCACCATCAGTCCGAATCCGCGGCCGGTCCCGTCGCCGTCCTCGTCGTCACCTGGAACAGCGCGGACGTGCTGCCCGGCTTCCTCGACTCGCTCCCGGCGGGGATGAAGGGCCTGGACTGGCGGCTCGTCGTCGCCGACAACGCCTCCTCCGACGACACCGTCGCCGTGGTGCGCGGGCTCGCGCCCGAGGCCACGGTCGTGGAGACCGGCCGCAACGGCGGCTACGCCTTCGGGGTCAACGCGGCCCTGCGCGCCGCCGACGCCTGGGAGGACGGCTACCGCGCCGTGCTGATCTGCAACCCGGACATCCGGATGGGCGAGGGCTGCGCCGCCACTCTGGTCGAGGCCCTCGGCACCCCGCTGCCGGACGGCTCGCGGGTCGGGATCTCGGTGCCGCTCCTGTACGAGGAGGACGGGGCCCTCATCCACTCGCTGCGCCGCGAGTCCAGCCTGAGCCGGGCCCTGGGCGAGGCGGTGCTCGGCAACCGCAGGGCCGGACGCTTCCCGCGCCTGAGCGAGCTGGTCACCGCACCGGCCGCCTACGCGGGCCCTACGACGACCGACTGGGCGACCGGCGCGCTGATGGCGCTGTCCCGGGCGTGCGTGGTCGCCTGCGGGCCGTGGGACGAGTCCTTCTTCCTCTACTCGGAGGAGACCGAGTACTGCCTGCGGGCCGGGGGCCTCGGCCTGCGGACCCGCCTGGAGCCGGCGGCGCGGGCGACCCACCTCGGCGGTGACTCGCGGATCTCCCCGCGCCTGTGGTCGCTGCTCGTGGTGAACCGGGTGCGGCTCTACCGGCGCCGGCACGGTCTCGCCGCCACCGCGGCGTTCCGCGGGGCGGTGCTGCTGCGGGAGCTGTCCCGGGCGGCGCTCGGGCGGGAGCCCGCGCGCGCCGCCGTGGGGGCACTGCTGCGCGGGCCTCAGTCCCGCCACGAGGTGTAGAAGCTCCCGGGGTTGACCAGGTACCGCACGGTCGGCCGGGCCACATGGGCGACCCTGCGCGTCCGGCCGTAGCGGCGGATCAGTTCCCAGTCCTCGCGGGGCAGCACTTCGGGAGTGCGCCGCAGCCGGCTGAAGTGCAGGGCCGGGGTCCGCCGCGCGACGAAGGCGTTGGTGTCGAGGAAGGCCTCGTGCGCGGCCCTGCGCCGGTCGTAGGGCACCGACAGGACGTCCATGTCGGTGCCGTCCGGCCGGACCCGGCGCAGCGCCGTGTACACGCCGTCCGGGCCGCCCGGGGCCTCCAGGGCGGCCAGGGCCTCCTGGAGGTGGTCGGGCTCCCACACGTTGTCGTCGTCGAGGAAGGCGACGTACGCCGAGTCGGTCAGCCGGATGCCCACGTTGCGCACGACGCCCGCCACGCCGGTGTTCCGGGCCAGCGAGACGGCGAAGAGGCGCGGGTCGGCGGGGAGTTCGGGCAGTCCCGCGCCGTCGTCGACGACGATGACGACCTGGTCGCGCACCGACTGCGCCAGGGCCGAGCGGACCGCCCGGAGCAGGGCATCGGGGCGCCGGTGGGTGGCGATGACGGTCGCCACCCGGGCCGTCGGACGCCTCCCGAGGACCTGGGCGAGCCGGGCGGTCTCCGCGTCCTCGACGCGGCGCAGCCTCCGCGCGGTGGGCGCGAGCAGGACCTTGTTCCGCAGCTCGTACAGGACGAGCCAGCCGAAGCGCCGTTTCAGCAGCTCCCAGGGCGCTCTCAGGGCCCGGCGCGGCAGGCCGCCCATCAGGGCCGGGTGCGGACGGCCGTCAGCGACTTGGTGAGCCCGGCCACCCGCTCGCTGAGGATCACCGACCGGGGGAAGAGGTAGCGCATCTCGGCGCGGGTCAGCAGCTCGATGTTGATGACCGCGTCCATGCCCTCCTCCGGCGTGCCGGGGCGGCTGTGGGTGAGTGGCCAGTGGCGTACGAGCTTGGCCTGGGCGGCCAGCGGGAGGAACTGGAAGCCGGGGGCGAGGAAGTGCGGCTCCACCGGGAAGTAGCGGTACGGCGTCTGCACCCAGTGCAGCGGGGCCAGTTGCTCGATGGCGCTGACGAAGCGGCGTCGCTGGCTGGGGCCGCCCACGTGCTCGATGGTCGAGTTGGACACGACGAGGTCGAACTCGCCGAGCTTGGCGGGGATCTCGGGATCGGTCACGTCGGCGATCTCGGCGGTGATCCAGTCGGGCAGCTCGGCGGGGTGCTCCTCCAGGTTCACCAGGTGCACGTGCTTCGGCCGCAGCGGGGAGCGCGTCCAGTTCGAGGCGGTGCCGCCGAGGTCGACGACGCGCATGTCGGCGATGCCGGGGAAGCAGTTGCGGAACCGCTCCCAGCGGGCCGCGCGGAATCGTTCGCCGAGCGAGTCGGGCGCGTCGACGAAACGATTGCGGAGGGCACGGATGCCGGACATCGCATCAACCACCTGGGGTTCGAGGAGAGGGTGGGGTCAGGCCCAACCCTATGCGGGGAGTGGGGATTTATCAGCTGATCTGGTGACCTTGTCGACTCACGGCTGGGACGGGACGACGGGCGTCCCGTCCGCCGTCCTGTTGCCGCGCCACACGTTCCCCTTGCCCGTGGGGTTCCAGTAGGCGACGGCGCCGTACCTGCCGCCCGCCGGGTAGTACTGGGGCGAGAAGACGTTGTCGGTGACCTCGATGCCCGTGGAGTCCTTGCCCCCGGCGTAGAGCGTGTAGGCGCCGCCGGCCAGCCAGTTGTCGTCGACGACGGTGTTGGTGACGGGCGCGCTGTCGGCGAAGAGGCCGATCGCGGCGGAGGCGCCCTTCTCGACGGGAGTCGCGTTGAGCAGGGTGTTGTGACGGATGATCAGTTTGCCCTTGCCGCCGCCGTTGCTGATGACGGCGTTGGTGTGCTGCCACTCCCCGTCGAGGTTCTTGAACGGGGTGATGTCGTGCACGTAGTTGTCGTGCAGGTTCCCCTGGCCCATGGAGAGGGCGTCGCCGAAGACGGAGATGTCGCAGTGGCCGACCTCGATCGAGCTCGTGCTCATGTTCGACACCGCGTAGTCCGAACCGCCGTTGTTGGGGCCCTTTCCGGGGACGGCGGTGATGGTGGTGTGGAGGACCCGCAGACCGGAGTAGCCGGGGCGCAGGTTGATCCCCCACCAGTTGGTCGAGGTGACGCGGCTGTCGATGACGGTGACGTTGTTGGCGTAGATGTCGAGGGAGCCGGTGATGTCCCAGCCCCGGATGACGGTGCCGTCGGTGCGGATCGACGCGTTGCCGGTGCTCTGCGGGGTCAGCGTCGCGATCCGCGGCCCGGTGGTGCTCGCGTCGGGGTAGCCGCAGGCCTTGGGGCTCGCGCAGCCCTTCGGCGCCGGCGGCTTGCCGTCCGCGGTGCCGGGGGACGCGCCGGGCGTGCCGGTGGCCCCGGGCGCGGTGATGGCGCGCGAGTCGCACAGGGCCGCGCCGCCCAGGCACAGTGCCTTCTGGCCGAGTCCCGTGAAGGTGAACAGCGAGAACAGCAGGACAGCGGCGAGCAACGCCGCGCCGAGGACCTTGCGGCGGCGGGATCGGGCCAGGGGACTCACCTCATCGCTCACGGGCCGGCTCGGCCGGCCGCTTCTGCGCCGGTACGGGGGCGACGGCGCGCTCGGCGTCCGCCACGGACCGCTCGTTCCCCCGGCTCCGGCTCCGCCGGGCGAGCGCGCCGCGCACCAGTGTGCGGCCGGGCAGCACGCACAGCCCGTAACACACGAGTCCGACGGCGCTCGTGGCGCACAGGGCCGCGATCCCCTCGCCGAGGCGCTGCCGCAGCAGGACGAGGACGACGCCCATCACGGCCCCGCCCAGCACCGGCCGGACGCAGACCCGCGCGAGGGCGCGGGCCGCGATGCCGCCGCGGCGCAGGGCGACGAGGAAGGCGGGCAGGACGACCGCGCCGGCGACCACGACATGACCGACGGCGACCGTGCCGATGCCTCCGGCGCGGGCCGCGAGGATCAGCACGGGGACCAGGGTGACCAGCCAGAGCCCCTGGATGAGCAGCAGCGAGCGGCGCCGGCCGATCGCGACCAGGCAGTCGTACGTGAGCTCGGCGGCGATCCTGGCGAGGCCGAGGGCCATCAGCCAGGGCAGCGCCTCGGCGGCGGGCCGCCACTTGGCGCCGTAGACGAGCTCGACGAGGGGTCCGGCGAGCGCGCCGAGCAGGACGCAGGCCGGGACGGTGGCGGCCATCAGGACGCCGAGTGCGCGGGCGAAGCCCTCGGAGAGGGCCTTCGGGTCGTCGGCGAGGCGGGAGAAGCCCGCGAAGGAGACCCGGCGGGCGGTCTCGGAGATGACCCGCACGGGCCAGCCCGCCATGTTGAAGGCGAGCATGTAGAAGCCGAGGGCGATGTTGCCGAGGACCGCGCCGACGATCATGGCGTCGGCGTTCACCACGGCGAGCGAGAGCAGGCTGGCGCCGGCGAGCGGCAGGCCGAAGCGGAGGAGCGCCCTGGCCTGCTCCTTGTCCCAGCCGAACTTCAGCATGCCGGGGGCGGCGACGGCGCAGCCGGCGAGGGCCACCACGTTGCCGGCGACGGCGCCGCAGGCGAAGCTCATGGCGCCCCAGCCGCGGAGGGCGAGGACCAGCGTCACGGAGGTGCTGACGACGAAGTTGAGGGCGTCGACGACCATCCGGCGGCCCTGCCGGAACTCGCGCGTGAGGACGCCCGCGGGCACCTGGGACAGCCCGTCGAGCACCAGGCACAGGCACATGACCCGCAGCACGGCGGTGGCCTCGCTCGAACCGAGCAGTGCGGCCACGGCCGGCGCGGAGACGAAGAGCACCAGGTAGAGCAGGCCGCTGGACAGGGCGCCGAGGGTGAGCACGGTCGGCGCGAACCGCCGTACGTCGCCGTCCCACCGGACGACGGCGAGGGTGACGCCCAGCTCGTTGGCGGCGAGCAGGACCATGAGGACGGTCTGGGCGACGCCGTAGACACCCCAGGCGGCCGGGTCGAGCACGTAGCGGACCAGGATGATGCCGGTGGCGAAGTTGCCGAGCCGCATCACCATCGTGTTGACGAGGCTCCACCGGGTCGCCGAGCGGACCTTGGTACCCAGGGACGCCTGGCCCTCGGCGGGTGCGGACTCCATCGAGGGGCTCCTTGTCACTTCACCCACGACGGCGGCCGCTTGGCGGGGCGGCGCTCGGCGGCGGGCAGCACGGGCAGCTGGACGGTGGGCTGGTCGGGCTGCTGCTCCCGGTCGCCTTCGGACCGGTCGTGCTCGGGGGCGGGGTGGGTGTCGGGGGCGTCCTGCGCGTCGGTGCCGGTCAGCAGCCCGTCCGTGAGGTGGCCGCCCAGGTCGGCCGGCCGGGCGGGGCGGGCCGCCGCCGGTGCGGGCCGGGGGGCGGCCTCGGAGACGGGCTCGGGCGCGGGCTCGGTCCGATCGATGTCCGAATCCTGACGGTGCTTCCTCGGGGACCGGCCCCGGCGGCGGGCCTCCGCGAAGAAGGTCGCCACCAGACTGAGCACGATGCCGAGGCCCGCGGCCATGACCAGGTACTGGACCTTGGACTTGAGCTGGGGCTCGGGATCCTGCGGCGGGACGATCGTGGTGATCCGGATCATGGAGTCCGGGGACACCTTCTGGTCCGCCTGCAGGTCCTCGAGCCGCTGGGCGGTGAACGCCATCAGCGTCTTGTTGCCCTGCAGGACCGCGTCCCGGTCCTCGCCGGTCACGGTGAGCCAGAGCAGCGGTCCCTGCGCGTTGTCCGCGATCTTCGCCTCGTACTTCTCGGTGAGCCCCTGGGCCTTCAGCTCGGCCGCGGAGGCGTCGGAGTTGACGTTGCGGGCGAGGCTGTCGGCCATGCCGGTCAGCGAGGGCTCCATGCTGAGGAAGGGGTTGCCGTCCGCCTCCGCGCCCTTGCGGGAGTTGAGCATGGCGACCGTGCTCTGCGACTCGTACGAGACCGGTACGAGCAGCCACGCGCCCACCGTCAGCCCGGCGGTGAGCAACAGCCCGGGCACGAGGACGTACCACCGCCGGCACATGACCCGGAAGATCTCTGCGAGGTCCATGGCGTTCCCCCTTGCGCGCCCCTGATCGGCGGCTGCTCAACTGCCTTGCCGCAGATGAGGATAGGTGGGATCGCGAGCGGACGTGAGCCCTTCGCGATCACCACGTTCGACGTTCTGCGGTGATACGTGCCGTCGACGGTGTCGGTCGACGGTCAGCGGTGGTCCGTGGGGCGGGGGTGATCGGTGGGTCTGGGACGTTCGGCCGCCGTTCCGCCGTCCAGGAGCACCCGGGCGATGCGTTCGCCCGCGTGCCCGTCCCACAGTTCGGGGCGGCGGGGCGGCGGCGGGTCGTCGAGGAGCCGGACGGCGGTGGCGACGATCCGGGCCGGGTCACGGCCGGCCAGGACGTTGGTGCCTTGCTCGACCGTGATCGGGCGCTCGGTGTTGTCCCGCAGCGTCACGCACGGCACCCCGAGGGCGGTGGTCTCCTCCTGGACGCCGCCGGAGTCGGTGAGCACGATGCGGGCCCCGGCCTGCAGGGCGATGAAGTCGAGGTAGCCGGCGGGCGGCACGAGCCGGATGCCGCCGGGCACGCCGAGGGCGTTCAGCTTGTCGGCGGCCCTCGGATGGACGGGCAGGACGAGCGGGCAGTGCGCGGCGACCTCGCCGAGCCCCTTGAGGAGCCCGGCGAGGATCTCGGGGTCGTCGACGTTGGCCGGCCGGTGCAGGGTGACGAGACCGTACCGCCCCGCGTCCAGACCGAGTTCGGCCAATGTGGCCGACTCCTTCGCCCGTTCCAGGTTGGCGAAGAGGGTGTCGATCATGACGTTGCCGACGACGTGGATCTGGTCGTCCCGGTAGCCCTCGGCCCGCAGGTTGTCGGCGGCGTCGGGGGACGGGGCCAGCAGGTAGTCGCTGATCCGGTCGGTGGCGACCCGGTTGACCTCCTCCGGCATGGACCAGTCGCGGCTGCGCAGGCCCGCCTCGACGTGGGCGAGCAGCGGGCCTCCCTTGGCCGCGACCAGGGCGCAGGCCAGGGTGGAGTTGACGTCGCCGACCACGACCACGACGTCCGGCGCGAGCTGCTCGACGAGCGGCTCGAAGGCGGCCATCACGCGTCCGGTCTGGGTGGCGTGGCTGCCCGAACCCACGCCGAGGAAGTGGTCGGGCGGGCGCAGGCCGAGGTCCTGGAAGAAGACGTCGTTCATGGCCGGGTCGTAGTGCTGACCGGTGTGGACGAGGACCACCTCGGCGCCCTGGGCCTCCAGGGCGTCCATCACCGGTTTGATCTTCATGTAGTTGGGCCGTGCGCCTGCGACGCAGAGGATCCTACGGACGGTGGTGACGGTCATGTGGTTCAGAGCACCTCGGTCCTGGGTCCGCTCAGCCGGCGCCGGCAGTCGAGTACGTAGTCGGCGTGGGCCTCGACGAGCTCGTAGTCGAAGGCGTCGTGGTCGGTGATGAGCACCACCGCGTCGGCGGCGGCGAGCTCCTTCTCGGTGAGCTCCACGCGGCGGAGGCGGTTGTCGACCCGGTGGCCCTCGACCACGTGCGGGTCGGCGGCGCGGACCTCGGCGCCCATGTCCAGGAGGAGTTGGGAGATGCGCAGGGCGGGCGACTCGCGGGCGTCGCCGGTGTTCTTCTTGTAGGCGAGGCCGAGCAGCAGGATCCGGGAGCCGTTGACGGCCCGCTTGCGGGTGTTGAAGGCGCTGACCAGCCGCTGGATCACGTAGTCGGGCATGTGGTTGTTGATGTCGTTGGCGAGCTCGACGAAGCGGAAGCTCTGCCCGAGTTCGCGCTGCACCCGCCAGGAGAGGTACGAGGGGTCGATCGGCAGGCAGTGCCCGCCGACGCCCGGTCCGGGGGTGAAGCGCATGAAGCCGAAGGGCTTGCTGGAGGCGGCGTCGATCGCCTGCCACACGTCGATGTCGAGGTGGCGGGCGAACATCGCTATCTCGTTGACCAGGGCGATGTTGACGTGCCGGAAGGTGTTCTCCAGGAGCTTGGCGAGCTCGGCCTCCTTGGGCGAGCCGACGGGCACCGTGGTGTCGACGAGGCCGTCGTAGAAATCCTGCACGGCCTTGAGCGAGCCCGCGTCCACGCCGGAGACGACCTTGGGGGTCTGCTCGAAGCCCCAGACCGGGTTGCCCGGGTCGATCCGCTCGGGGCTGTAGCCGAGGTGGAAGTCCGATCCGGCGACGAGTCCGGACCCCTCTTCGAGGAGGGGGCCGAACAGCTCCTGGGTGGTGCCGGGGTAGGTGGTCGACTCCAGGACGACGGTCGCCCCGGGGCGCAGGTAGCGGGCCAGGGTGCGGGCCGACTCCTCGATGTAGCGCAGGTCGGGGGTGCCTTCGTGCAGCGGGGTCGGCACGGTGACGACGGCGACGTCGAAGCCGCCGATGTCCCGTACGGAGTCGCTCGCGCGGTAGGTCCCGGCCTCGATGGCGGCGCGGAGGCGTTCGGAGGAGACGTCCTCGACGTACGACTCCCCCGCCGCGAGGCTCTTCACCCGGTCGGCGTCCACGTCGTAGCCGATGACCTCGTGCCCGGTCTCGGCGGCCCGGACGGCAAGCGGCAGTCCGACGTATCCCTGTCCCACGACGACGACGCGCATCACGATTCCCCCCTGCTTGCGGTGCTGATCGACGGTGCCGGCGTGCGGCGGAGCAACTCCCGTCCCGTCATGAGGGCGAAGGAGACGTTGGTGGTGAGGTAGCGCCTGCCGAGCCGGCGCGGCTCCTGGAGCGCGCGGTAGAGCCATTCGAGACCGAGTCGCTGCCAGCGCTCGGGCGCGCGTCGGGTGACCCCGGCGAGGATGTCGAAGGAGCCTCCGACGCCGTGCACGAGCGCCACCTTGCTGCGCTCGCCGTAACCGGCGGTGAAGATCTCCTTCTTGGGCGAGGTCATGCCGAGGAACAGCATGTCGGCGCCGGCGGCGGCGATGGCGTCGGCGATCGCGGGCTGCTCGCTGTCGTCGAAGTAGCCGTTGCGGCTGCCGGCGACGCGCAGGCCGGGGAAGCGGACGGCGATCTGGCGGAGCATCTTCTCCAGGACGTCCTGCCGGGCGCCGAGGAGGTAGACGGAGTGTCCGGCGGCCTCGGCCTCGCCGAGCAGCCGCATGAACAGGTCGATGCCGGCGACGCGTTCGGGCAGAGGACGGCGGAGCAGCCGGGCCGCCCACACGACGGCCTGGCCGTCGGCGAGGACCAGGTCGCAGCCGGAGACCGCCCGGGCGAGCGCGGGGTCGCGGCGCATGTTGACCAGCTTGGCGGCGTTCACGACGCCGATCTCCAGGCGCTCGCCGGCGCGCACGGCGGCGAGGCAACGGTCGACGGTCTGGTCCATGGTGAGCGCGTCGAGGGTGACACCGAAGAGGTGCTGACGGTTCGTCATCTGCCACCCGCCCCGGTGTCGTCGGCCCCCGGCGCCGTGGCCTTCGCCCCGGTGACCCCGACCCCGGCGCCGGCGCCGTCGTCGCGGATCGAGCCGAGCCAGGCGAAGAGCATCCAGCCGAACTCGTACGGCCGGCACTCGCGGTCCACCGCCGTGGGGCGGAACACGGAGTCGAGCACGCCGAGCCGCAGCCCGGGCACCAGGCGGGTGGACAGCCCGCGGGCGGCACGCACCGCCTTCTTCGGGTCGCCGCGGTACACCTTGCGCCAGGTGACCCCGAGGTCGTCGAGGATCATCGGCTCGGGCGTGCCGGCGCGGGCGAGTTCGGGGACCTCGGTCATCCAGCGCAGTCCGCGCCGGATCGGCTCGCCGAAGTCGGTGCCGCCGGCCTCGGCGAGGTCGAGCAGCGCCGTGGGGGCCATCGCGTGCTGGTGCACGCTGTAGACGGGATATCCCTCGACGACGGTGCCGCGCCGGGCGTCGTAGTGCCACCACCACTGCCCGCCGTCGCCCTGCAGGGCGCAGATGCGGGTGGCGCAGGCGTCGGCGGCGGCGAGGGCCTCCGGGTCGTCGCCGGAGGTGTGCGCGCGGGCGAGGGCCTGCAGCGGGTAGGTCTGGTCGGCGAAGCAGCCGATGTGGTCGCGGTACCAGGCGTTGAGGCCGGGTCCGGTGGCGTGCGGGAAGAGCGGGCTGCCGCCGATCCGGGCGCGCAGCAGCCGGTCGCGGGCGGCGGCGAGGCGCTGCTCCACGTCGAGGGTGCCGCGGGCGGCGGCGAGCGCGGAGAGCACCCAGGCGGCCTCGACCGTGTACTGGGGGCGGCCCGGTACGTCGAGGGCGGCGACCCGGTCGAGCGCGTCCGACAGCTTGGGGTGGCCGGTCTCGGCGGCGGCCCACGCGACGAGAGCGGCGTCGCCGAGGTTGCGGACGCAGGGGAGCCGCTCGACGAGCAGGCCGGTGAACTCCTCGGCGGTGTGGCCGCCGAGGACCGCGCGCTGCCGGTCGGCGGGCAGGAAGCGCACGCCGAGGGCGGTGATCGCGGCGTAACGGATGCTGGTGCCGCGCTGCTCCAGGGTCCACCCGCCGGCGTCGGCGCGGTGCCCGGCCCGGGTGAAGACGAAGCCGGTCCCCTCCGGCACGAGCATCTTCGGGAGCCCCCGCTCCGCCACGGCGAGCAGGCGGGTGGCGAGGTCGTGGAGCGGCCGGTCGGCCGTCGCGAGCTCGGTCATCCGTGAACTGCGTGGAATGTCGGGTGTGTTGGCAGGACGATCGGACACACCCACCCCCCTCGGGTCGGTCCCGGACCAGAGCGGCTGGTCCGGATCGGCTGGCTGATCCACCGGCTGTGATGCCGGCTGTTGTGGTGCGGGACTGCGACGGGGTGTCGTGCGACGCCGGGTTGCGGGCAGCGCGACGCGGCGCAGGACGTGACCGCGGCACCCCTGGGGGGACGCCGCCCTGCGCGTCGGCGCGCTCATCCAGCGGTTGCCCGCTTCTCGGGCAGGCCGGCGCGCGATCGGTCCCGGGTGTCACGAACCCGGGCAAGTCGAACATGATGAGACGGACAGGCGGCGTCGAAGCGTCTGCGCTTCGGCCCCCTGCCGGTGAAACCCCCCACGAACACCCCCAGCGCACAGCGCGAACGTTGTGCTCAACTCGCAGCGTACAACGGGAAGATAGGCGCACAACACGGTGACGATGAGGCCTTTCGCGGAATTGGTGGCAAGCGGTCGCGAAGCCGCACCGATCGCGCCCTTCCGACAGACGTCCAGCGGTTACAGTGGGCGCGCGCTCACCCGCTCGACGAGGCTGGAGTCCTGGACCGTGTACCTGGCCGACCGCTCCACACCACAGGGGACGACCGGCTCCGCGCCGGACCGCGTCCGCGGCACGGTCCGGGCGGTCTCCCCGACCGTCCTGGCGCTGGGCACGGTCAGTCTGATCACCGACGTCTCCAGCGAGATGGTCACCGCCGTGCTGCCGCTGTACCTGGTCGTGGGGCTCGGGCTCAGTCCGCTGGGCTTCGGGATGCTCGACGGCGTGCAGAACGGCGTGAGCGCCCTGGTGCAGCTCACCGGCGGCCATCTCGCCGACCGGGTGCGCAACCACAAGCTGATCGCCGGCATCGGTTACGGCCTGTCGGCGTTGTGCAAACCCCTGCTGCTGGTCCACAACTTGGGCGCCCTGGGTACGGCGCTGGCCCTGGACCGTACGGGCAAGGGCCTGCGCACCGCCCCGCGCGACGCCCTGATCTCGCTGTCCGCCCCGCCGGAACGGCAGGGACGGGCCTTCGGCGTGCACCGGGCGATGGACACCACCGGGGCACTGCTCGGCCCGATCCTCGCGTTCCTCATCCTGGGCGTGGCGGCCGGGGGTTACGACGCGGTGTTCGCGGTCAGCGGGTGCGTGGCGGCCCTGGGGGTGCTGGTGCTGCTGCTCTTCGTGCCGGGCGGACGGACGGCTCCCGCCCCCGCGTCGGCCGAGGGGGCCGCGTCCCCTTCCCGCGAGGCACGGGTGGATCTGCGGGCGGCGTTCGGGCTGTTGCGGACACGACGGCTGCGGGCCCTGTTCGCGTGCGCGGTCCTGCTCGGCCTGACGACCGTCAGCGACGCGTTCCTGTACCTGCTGGTGCAGCGCCGGACGGGGATCGACGAGCAGCTGTTCCCGCTGCTGCCCCTGGGCACCGCCACGGTGTTCCTGCTGCTCGCGCTGCCGGCCGGGCGGCTCGCCGACCGGGTGGGGCGCCGGGTGGTGTTCCTGGCCGGGCACGCCGGGCTGCTGCTCGCGTACGCCCTCCTGCTGTGGGCGCCCGGCACCCCGGCGCTGCCCTGGCTGGTCCTGGTGCTGCACGGCGTCTTCTACGCCGCGACCGACGGCGTGCTGCCCGCGGCGGTCGCCGCCGTGGTGCCCGAGCGGCTCCGGGCCAGTGGCATCGCCCTGGTCGGCACGGGCCAGGCGCTCGCCCGCTTCTGCTGTTCCCTGGCCTTCGGCGCCGCGTGGGCCGCGTGGGGCGACGGCCCCGCGCTGGCCGGGGCGGCCGTCGGCCTCGCCTGCTGCGCGGCCGTCGCCGGTGCCGCCCTGCGTCCCACGGGAGATCCGCGATGACCCTCACCCCGCTGCGCCGCCTGCTGATCCTCGTCGCGGGGTTGCTGCTCCTCGGCGGCGTGGGCGCCTGGTCCGTCCTGTCGGCGGCCGACCGGGCCGCCGAGGAGAACGAGCCACGGCCGGGCGGTCCGGTCTTCGCCGGCGGCACGGTGCGGTTGGACGAGCCGGGCCGGCTGGTCTTCCGCAACACGGCGGCGGGCCCGCACCGCGACCGTCTGGTGTCGGTCCCGGCCGCCACCGCGGCGGGCGCGACCCGCACCGCTTCCGACGTGAGCTGCCTGCGCTTCCACGCCGCCGCCGGCACCGGTGTCTGCCTCCAGTCCACCACCGTCCTGGGCCGCCCGGCCTACCGCGCGCAGATCCTCGACGCCGATCTGCGCGTGCGACGGACGTACTCCCTCGCGGGCATCCCGAGCCGGGCTCGGGTCTCCCCCAGCGGGCGGCTTGCCGCCTGGACGGTGTTCGTGAAGGGCGAGTCGTACGGGTCCGCGTTCTTCTCGACCCGTACCGCGGTCCTCGACACGCGCGGCTGGGAACTCGTCCCGAACCTGGAGGAGTTCGCGATCGTCCTGGACGGGCGGCCGTACCGGAACAAGGACGTCAACTTCTGGGGCGTGACCTTCGCGAAGGACGACGACACGTTCTACGCGACCCTGAGCACCGGCGAGGAGACGTACCTCGTCCGCGGCTCGCTCGCGGCCCGCTCCGTCACGACGCTGACCCGTAACGTCGAGTGCCCGTCCCTCTCGCCCGACGGCACGCGGGTCGCCTACAAGAAGCGCGTCCTCGGGAAATCCGCACTCTGGCGCGAACACGTCCTGGACCTGCGGACCCTGACGTCCACCCCGCTCGCCGAGCGGCGCAGCGTGGACGACCAGGCCGTGTGGCTCGACGACCGGACCCTCGCGTACGCGCTGCCGGCGGACACCCGCGCGAACTCGGACGACGTCTGGACCGTCCCGGCCGACGGCACGGGTTCCCCCCGCGTCCTCCTGGAGGACGGCCTGGCCCCGGCGGCCTCCGGGGCGGCCGGGTGAGGAACGTGCGGCGGCTCCGGTCCAGGGGTTGACCGGAGCCGCCGGAGTGCAACCGCGTGGGGCGCGGTCCTGCCGTTCAAACACGAGGGCCGTCTGAGGAGGAGGGGGCGACCCTTCGATGTTCTGTTCGGGCCCGTGGGGGCTCCTTTAGTAAATATACTTTCTGTCGAGAAAGCAAGAGAATGAAAATTTTCATGCTACCCGCGGGTACGGCCCATCATCCGGCCCCGCTCCGGGCCCAGCCGGACGGATCAGTCGTCCAGGAAGAAGGCGTGCTGGTCCGCCGCCTGCTCGTACTTCTCCAGCCGTAGCTGCGTACGCTCCGGGTCCGCGTCCGCCATGGCCTGGAGGATCGCCGCGGACAGCACCCCGGGCGCCGCGTACGAGTCGAAGACCAGGCGTGAGCCCGTACCGGCGGCGAAGACCACGTCGGCCTGGTCGACGAGCGGGCCGAGCGCCTGGTCGGTGATCAGCGCGACGCGCAGACCGGCGCCGCGCGCGGCCTTCACCACGGCGAGGGTCTCGTTGGCGTGCCGGGGCATCGCGAAGGCCAGTACCCAGGTGCCGCCCGCCTCCCGGGCCTGGAGCAGCCCGTCGTAGGCGACGCTGCCCCCGCGCGTGACCACCCGGACGTCCGGGTGGATGCGACGCGCGGCGTACGCGAAGTACTCGGCGAGGGAGACCGAGATCCGCAGCCCGACGACGGTCAGCGGCACGGACCGGGCCAGCTCGCGACCGATGTCGAGGATCCGGTCGGGGTCGGCGAAGACGCGCCGCAGGGCCGTCAGGTTCTCGATCTCGGCATCGACCGCCGACTGGAGCTCGTTGCGGAGCCGCCCCTCCCCCTCCCTCTCCCCCTCGTCCGGCGCACCGGCGACCGCGCTGAGCGCGATGGGCTGCAGGGCCTCCCGGAGCGCCGGGTAGCCGGTGAAGCCCAGTGACACGGCGAACCGGGTCACGGACGGCTGACTGACCCCCACGCGCTCGGCGAGCTCGGTGATCGACAGGAACGCGGCCTCGGTGAGGTGGTCGATCAGGAACTGGGCGATGCGCCGCTGCGCGGGGGACAGCCGGTGTCCGCCGAAGAGCGCCCGGACCCGCTCGGCGGGCGTGGCCGCCTCCGGCTCCGGCGAGCGTCTGCCCGGCGTGATCGCGGCCGCCTGTGCGCGCGCCTGCTGCCCAGATGGCACGGGGTGCCTCCTTCTCGTCTCCTTGTCGCCCAAGATAGTTCAACGGGCCGCCCTTTCCGGCGAGCGGCCGTCCCGGCCGACCTGAGGTGACCGCCGTTCACCACGCCGTCGCCCGCGCGCCCCGTCCCCCGGACGCACCGTTCGCTTGGTGCCGCGGCCCGGCAGACCTTAGCGTCCACTTCGGGGCAGAATGTCCGCTCTTCGCCCGTAAGGGGATCGCCGATGACGCACGAACGGCGCCACCGCACACCGGAGACCGACGAAGAGGTCGACGTCGTCGTGGTCGGTTCGGGCTTCGGCGGCTCCGTCGCCGCGTACCGGCTCGCCGCCGGCGGCCGGTCCGTCGTCGTCCTGGAGCGCGGCAAGCCGTACCCGCCGGGCAGCTTCCCCCGGACGCCCGCAGCCATGGCCCGCAATTTCTGGGACCCCAGCGAGGGCCTGCACGGCCTGTTCGACATCTGGTCCTTCCGCGGGCTCGAAGGAGTCGTCTCCAGCGGCCTCGGCGGCGGCTCGCTCATCTACGCCAACGTGCTCCTGCGCAAGGACCCCGAGTGGTTCGTCCACGAGTCGCCCCTGCCCGGCGGGGGGTACGAGAACTGGCCGATCAGCCGTCAGGACCTCGACCCCCACTACGCGGAGGTCGAGCGGATGCTCGGCGCCACGCCGTACCCGTACCAGGACACCCCGAAGACCCGGGCCATGCACGAGGCCGCCGACCTGCTGGACCTGCGCGTGTCCCGGCCGCCGCTCGCCGTCTCCTTCTCCGCCGACGGCGAGGGCGGGACCCCGGTCCCCGGCACCCCGCTGCCCGAGCCGCCCTACGGCAACCTCCACGGCCTGCCGCGCGAGACCTGCCGGCTCACCGGCGAGTGCGACCTCGGCTGCAACTTCGGCGCCAAGAACACCCTGGACCACACCTACCTGTCGGCCGCCCGGCACCACGGCGCCGACCTGCGCACCCGCTGCGAGGTACGCGGCTTCGCACCTCGCCCCGGCGGCGGGTACGAGGTCCGGTACGTGATCCACGACCCGGCCCGCGAAGGGCACCGCACCCCCACCGGCCGGCTGCCGCTGCACCGGATCCGCTGCCGGCGCCTCGTCCTCGCGGCAGGCGCGTTCGGCTCGACGTTCCTGCTGCTGCGCAACCGCTCCGCGCTGCCCGGCATCAGCACCGCCCTCGGCAACCGCTTCAGCGGCAACGGCGACCTGCTCGGGCTGATCCTCAAGGCCACCGGCGGATCCGCCGGCAGCGGCCCGCGCAGGCTCGCGAGCAGCACCGGGCCGGTCATCACCAGCGCCATCCGCGTCGGCGACGCACTCGACGGGGACGGCTCGACGGGCCGCGGCCACTACGTCGAGGACGCGGGCTACCCGGCCTTCGTGGACTGGCTCGCCGAGGTGTCCCAGGTCCCCAAGAGCCTGCCCCGCACCGCCCGTTTCGCCCTGCACCGGTTGCGCTCCCGGCTCGGTCTCGCCCCGCAGAGCAACATCAGCGCCGCGCTCGCGCTGCTCCTCGGCCCCGCCGTCTTCTCCGACTCCTCGCTGCCGCTGCTCGGCATGGGCCGGGACGTCCCGGACGGCCGGATGAGCCTGCGCCGCGGCTACCTCGACGTCGACTGGACCACCCTCACCTCGCGCGGCTACTTCGAGGGGGTGCGCCGCACCATGGCCGACGTGGCCGGGGCGCTCGGCGGAGAGTTCCACGACAACCCGCTGTGGTGGACCCGCCGGGTGATCACCGTGCACCCGCTGGGCGGCGCGCCGATGGGCCGTCATCCCGCGGAAGGGGTCTGCGACGGGTACGGAGAGGTGTTCGGGCACCCCGGCCTGTACGTGCTCGACGGCGCCGCCCTGCCCGGTCCGGTGGGTGCCAACCCGTCGCTCACCATCGCCGCCTACGCCGACCGCGCCTGCACCCGCATCCTGGAGCAGCCCGCCACCCCGCGGGCCGCGAGGACGCCGCCCGCGCCGGCCGACGCTCCCGGGCATCTCACCGGCCCGTCCGCGGCCGCCAATTCTCCGGACGGCGAACGCCCGACCAGCCTGTCCTTCACGGAGGAGATGAAGGGGTACGTCGCGCTCGGCGCCACCGACCCCGAGGAGGGACGGGCGCTCGGCCGGACCCGCGGGCAGCGCCTGATGTTCCGGCTCACGATCACGGCGGACGACGTCGACCGCTTCGTGGCGGACCCGCGGCACCCGGCGGGCGCCGTCGGGCACGTCGAGTGCGACGTGCTCGGCGGCCGACTGCCCGTCGAAGCGGGCTGGTTCAACCTGTTCACCCGGGACGGTGACCCGTCCCGGCGCCGGATGCTGTACCGGCTGCACCTGCGCGACCCGGGCGGCAATCCGCTCACGCTCGTCGGGCACAAGGAAGTGCGTGACGACCCGGGCCTCGACGTGTGGAGTGACACCTCGACCCTGTACGTCCGGGTGCTCGCGGGCCACGTCCCGGAGGGCGGCGACGACGGGGCGCGCGTCCTCGCCGCGGGCGTGATCGTCATCCTGCCCGCCGACTTCGCCCGGCAGCTGACCTCGTTCCGCGCCTCCGGGCCGCATCCCGCGCGGGCGCTCACCCGCTTCGGCCGCCTGTTCCTGGGCGAGTTGTGGGACGCGTACGGCTCCCTCGTCGCGCCGGCCCGGGAGCGCGGGTGAGGACGCGCGAGCTGCGGGGACACGCCGCCGAACTCGGCTTCACGCCGCAGGACCAGGTGCGCTGGCTGGCCCCCAGGCAGCTGGCCCGCACCGCGGTCAAGGCCGCCCTCGCGGCCGTGTTCGCCGACTACTCGGACAAGCGGGAGTTCCAGAAGGTGCTCGACGCGGACCTCCTGGAGGTCCCGCTCGGCCACCCGGCCGCTCGGGAGCTCTGGATCGACTTCGTCGCCGACCTGGGCGACGGCTTCGACGCGACCGCGTCGGTGGCCTTCACCCTGGCCGCGGAGGAGCTCACCGTCGCCGCCCGCGCGACCGGGGTCGACGGCGCCGCGCCCCGGGACGGCTCCCTCGCGCCGGAGGACCAGCCGCTCCGGCTCAGCCGCGGGTCCCTCCTGGTCCTCGGCGGCGACGAGGTGTACCCGGCGGCGTCGGCCACCGGCTACGAGGACCGCATGAAGGGTCCCTACCGGGCGGCGCTGCCCGAGGCGGCCGACCCGCCGCTGATGGTTGCGCTGCCGGGGAACCACGACTGGTACGACGGCCTGACCGCGTTCCTGCGGATGTTCACCCAGGCCCGTTCGATCGGCGCCTGGCGGACCCTGCAGACCCGCAGCTACTTCTGCGTCCGGCTGCCCGAGCGCTGGTGGCTGGTCGGCCTGGACAGCCAGCTGGGCTCGTACTTCGACGACCCGCAGCTGCGCTACTTCGAGCAGCACCTGTCGGCGAACCTGCGCGAGGGCGACGGCGTGATCGTCTGCTCGGCCGAGCCGACCTGGGTGAAGAGCGCCGACCGGAACGTCGACGCCTTCAACGCCCTGCACTGGTTCGACCGCAACATCGTCCGTACCCGCGTCGACCCCGGCACCGGGCAGCGGGTGCCGACCCACGCCTCGGTCCGGCTGTGGCTGACCGGAGACCGCCACCACTACGCCCGCTACGCGGAACGCCTGCCCGGGGATCCGCCCGGCGCCGCGCCACCGCCGCCGGACCCGGCGCGGCGCCAGATGGTGACCTGCGGGCTGGGCGGCGCCTTCCTGGCGGCCACCCACCGGCTGCCCGCGGTGCTGTCCCTGCCGCCGCGCGGGGCGCGGCTGCGCGACAAGGACGACCCGCCCGTGGAGTTCGCCCGCACGGACCGGACCTATCCGGACACGGCGGAGTCCCGACGGCTCGCCCGGGGCATCGCCGTGCCGTGGTCGGGGCGCTGGCTGCCGTGGCGCAACATCGGGTTCGCGAAGCTGGCCGCGGTCGTGCACGCGGTGCTCTTCCTCCTGATGAGCTTCCTGTTCGCGCTGGCGGAGGGGGTGCTGCGGCCCGTCGACGCCGTGCGCCGGGCCGGTCTCGGCGACTTCTGGGGCTTCGGCGCGGTGTGCCTGGGCGTGGCCGTCGGGCTGCTGGTGCTCGGGTTCCTCGGCCGGCTGCTGCGCGGGCGCCCGGCGACGCCGCCCTCGGGCCCGGCGGTCGCGGTCCTCGCCCAGGCCGCCGTGGCGGTGTTCGCGCTGGCCGTGACGATCGCCATCCCGTACCCGAAGGGCTGGGACGGGTGGGTGGTGCTGTCCGCCTGCCTGGGCGTCGCCGCCGTCGTGGGCGCGGTGCTCGGCTCGGGGGTGTTCGCGCTGTGGGTGCTGTCGGCGACGGGCGGGGAGGTCGCCGAGTGGCAGATGTCCGGCCAGTCCATCGAGGACCACAAGGGCCTGCTGCGTCTGCACATCGCCCCGGGTGGCGATCTCACCCTCTATCCGCTGGCCCTCGACACCGTCTGCCGCGACTGGGAGCTGCGCGAGGACCCGAACGGCGGGAAGCGGCCCGTGCCCGCCACCCCGCCGGCCGTCCGTCTGATCGAGGACCCCGTCGTGATCTCCCGGGGAGCGTGACCGCATGACCGCCACACCGGAGCCGGCCCCGACGACCCGCCGCGACCACGTCACCGAGGTGCGACCGCTGACCGCGCTCGACGGCCGGCCGCTGACCCTCGTGCACGTCCAGGGGCGGCGCCCGCCCACCCGGGGCCCGGTGCTCGTCGTCCACGGCGCCGGCGTGCGGGCCGAGCTGTTCCGCCCGCCGCTGCGGCGCACCTTCGTGGACGCCCTGATCGACGCGGGCTGGGACGTGTGGCTGCTGAACTGGCGCGCGTCGATCGACCTGGACCCGGTCCCGTGGACGCTGGACCAGGCGGCGGCTTTCGACCATCCGGCGGCGGTGGCGCACGTCCTGGAGGCGACGGGCGCGGACCGGCTCAGGGCCGTGGTGCACTGCCAGGGCTCGACGTCCTTCATGATGGCGCTGTCCGCCGGGCTGCTGCCCCAGGTGGAGACGGTGGTCAGCAACGCGGTGTCGCTGCACCCGGTCGTGCCCCGGCTCTCCGTGTTCAAGATCGCCCGCCTGGCGCCGGCGATCAGCCGCTTCCTGCCCGCCATCTCGCCGGCGTGGGGCGACCGGCCGGCGGGCCCGCTGTCACGTCTGATCGTGGGGTTCGTCCGCGCCACCCATCCGGAGTGCCGGAACACGGTGTGCCGCATGGTCAGCTTCACGTACGGCACCGGCTGGCCGGCCCTGTGGTCGCACGCGAACCTCGACGAGGTCACGCACGACTGGATCCGCGGTGAGTTCGCCGAGGTGCCGATGACCTTCTTCGCCCAGATGAACCGGTGCATCCGGGCCGGACAGCTGGTGTCGACCGAGGGCATCGGGTCGCTGCCGCCGGCCTTCGCCGACAAGGCGCCGCGGACCGACGCGCGGATCGTGCTCCTCGCGGGCGAGGACAACCGCTGCTTCCTCGCCGAGAGCCAGCAGCGCACCCACGACTTCCTGGCCCGGCACCGCCCCGGGCGCGACGACCGCCTGCACCTCCTGCCCGGCTACGGCCACCTCGACGTGTTCCTGGGCCGTGACGCGGCGACCGACACGTACCCCCTGATCCTTGAGGAGCTCGCCCGATGAACCGGATCCTGGACCTCGCCCGGCTGGGGCTCTCCGCGCTGCCCTCGCCCGTACCGCGCCGGCAGCGCCGGCTGGCCGGACGGCACGCGCTGGTCGACGACATCCCCTTCGTGCTGCCCGTCGACTCGGTCGACACGCCCGCCCTGATGGCCGGCTTCCCCGTCGACCGGGCGGCGGCCGCCGCCCTCCTGCCCGGCGGCGAACTGCACCCGCTGACCCTGCCCGGCGGGAAGGGGCTGCTGCTCATCACCGTCGTCAACTACCTGCGGACCGACATCGGGCGCTACATCGAGTTCTCGGTCGCGATCGCCTGCACGCACGGGCCGCGGCCCGCCCCGCCGCTGCTGCCCGGGCTGCTGCGCGGCGCGTTCCGCACCGGACAGTACGTCCTCGACCTGCCCGTGAGCAGCGAGATCTCCGTCAAGGGCGGCAAGGGCATCTGGGGAATGCCGAAGCACCGGGCCAGCCTCGACTTCCAGGTCGGCGACGCGGCCGTCTCCAGCCAGTACGAGGTCGACGGGCGGCTCGGGATGTACGTCGAGATCGCCCGTCCGCCGGCGACGGCGCTGCCGATGCGGGTCGGCGCGGTCAACTACTGCGCGTTCCGCGGGATGCTGATGAAGTCCTCCATCTACTTCGACGGCAGGGCCGACGTCGCCGTCGGCCGGCGGGCCCGCGCCCGGCTCGTCCTGGGCGACGCGCCGCAGGTCGCCGCGCTGCACGGGCTCGGCATCGCCGACGACCCGCTGTTCACCGTCTACCTGACCTCGGCGCAGGGCGTCCTCGACGACCACTTCGAGTGCTGGTTCCTGACCAGCGAGGAGCCGGGGCGGACGTACGGGGAAGGCCTGGAGAGCGTCGTCGGCCTGGGCCTGTCGCAGGAGTGGCCCGAGCCGCCGCGCATCGACGTGGAGGCCGAGGCGTGAAGGAGTCCCTGCTGCTGCTGAACGCCCTGTACTTCCTGTTCGGCGCGACCATGTACATGGGCACCATGTGGGTGCTGCGGTTCTTCCTCTATCCGACCTGGCGCACTCTCACGCCGGACAACGTCGACGACCACTTCGGCGTGCCCACGACCGAGGCGACCAAGTTCTTCACCGTCGTCGTCCCGCTGATGTTCGTCTCCGGCATCGTGCTCGTCTGGAGCGAGTGGGGCGAGTGGTACGTCGCCCTGTCGGCGGCCTGCCTGGCGGGCATCGTGCTGCTCACCTGGGTGGGCCAGGTCCTCATCATCCCGATCAACAAGAAGATCCGGGCGGGGGACTTCGACGGCCCCGCCGGGCTGACGCCTCTGCTCATCCGCTGGATGCGGCTCAACGACATCCGTTTCGCGGGCTCGACGGTCACCTGGGCGGCGATCGTCTGGTACATCGTCGCCAAGGGCGACCTGCTGGGAGCACTGAAGTGAGCGTGCTCCCGGCCCGGGTCACCCGGGACCCGCTCCGACTGGTCCTGGTCCTCATCGGTGCGGTGACGGTGCTGACGGGCGCGAGCCAGGTCGTGGCGCCCGGGCCGGTCCTGGACCTGCTGTCGGCGGACCCGACGGCCCTCAGCCGCCACCTCTTCGCCACTGTAGGCATGTTCATGATCGTGGTCGGCGGCCTCCTGGTCCATGGCCTGCTGGGCCCGGCCCCGCCCCCGTACCTCCTGTGGTGGACGGGACTGCAGAAGTTCGGCGCCTTCGTGCTGGTGGGCGTCGGGGTCCTGCGCGACCTCTTCGGCCCGATCGCCCTGCTCGTCGCGTTCTTCGACCTCGCCACCGCCCTCCTGTGCTGGCTGCTCGGCCACCGCCTCGGCTCGCGCTCCGGACGCCCGCTCACCGCGGGGGCGGGCCGGTGAGGCGGTCCCTGGTCCTGGCGGGCGGCGGTATGCGCGTGGCGTGGCAGACGGGCGTGGTGCGAGCCCTGTGGGAGCACGGACTCGCCTTCGACCACGTGGACGGCACGTCCGGCGGCATCATGACGACGGGCATGCTGCTGTCGGGCCAGGACCCGGCGGAGATGGGGCGCCGCTGGTCGGGCCTGGACGTCCGCACGTTCAGCTCGCTCCTGCCGCTGACTGACTACCTCAAGGGCCCGTGGGCGCTGCCCGCCCTGGGCGACGCGGACGGCATCGTCCACGACGTCCTCCCGGCCCTGGGGGTGGACCCGGCGGCGATCCGGTCGTCCCCCGTGGCGGGCACCTTCAACGTGGCCGACTTCGCCAGCAAGACCTGCGTGGCCGTCCCGCACACGGAGATCGACGCGGAGCTGATGGCCGCGGGCATGTCCCTCCCCCTGTTCGTCCCCCCGCTGCGCCGGGGCGCGCGCATCTGGACGGACGCGGTGTGGATCAAGGACGCGAACGTCTCGGAGGCGCTGCGGCGCGGCGCCGACGAGGTCTGGCTGGTGTGGTGCATCGGGAACACCCCGTACTGGGGCGACGGTCCGCTCGAACAGTACGTCCACATGATCGAGATGAGCGCGAACGGGGCGCTCTTCGCCGAGCTGGAGGCGGCGCGGCGCCCGTTCGTGCTGCACGTCGTCACACCGCGGCACGCCCTGCCGCTGGACCCCGAGTTCCTGGCCGGCCGGATCTCCGCCGACACCCTGGTCGCGATGGGCTACCGGGACGCCTGGCACTACCTCGACTCGGCACCGGCGGCGGGCGTGCCCAAGGACCCCACGTGCACGGTGATGCCGGACCAGCCCCGGGGCGTCCGGTTCCGCGAGCGCCTGCGCGGCGAGGCGGCCGGTGCCGGACTCACCCTCGACGTCACCGTGGAACTGCCGCTCCCTCCCGACGGCGCCCCCTCCCCCGGCGCCCGCCTGGTGGGCCACGTCGACCACGCGCCCTGGGGCGGCCGCGTGCTGCTGGCCGACGGCCGGGCGACGGCGGACGGCGCGACCCTGGAGTACACGGCGCGCGTACGCCTCGACGGCACGTGGCGGGAGCTCCGCGCCCGACGGGACCTGAGCGACGCCCCGGGCCCGGACCTCTGGTCCGACTCGCGCACCGTGGACTTCTCCGCGGGCGACGGGAGTTCGGCCCGCCTGGAACTGAGCCTGGGCGACGCCGCCCGGGCCCTCGCCTCGGTGGAACCGACCGGCACCCACGGCTTCCGCAGCCGTGCCGAGGCACTGAGGGAACTGGCCGGGGACGGTCTGCGCCGGGCCCTGGCGAGGGACTGAGGACAGGCCGGGACCGGGCCGGCGCCGGGCCCTTGCGGGAGACCGAGGACGGCACCGTGTGTGCGTCCGTCTGTCCGCCCGTCTGTCCGTGCCGCCTGTCCGTCCGCCTGTCCGCCCGTCTGTCCGTGCTGCCTGTCCGTGCCGCCTGTCCGTCGGGGGACGCACGGCCCCGGCCTCATTCCCCCGTGGTCGTGACGGTGACGACGGCCGTCACACCGTCGACCTGGAAGGCGTCCGCCTGGTCGCCGGAGAACAGGACGGCGTCGAACCGGTCGAGGGCGACGCCGGACCCGGCGACGGTCGCCGTGCCCGCCAGCGCGATCACGAGGGTCAGGGTCCCGCTCCGCGGGACGACGGAGAACCCCTCGCGCGTCACGCGCACCTGCGCGGTGGCGGCGGCCCGGCGCGTCATGACGTTGAAGTCGACGAGGGGGCCGCCGAGCAGCCGGCAGTCCGTGGCGGCGTCGCCGGAGAAGGAGAACGGCTCGTACGGAGCGGCGACGGTGTGCGGGACGCCGTCGACGGTCAGCTCCATCCCCGGCCCGTCGACGACGGTGATGATCCGGTCCACTCCGGGGAAGGCGGAGAAGGGGCCGCCGGTCGCGACGTCGGCGAGGCTCACCCGCCAGGCGAAGTCCTCCAGGCCCGCTTCGGCGGGGCCCGCGGCGACCTCCCGGGTCACGCCGCCGCCGTTCCGCCAGGGCGTCGCCACCCGGTCGCGCGCCCTGAGCAGGCGTCCTGCGGTCATGTCGTCAGCTCCTTCGGCGTGTGCTCGCTGCCGATGCGCGCCGGCCGAGCTGTGTTAGGGTTACAGCGTTGCAGTTGCGGTACCCATGAACCTATGTGCACCTGACAGGAATGCTTTCCCCTCAGGTGCATATTTTGTTTTCCGGCATCTCCGGATGGGGCCTCTGCCTACAGAAGGAGAAGATCATGGCACAGGGAACCGTGAAGTGGTTCAACTCGGAGAAGGGCTTCGGCTTCATCGAGCAGGACGGCGGCGGCCCGGACGTCTTCGCCCACTACTCGAACATCGCCACCCAGGGCTTCCGTGAGCTCCAGGAGGGCCAGCGGGTCTCCTTCGACGTGACGCAGGGCCAGAAGGGCCCGCAGGCGGAGAACATCGTCCCCGCCTGATCGCCACTCGCGTATCCGCTCACCGGGGTCCGCACCGTCATGGTGCGGACCCCGGTTTGCGCTGTTTCCAGGAAGAAGGCAGACCACCGCATGTCCCGTAGGCCCCAGAAGTCGAACCGGCGCACCTCGTCGCCGTCACCGGCGTCCCCGAGGGAGTTCCGGCTGCCGGAAAGCACGACGCCGGCGCTTCCCGCCGTCGAGGACTTCGCGGAAATGGACCTGCCCGCAGGTCTGCTGAAGACCCTCGCCGCACAGGGTGTCACCACCCCGTTCCCCATCCAGGCCGCCACGCTCCCCAACTCGCTGGCCGGCCGTGACCTGCTCGGGCGTGGCCGCACCGGCTCCGGCAAGACCCTCGCGTTCGGCCTGGCGCTGCTGGCCCGTACCGCCGGTCTGCGGGCCGAGCCCAAGGCGCCCCTCGCCCTCGTGCTGGTGCCCACCCGGGAGCTCGCCCAGCAGGTGACGGACGCGCTCACCCCCTACGCCACGGCGGTGAACCTCCGGCTGACCACCGTGGTCGGCGGGCTGTCCATCACCAAGCAGGCCGCCGCGCTCCGGCGCGGCGCCGAGGTGCTCGTGGCGAGTCCCGGCAGGCTCAACGACCTCGTGGAGCGCGGCGACTGCGTGCTCGACCAGGTGCGGACGACGGTGCTGGACGAAGCCGACCAGATGACCGACATGGGCTTCCTGCCCCAGGTCACCAAGCTGATCCAGCAGGTGCGGGCCGACGGGCAGCGGATGCTCTTCTCGGCCACCCTGGACGCCAACATCGACCGCCTCGTGCAGCGGTTCCTCACCGACCCCGTCGTGCATTCCGTGGACCTGTCCGCGGGAGCGGTGACCACCATGGAGCACCACGTGCTCCACGTCCTGGACGAGACCGACAAGAAGGCCGTCACCACCCGCATCGCGGCCCGCGACGGCCGGGTCATCCTCTTCCTCGACACGAAGAGGTCCGCCGACCGGCTCGCGAAGCGGCTGCTGGCCGTCGGTGTCCGTGCCGCCGCCCTGCACGGGGGCCGCACGCAGCCGCAGCGGAACCGCACCCTGGACCAGTTCAAGAGCGGCAAGGTCACCGCGTTGGTGGCGACGAACGTGGCGGCCCGTGGCATCCACGTCGACGACCTCGACCTCGTCGTGAACGTCGATCCCCCCATGGACCACAAGGACTACCTGCACCGGGGCGGCCGCACGGCGCGCGCCGGCGGCAGCGGCAGCGTGGTCACCCTGGTCCTGCCGGACCAGAAGCGGGACGTCACCAAGATCATGTCCGACGCGGGCATCCGCCCCAGGACGGCCCGCATCAAGTCCACCGACGAGGAACTGACCACCATCACCGGCGCTCGCGAGCCGTCCGGCGTTCCCGTGACCCTCGAGGTCGTCCCCCCGGCGGCGCCGTCGGCGCCCCGCCGGGACCGGGGGACCGGCTCCGAGCCCGGCACGCGGTCCGGCCGCCGTCGGCGCAAGAGCGACGGCCCGGCGGCGCCGGATGCCTCCGGCGGCACGCGGGACCGGGGCGCCGGCAGCCGCAGCGCCGCCGGGTCGGCGGGGACCGACCGGCCTTCCGCGGGCAACGGGCGCGGCTCGTCGCGCCGGACCGGGGCCGGGGCGGGAGCCGGCAAGGCCACGGGTGCCGCTGCCGGCTCGGGCGGCCGCGGCACCGACCGCCGCCGAGGCGGCGGCGAGGGGACGGCGCCCCGTGGCGCGTCCGGCAACGGCCGGGGATCCGGTCGGCGGGCGGCGGGCGAGCACTCCTCCGGCGGAGGGGACCGCCGCCGGTCCGCGTCGTAGCCCGGACCGTGGCGCCCCGCTCCGCGCGGCGGGCGTGATCGGTGCACGGCCCGGCCGGTGACCTCGCGCGCGGGCGTCGCCGGGCGGAGCCCACCGGCACCGGCCGGGCGGGGCGGGTACGTTCCACCGCGGGCGGTACGTCCCACCGCCGACGGCCCGGGTCCGCCGCCGACGGCCCCGGTTCCGCCGGGTGGCGTGGTGGTCAGTCCGCCGGCGGAGGTCCCGGCCGCGGCGGCCCGGCCGACGTCGTGTCGTCCGGCCGCGGGGCCGGCGGGCCGGGCGGCTCAGGCGTGCCCAGGTGGCGGGCCGCCCAGGGCTCACGGGCGATGACGGCGCCCGCCGTGACGCACAGTGTCACCACCACGCAGAGCGCGATGAGCCAGGACAGCAGCGTGAACACCGCGCCCAGCGAGCCGTACTTCTCCAGGCTGCGGTTCAGCGCCCTGGGCACGTACAGCGACGCGGTCGAGGTGGCGACGCTCAGGGCGACCCCGGTCAGCACCGCGCCCGGCAGCAGCGGCAGCCACGGCACGCGGGCGGCCAGCAGCAGGTGCTGCGTCCACCACCACATGCCGACCTCCGTGAGGACCACCAGCGGCAGCCCCAGCCACAGCCCCAGGCCGAAACCACTGCGCAGACCCCCCTGCAGTCCGATCATGACCATCCACGCGGCGAGCCAGGCGACCCAGCGCCAGGCGGCCACCCGGGCACTCGCCCCCCGAAGGCTCCAGGCACGCTCGCACAGGCGCTGCATGGCACGGCTGCACGCGGTGGCCGAGATGAGCACCATCAGTCCGCTGACGACGCCGAAGGTCTGCCGCAGTTCGTCGGAGGGGGCGCCGGTGCCCTGCAAGGCCTTGTCCAGTTCGTCCTTCGCGCTCCCGGACAGGCCGAAGAGCTCGTTCACCGACGCCACGAACTGGTCGCGCAGCTCCTCCGGGGCGACGGAGGCGACCACGAACAGCAGGGGCACCGCGGTGAGGAACGTCTGGGCGGCCAGCCGGGTCGCCGAGTCGAACACGTTCACCGAGATGAGGTGGGACGCGAGATGCGTGATCAGCGGGAACCGCTCCTCGGCCCGGGTGCGCAGCCGCGCGACCCTGGTCTTCAGCCGCGCGCCCCGGGACCGCAGCGAGGCCCCGGACCGCCGCCTCCGCTCGCGCCGCCGGTCCCGGCCCGCCCGGCGGCCCGGCCGGCGCGGTCCGCCCCTTGTCGCTCGCTGCATGCTGCCAGCGTGCCGCCCGGGCGACCACCCGGCTCGCAGCCGCGGCGCGAGCGGGGCCCGAACGGGTGAACCGTGCCCGCACAAGGCGGCGGGACACGGGGCCGCGCGCCCCGGGACGGACCCCGCCCTCGAGGATTTGTGGGGTTCCGGCGGGACGGTGAAGATGAAGCCATGAGCGAGAGCGGCCCGGCCGCCGGGCCCGCGGGGCTGCGCGGGGGCCGTGATGGTTCCTGACCTGGTGGTCATCGGACTGGGCATCGCGGTCTTCCCGCTGTCGGTGACCGCGTTCGTCCTGGTCCTCTCGGCGGATCGCGGGAGCTGGAAGGGCCTGGCCTTCATCGTTTCCTGGCTGGCCTGCTTCGTGGCCGTCCTCGCGGCCGTGCTGATCTCCACCGGCGGCCGGCCGCCGCCGCCCAGGTCCCCTCCGTCCACCGCCGCGTCCGCCGTCAAGCTCGCCGTGGGCATGGGGCTGGTCGGGTACGGGTGGTACCGGCACAGGACCGGCGGGCGGACCCACCGGCCGAAGAAGCCCAGCAGGATGTCGGCACGGCTCGACCGGATCTCCGTGTGGTCCGCTGCGGCGCTGGGGCCGCTGCTCCAGCCGTGGGGACTCGTGGCTGCCGGCGCGGCGACGGTGGTGGGCGCCGACCTGTCCCGTACCTCCTCGTACGTGGCCCTGGCCGTGTACTGCGTCCTCGGCACGAGCAGCCTGCTGGCGATGGAGCTCTACGCGCTGTTCGCGCCCGACTCCGCCCGCGTACGGCTCGGGAAGCTGCGCACCTGGCTCCAGGCCCACCAGAACCAGGCCCTCGTGGGGGTGAGCGTCGTGGTGGGCCTGTTCCTGGTGGGCCGGAGCATCGTCCAGCTGACGTCCTGAGCCGGTCCCACCGGGCCTCACGGCTGCGGCTGCCGCCTTGCGGCGGCCGGCTCCTCCCTCCTGCGCCCGTCGGCGGCCAGCAGGGCGATCACGGCGAGCACCGCGAGCAGGATGAGGACGAGGAGCAGGACGGTGAGGACCGTGGGGTGGTTCCACAGGGCGAACAGCAGGGCGACGAGCAGCAGGGCGCCGACCGTCAGCCACTTGCGGTGGGCCTCGGTCCAGGTGCCCACGGGCCCGGTGTCGATGCCGTGGCGGCCCCACCACCCGGCGGCCGAGTCGGCGCCCCGCTCGGCGGTCGAGCGCGTGGCGCGGGCCAGCCGGCCGGGGCCGATGAAGTAGGCGCCGAGGGCGATGACGACGCCGAGCACGATCGCGGTGCGCAGGGCGACCCTCAGGAAGCGCAGGAGCGTGTCGAAGACGGCGGCCGCGGCCGCCTCGGACTGGACCTGGGCCGGCAGGTGGTCCAGGTAGTAGCGGCGGGCGACGACGAGGCCGATGGCCACGACCAGGCACGCGAAGGCCGCGCCCAGGGCCGTCTTCGCCAGGGCACGGCGGCGCCGGTGGGCCAGGAGGACGCCCCCGGCGGCGAGCACCACCGTGATGACGGGCAGCCAGTTCCCGATGACGTCCAGCGCGTGCGCGGCGCCCTGCACCTTCTTCAGCTTGTCCGACTGGAAGAGCACCAGCTGCTTGTCGACGTCCGGGATCTTCGCCGCCGGTTCCAGGCCGGCGTCCACCAAGTCCTGCTTGACCCGGTCCACGGCCTCGCCGACGTCGAGGGTGACCGTGCCCTCCGAGACGCCGATCGCTCCGCGGCCCGTGCCGGTCAGGGCGTGCACGACGGCGTTGTGGGCCGCCCGGTTGGCGGTGACCCACAGCTTCTCGAACCGGTCGCTCTCGACGAAGCGGTTCGCCACCTTGTCCGCGGCCGCGTTCACGGCGTCGTCCAGCTGCGGGGCCAGCCCTCGGACGGCCTTGGCCGCGCGCGGCGGCAGGCCCTGCGACTGCAGCCAGGCCGCGATGTCCGCGGTGATCTCCTTGCCGTCGACCCGCACGTCCACGGCGTGGACGATCCGGTTGTGCATGGCCGCCTCGATGGCCGGGTCGTCGGCGAGGGGTTTCATGGTCGCGACATAGCGGTCGGTGTCGAGGACGATGTCGTGCACCCACACCGTGAGCACGCTGACGGGGACCAGGATGCAGGCGAGAACGATCAGCACAGCCGACGCGACACTCCGCAGCGCTCTTGTCATCCGTCCTCCATGGTCACGTCGGCGCCTGTCGGGGACAGGCGTCCGTGTCCATTTCCGTGGATGTGCGAGCGCACGGCATCCCGGGCTGGGCTGTTCGGGGGCCCGAGAAGAAGCCCCCGACCATGCGGGGGCTTCTCGGAAAGGGTCCGGCGAGGGGGCCGGAGACGGGGCCGAGGGGCTCAGGAGCCGAGGATCTTGCTCTTCTGGGCAGCGAACTCCTCCTCGGTGAGCACGCCTTGTTCCTTCAGCTCGCCGAGTTGCTTGAGTTGAGCGATCTTGCTGCTCATGTCGTCGGCCGGCGCGGGCGCCGGGGGCGGAGGCGGAGGCGCGTACTGCTGCTGGGGCGGTGGCGCCGCCGCTTCCTCCTGGGCGGCCCAGCGGCCCGCCTGACGCCGCGAAACCCTGTTGGACACCGCGGTGGCCGTTCCGGCCACTACCGCGGTGCGCGCCACCCCGCGAAGAAGTCCTGGCATGTCGGGTCCTCCTTGGACGCTTTCGAGTGGATCGGCTTCCCCGGTCGTCCGGGGCCCCGTTCGGCCGGGGACGTCAAGCGGCCGCTCCGCCGCCCTCCGCCGCCTCGACGGCGTCGAGCGAGGCGAGGAGCGCCTGTACGGGGATGCGCCCGCCGGCCACGAGTTGCGCACCCGAGCGCCGCAGGGCTCCCGCGAGGGGGGCGGCCCAGAGGTTCTCGTAGACCAGGATCCCGGCCGCGTTCCCCGGCTGGAGGACCGCTCCCGCCTCGTCGAGGTCGTCCTGGCCGAGGAGCCCGGACGAGGAACCCTCGAAGACGGACACGTCGAACGCGCCGTCGGCGTCCAGATCTCTCAGTTCCATGGCGACGACGCTGCCGTCGGTGTCCTTGCGGACGAACAGGAGGTCGAGAATGCGCACGATGCCCCTGTCGACCAGGTCGAGGAGAAGGGGAAAGGCCTCGCCCGTCATGCGGTTGCCGGGGAACTCGATGACCAGGTAGTCGACCGGTCCCATGTCCTCGAAATCATCGCTCATGATCACTCCACACAGCTGGGGGACGTGACCGCACCCGCCCCCACCTGCGTCACTCTCGACGAACGTGACCGGACGCTGTCGCACCTCCATTGGAGCATTCGCCCGAACGCTTCGCACGTCCGCGCGGGACGGCTTCCCGGGCCTGCTCAGGGCACGCTGTTGATGCGGGCGACGAGGAGGGCGATGTCGTCGTCCGCGGAGGCCGGGACGAGGTGGGTGAGCAGTCGGTCGCACACGGCCGACAGGGACGGGACGGGCTTGGTGAGCAGGTCCGTCAGTTCGGCGAGGCGGGCGTCGATGTCGCTGCTGCGGGCCTCGACGAGGCCGTCGGTGTAGAGGACGAGGAGGCTGCCGAGGGGCAGGGTGATGTCGGTGGTCGTGAAGGGGACGCCGCCGACGCCCAGCGGCAGCCCCGGCGGTACGTCGAGCAGGCGGACGGCGCCGTCGGGAAGGACGGCCGCGGGGGGCGGGTGTCCTGCCCGGGTGATGCGGCAGTGGCCGGTGGCCGGGTCGACCACGACGGACAGGAAGGTCGCGAGCATCGGCTCGGCGAGATCGTGCAGGGCGGCCTCCAGTTGGTGCAGCACCTCCTCCGGGGAGAGGTCGAGGCGGGCGAGGGCCCGGACGCTCGCGGAGAGCCGTCCCATCACCGCCGCGGCCGCGGTGCCGTGCCCCATCACGTCGCCGATGACGAGGGCGGCCCTGCCGTCGTCCAGGGCGATGACGTCGTACCAGTCGCCGCCGACCTCGTTGACGTCGCTGGCGGGCAGGTAGCGGTGGGCGACCTCGATCCCCGGCGGCGGGGTGATGTGCTGCGGCAGCATGCTGCGCTGCAGGACCGCGGCGGTGTCGTGTTCCCGGCGGTAGAGGCGCGCGTTGTCGACGCAGACCGCGGCACGGGCCGCCAGGTCACCGGCCAGGGCGACCTCGCTCTCGGTGAAGGGGCCGACGGGCCGGGTCCGGTAGAAGGTGGCCAGGCCCAGCACCACGCCGCGGGCGAGCAGCGGGGTCATCATGAACGAGTGCACGCCCAGCGGGAGCAGTTCGGCGGGCGCGCTGGAGTGGCCGGCCGCCGGGGCGATGGCCTCCGCGTCGAACTCGGCGACGACGTAGGGGCGGAGCGCACAGAGGGCCTTGGTGTAGGGGGCCTGGGGAGGGAAGGCGAGCGTGCGTCCCAGCGGAGCGAGCACGCTCGTGACCGGCGACCCGGTCAGCGGCGCCTTGGCGAGCCTGCGCAGCGCGGCCCCGCCGATCAGACCGGCGCCGAGCTCGCCGCCGGCCGCGAGGGTTTCCAGGACGTCGACGGTGACGGCGTCCGCGAGATCGGGTACGGCGACGTCGGCGAGTTCCTGCGCGGTGCGTTCCAGGTCCAGACTGGTGCCGATCTTGAGGGTGGCCTCGTTGACCAGCGCGAGGTGGCGGCGGCCGGCGTCCGCCTCGAGCTGCGCCCGCTGCTGGGCGGTGATGTCGATCAGGGTGGCGGCCAGCCCGATCGGGCGTCCGTCGGTGTCCTCCAGCCGGACGTACGACCCCGACCAGACGTGGTCGTGGTCCGGATCGGCCGGGGTGCGACCGGTGCGACGGGAGTCCAGGACGGGCGTTCCCTCGTCCAGGGCCCGGCGCATGGCGCGCTCCATGTCCGCGGCGTTGACATCGGGCAGGACCTCGACCAGGCGGCGTCCGATGTGAGCGGCCTGCGACAGGCCGTTCATGGCCTCCAGCGCCGGGTTGACGCGCAGGAACCGCAGCTGGGTGTCCAGGACCGCGATGCCGACCGGGGAACGGGAGAACAGTCCGTCCCACACCGCCGAGGAGCCCCGGATCCGTCGCGCGGCCTGCGCCTCCGCGGCGAAGACCAGTACCGTCGTCCCGCCCCGGTGCCGGGCCGGGACCGGGCACGCCCAGATCTCCAAGTCCAGCGGGCGTCCCTCTTTGTGCCAGACGGTCACCGTGCCCATGACCCCGCGCCCGGTGGCCGCGCCCTCCCACAGCGAGCGGCCGAGGCTCCGGTCCGCGCCCGGGTGGAGCAGCTCGGCGATGTGCAGGCCGAGCACCTCGTGGGGGGTGTATCCGAGCAGGTCCTCCGCCGCCTGGTCCCAGCGCACGATCGCCCCGTCCCCGCTGGTGGCCACCACGGCGACCGGCAGGGCCCCCAGCCATCCGCCCGCGTCCCTGGCCGCGCTGGTGGTCACTTCGTCGAAGGGCACCTGCTGCATCGCCACCGCGATTCCCGTACGTGCGCCCCCTTGACGACTGCCGGCTGCGACCGCCGCCCGCCGTCATCCTCAGTATGGGTGCGCGTCCCCCGGTTCGTCGCGCCGACCGTGGGACGCGCGCCCCTCCCGACCTGCACAGGGTGCCCGCCCGGTGACTCACGGCGAGCGGTGGCCGCGCTCCGGCCCTCGCCGTCCGGTCCGCGCGCCGGGGACCCGTTCGGGGCGCCCGGGGTGTGCGTCCGGTGATTCTGAGGTGGACTCGGGAGGCGAGGGTCCCGAGTTCTTCGAGCGGAGATGAGCGTCGATGTCGCCGAGCAAGCCGAGTGTCGTGTTCGCCCATGGACTGTGGGCCGACGGCTCCTGCTACAGCAAGCTGATCCCCGTGCTCCAGCGTGAGGGTCATGAGGTGGTGTCCGCCCAGAATCCGCTGGACTCGCTGGAGGGCGACGTGGACGCCGTGCGGCGTGCGCTCGCGCGGGTCAGCGCGCCGGCCGTGCTCGTCGGGCATTCCTGGGGCGGGTTCGTCATCACCGCGGCCGGGAACGACGAGCGGGTCGCCGGACTCGTCTACCTCGCCGCGCTGGCGCCGGACGCCGGGGAGACCCCCCAGGACCTGATCGGCAGGTTCGACCCGCCGCCGCTGTTCGCGCACCTCGACGAGCAGGACGGGCGGATCTGGATCGCCCGCGACGGCATCTCCGACTTCTGCGGGGACCTGTCCGAGGCCGACCAGCAGCTGGTGTGGGCGACGCAGGTCTCCGCCGACGCGCGGGTGCTGGGGGCCACGACCGACGCCCCGGCCTGGAAGTCCAAGCCCAGCTGGTACGTGGTCGCGACGCAGGACCACGCGGTCGTGCCCGCGCACCAGCGCTTCGCGGCCGATCGCATGGGGGCCACGACCGTCGAGGCGGACTCGGCCCACGTGGTGATGCTCTCGCACCCCGACGTCGTGCTCGACGTCATCCGCGACGCCGCCGCGGCGGTCTGACCACGACCGCGCCGCCTGCCCGGGGACGACGGCCGCGCCCCGGGCAGCGGCCCGGTTCCTCCGTCCTGGACGGGTGGTCCCGCCGTGCGGGTCCCCCGCGGCAGGACCACCCGCGGGTCAGGACCGCGGCGTCGGCTCCTCCGGTGCCAGCGAGTTGCCCGCGGGGATGCGGCCGCAGTCCGACGGGGCCGTGCGGCCCGCGAAGCGGTCGTCGAGCCAGTCCATGGCGAGGGGGGCCCAGATGACGGGCACGCCGATGTGGCTGAGCAGCTCGTACTGCCGGTACTCGATGGCGCCGTTGCCGGTGGCGCAGTACTGCCGGGCGAGCGCGCGCACGTCCCCGGCGACCATGACTCCGTCTCCCGTACCGATCCCGGGGTGGTGGGAGAAGGTCCCTTCCAGGACGCCCGCGTCGCCCTGGGCGATGAACCCGGGGACGGTCGGGGTCGGTGCGGAGCCGAGGTTGATCCGGTTCACCGCCCTGACGAGTTCGGGGACCGTGTTGAGGTTCTCGTACTCGGGCTTCGCCATCTTCTTCCAGGTCAGACCCGGGTAGTGGCCGAGGGCGTCGATGATGGAGCCCTTCTCCAGCTCCGCGGACACCTTCAGGCCGTAGCTGTTCAGGTAGGGCTCGACGTCGATGTCGAAGGAGCGGCCGACGCCGATGATCGCCATGGGGATGACGCCCGACCACGCGAGGGAGCCGTCCACGTACGTCAGGTTGTGCGCCGGGGCCACGAGCAGACCGCCCTCGGCGAAGCCGACCAGCCTCCGGTTCACTTCCGGGGCGTAGGCCGGTGCCATCGCGGCCGCCCAGTTCGTGGCGATGGCGCCGCCCGAGTAGCCCAGGAGACCGAACCTGGTGTCGTCGCCCAGACCCGTCTCCGCGGATCGGCTCGCGGCACGGATCGAGTCCAGGGTGTTGGTTCCGTACTCGGGTCCCGCGGCGAAGGCGGCCCGCTGTCCCTGGGTGTCCGGGATGACGAGGGTGTAGCCCTTCGCCAGCAGCGGAGCCATGAAGACGGCCTCGGCGTTGGGGATCACGCCCCCGAGGGTGAGGTTGCCGGCGATGGCACGGGACGGCCCGTCCTCCGGGTCGAGCGAGTCGTAGAACGACTGGTACGACACGGCCTTGCTCCCGTCACCGGTGAGGCTGCGCACCACCGTGGTCACGTTGGCGACCGGGCGGCCCTGGGCATCGGTGCTGCGATAGAGCAGCTGGATCGCCCTCAGCGGGGTGGGAATGCCGACGAGGTGGTACGGCAGGGTCCGCGTCTTCAGTACGGCGCCCGGGGCGAACGACGACAGGGGCTCGCTGCCGTCGTATGCGTAGAACGGGTCGCTCGCGGTCGACGCGACCGTGGTCGCGGTCGCGGCCGGTGCGGACTCGGTGGCGACGGCCGCCGGCGCGGCGGTCATGGCCGCCGCGGTGGCGACGGCGGCGGAGATCAGACGAGCGGATGTCCTGGACATGGTTCCTCGATTCGGGAGTGGGGGCCCGTGCGCCGTCCTGAGGCCTCGCGGAACGGCACGGCCGACCGGGGGCGGCGGTCCCCTGCCCGGTGGTTCCGGTGTCGGCTCCGCGCGAGGCGGGTCGGAGTCGGTGGTGTCGGTCTCCTGTAGGGCGACGGGAGGTTCGTGCGCGGCGGCTCTCGGTGCGTTCGGGTCGTACGGGGAGATCCGACGGACGACGCGGCCGCGTTCCGCCACGTCTGGCGATCCACCGGCCCGACGTGTTACCAACCGGTAGGTGATGTCCCGGAAACATCATGGAGGCGGTACGCGGCCACGCCTCCATGGCGGAACACAGAGATTTGCGAGGTGGATTGTGACCGCATCCAACGCCGCTGCACGCGACTGCGTGCCGCACTTCGGCGGCGTTCCGGTCCATGAGCGGCTCCAGGCCGCCGCCGGCGCGCTCGAGCGTGCGGTCATGGCCCGGCTCGTCGAACGGCTGCCCGTCTACGGAAGGCTGCCGTCGGAACAGCTCGGCGGCGACATCGCCAAACAGGTGACCCGCGGCATCCGGAGCTTCGCCGAGATGCTGCGCACCGGCGAGCTGCCGGACCCCGCGGAGCAGGCGGCGATCCGCGAGTCGTCGGCCCGGCGGGCCGACGAGGGCGTGCCGCTGGAGGCCGTGGTCGGCGCCTATCACCTCGGTGCGGAGGAGTGCGCCGCCCGCATCTTCCCGGCGGCCGATCCGGACGACATGGGCGACCTGCTGCTGGTCCAGCGTCAACTGCTCGCGTACCTGCGGGTGGTGAGCTGCGAGGTCGCGGCCGGCTTCGTGCAGGAGCGGCAGACGGCACTGAGCGACGAGCAGGTCGCCCTGCAGTCGCTGTTGTCCCGACTGCTGGAAGGGGGCAGCGCCCAGGCTGCGGCCGATCGCGCCGGCATCCGCCTGCCGCCCACCTACCTGGTACTGAGCATCTCCGTGGGGCGGCACCCGGACGAGCTGGTCCCCGGCGTGGACCACGCGGTCGCCGCCCGCCGCAAACTCCGGCGGCTGCGCAACGAACTGCAGCGCCAGACGGCGGGAGTTCCGCTGTCCGTGCTGTCGGGCGGCGGAGGACTGGTCCTCATCCCGCACGAGGCACCGGCCGCCGACTTCGGCCCGGCCGACCGGGACCGGCTCTCGCGACTGGTCGTGGAGCTGGGCAGGATGTGCGGCGCCGAGGTGCTGGCCGCGGCAGCCGCGGCACCCCCGGAGGGCGTGGCGGAGGCCGCCCGGCTCGCCGGCGAGGTACGGGAGGTGGCCGAGGCGTCCGGACAGGGGCCCGGGCTGTACCTGCTCGACGACGTACTGCTCGAATTCCACCTGAGCCGTCCGAGCCCGGCCAGGGAGGGACTCGCGTCGCTGCTCGACCCGTTGGACACCCGCCCCGAACTGCTCGCCACCCTGCGCACGTTCCTCGCCTGCAGTCTCGACCGCCGCCGGGCCGCGGCCCGGCTCCAGGTCCACCCGAACACGGTGGACTACCGCCTGCGCAAGGCGGCGGATCTCACCGGACTGGACGCGACCCGGGGGGCCAACCTGGTCACGCTGCACGCCGCACTGGCGGCCCATGACGCGGTGAAGCGCGGCGGACCCGGCGCGGGCACCTCACGCCAGGGCTGAACGACCGGCCGTCCGCACGGTCAGGACGGCGGCGGCGAGTTCGCCCGAAGCCACGACCACGAGGGGGGCGCAGGCGCCGTCGGGCTGTCCCGGACGGCACAGGGGATCTTGAGACCGCCGGCGGCCCATGGCAGGCTCATGCCGCATGATCGACGAATTCGCGAAGGACACCCTGCACGGGAGACTGCGGCGGGACCGCGAGGGGCTGCTCTGGAAACTCGACGGCTTGTCCGAGTACGACGTCCGCCGCCCTCTGACGGCGACCGGGACCAACCTCCTCGGCCTGGTCAAGCACGTGGCTACCGTCGAGGCCAGGTACTTCGGCGAGGTCTTCGACCGCCCTTCCCCGGAACCGCTGCCCCGGTGGCAGGACTCCGACGGCAGCGACCTGTGGGCGACCGAGGACGAGACCCGTGATCAGGTCATCGGGTACTACCGGCGCACGTGGGAACACTCGGACGCCACGATCGACGAGCTGCCCCTCGACGCCCCCGGCCACGTGCCGTGGTGGCCGGAGCCCCATGCCGACACCAACCTGTTCGCCGTCCTGGTCCACGTCCTCGGCGAGTCCGTCCGGCACGCCGGGCACGCCGACATCCTGCGCGAGGGCCTCGACGGCCGGACCGGATTGCGCGCCGAATACGAAGAGCAGGTCGACGAGGAAGCCCGTGCGGCCCACCGCGCGAGGATCGAGCGGGCGGCCAGGTCGGTCCGCACCGGTCGAGGCTGAGAGGGCGTCTCCCAGGACGCGAAGTCCGTACGGCACGACGCCGGTCGTGGGTGCGGATCCGTCGGTGCGGTGACCAGCACTACCCCAGGAACGACAGCCGGACCTGACGCTCCGGATTGTCGCGATTGGTGTCCACCAGGCAGATCGACTGCCAGGTGCCCAGTTCCAGGTGCCCACCGATGACCGGGACGGTCGCGTGCGGAGGGACGAGGGCGGGGAGCACGTGGTCGCGGCCGTGGCCCGGGGAGCCGTGGCGGTGCTGCCAGCGGTCGTCGGCGGGGAGCAGGTGGTGGAGGGCGGTCAGCAGGTCGTGGTCGCTGCCGGAGCCGGTCTCCAGGATCGCGAGGCCGGCCGTGGCGTGGGGGACGAAGAGGTTGAGGAGGCCGTCACCGCCCTGGGCCGTGCGGGAGAGGAAGTCCTCGCAGTGGCGGGTGAGGTCGGTGACGGTCTCCTGTGAGCCGGTGGTGAGGGTGAGGATCGTGGTGCTGAAGGCCATGGGGACATGGTGCCGTTCAGGGGGGCGGAATCGCGCGTCCACGCTCCGAGACGCCGCACCGAAGAAGATCTCCGGCAGCGGGTCCGGCGCCACGCGGACGTGGCCGACCGGAGCGAGGAGTACCACGACCTGGGCGTCGAGCACTTCGCGCTCTCCGGCTATCCGCACCTGGCGGAGGCGTGCTGGTTCGGGGAAGGCGTGACTCCCGAGCTCGCGAGGGACTGCTCGCGCCCCTCCCGCCGTCCCCGCTGCTCGGGGTACCGGCGCTCGACGGCCGCCCGGCCTCGGCTCCGGGCGGAGCACCGCTGATCGTCAGCGGCGGGCGGTAGGGAACGGCAGGGCGGGCGGCTGCCGGGCGGGCCGGACGCTTCTGGGCCCGTCGGGAAGATCCCCGCCCCGCCCGCGGTTGGTGGAATCGTGAACGATTTCGGGGTACACGAAGCGCGTGACGTCGACGTGGTGGTCATCGGCGCCGGGCAGGCGGGGCTCTCCGCCGCCTATCACCTGCGGCGGAGCGGGTTCGAGCCCGACCGGGACTTCGTGGTGCTCGATCACGCCCCCCGGGCGGGCGGCGCCTGGCAGTTCCGGTGGGCCTCGCTCACGTACGGCAAGGTGCACGGGATGCACGCGCTGCCCGGCAAGGAGCTGACCGGGGCCGACCCCGCGCGGCCGTCGTCCGAGGTGATCGGCGACTACTTCGCCGACTACGAGGAGACCTTCGACCTGCGGGTGCACCGGCCCGTCGACGTGACGGCGGTGCGCGAGGGCGAGGGTGGGCGGCTGCTCGTGGAGACCTCGGAGGGGACGTACGCGACGCGGGCGCTCGTCAACGCGACCGGCACCTGGGACCGGCCCTTCTGGCCGCGGTACCCGGGACAGGAGACGTTCCGGGGGCGCCAGCTGCACACCGCCCAGTACTCGGGGCCCGAAGCGTTCGCCGGGCAGCGGGTGGTCGTGGTCGGCGGCGGGGCCTCGGGGACCCAGCATCTGATGGAGATCGCGGACCGTGCCGCCGCGACGACATGGGTCACGCGGCGCGAGCCGGTCTGGCGCGAGGGGCGCTTCGGCGAGGTCCAGGGACGGGCCGCGGTGGCGCTCGTGGAGGAGCGGGTGCGGCAGGGACTGCCGCCGCAGAGCGTGGTGTCGGTCACCGGGCTGCCGTTGAACGAGGCCGTCCGCGAGGCCCGCGAGCGCGGGGTGCTCGACCGCCTCCCGATGTTCGACCGGATCACGCCGACCGGGGTGGCCTGGGCCGACGGGCGGACCGTGGAGGCGGACGTGATCCTGTGGGCGACGGGGTTCCGTGCCGCGATCGACCATCTGGCCCCGCTGCGGCTGCGCGAGCCGGGCGGCGGGATCCAGGTGGAGGGGACCAGGGCGGTGCGGGACCCGCGTGTTCATCTGGTCGGGTACGGGCCCTCCGCCTCGACCATCGGGGCCAACCGGGCCGGCCGCGCGGCGGTCGCCGAGATCCGCGCGCTGCTCAGGAGCGCCCCGCAGCCCGTCGCTGTTCGTTGAACTCGGCGACGTTCGCCTGGTGCCGGGCGTAGTCGGCGGTGAAGCGCGTGTCGCCCGGCCGGACGGTGACGAAGTAGAGCCAGTCGCCCTTCGTGGGGGCGACGGCCGCGGCCATGGCCTGCTCGCCGGGGTTCCCGATGGGTGACGGCGGCAGCCCCGCGCGCTCGTAGGTGTTGTAGGGGCTGTCGATGCGGGTGTCGGCGTGGCTGGTGTCCACGGTGTCGCGACCGAGGGCGTAGTTGAGGGTCGAGTCCATCTGGAGCGGCATCCCCCGGGCGAGCCGGTTGTGGACGACCCGCGCCACCTTGCCCATGTCCTCGGCGGTGTCGGCCTCCGCCTGGACGATGCTGGCGACGATCACGGCCTGATGGACGCTCAGCCCTTGGCTGCGGGCGCCCTCGGCGATGCGCGCGGTCCCGAAGCGTTTCCCGGCGGTGTCGACCATGTAGCGCAGCAGGCCCTCCACGGTGGTGGCCTTGCCCACCGGGTAGGTGGCGGGGAAGAGGTAGCCCTCCGGATTGCCGTCGGCCGCTGCCGGGAGGGCGAGGTCCGTGGCGGGCGTCTGGGCGGCCTTGCGGGCGGTGCCTGCGGGCAGGCCGAGGGAGCGGTCGACGGCGGCGTACACCTCTCCCCCGCGCCAGCCTTCGGGGATGAGCAGGGTGCGCTGCTTGTGCGGGGCGGGCTTGTCCGGCGCTCCGAGCAGCAGCAGGGGCACGGCGACCGCGGTGGCCGCCGCCAGGACGGCGCCCACGAGGACGACGAGCCTGCCGCGCCGGGTGAGGCGTGCGCGCCGGCGTCGGTGTTCGGGCTGCCAGGACCGGTACGTCATGGGCGCACGCTAACCCGGCGCGCTCGGGAAATCACGGAGCGTACACGCGGCGGCGCCGCCGGTCCCCTGGGACGGGGGACCGGCGGCGCCGGGCACTGCGATCGTCAGACGAGCCAGCCCAGGAAGTGGAGGACGCCGGCGAGCAGGTTGGTGATGACGTTCATGGTGGTGCTTTCTCCTCGTGCAGAGCATTCTGTGGGACTGCGCAGTCGCGGTCTGCAGCCCGTCGCTTGCGCACCGTAATCATCAGCTGCCGCGCGGGGGCTGGGCAACGAAAACCGGCACGATCACACGTTCTGGGGAACAACCGCTCCCGCGTTCGTGTGTTCGTCCCGGCGCACCAGGGTCGCGTACCGCCCGTCGAGGGCGAGCAGCTCCTCGTGGGTGCCGCGCTCGGCGATCCGGCCCGCCTCCAGGACGACGATCTGGTCGGCGTCGCGGACGGTGGAGAGCCGGTGGGCGATGGTGATGGTGGTGCGTCCGGCGGAGAGCGCGTCGATGGCCTGCTGCACGGCATGCTCGGTACGGGTGTCGAGGGCGCTGGTCGCCTCGTCGAGGATGAGGACGGGGGGGTCGCGCAGGATGGTCCGGGCGATCGCGAGACGCTGCTTCTCACCGCCCGAGAAGCGGTAGCCGCGCTCGCCGACGAGGGTGTCGTAGGCGTCGGGCAGCGAGGCGATGTGGTCGTGGATCTGGGCGGCGCGCGCGGCGGCCTCGATCTCCTCGTCGGTGGCGTCGGGCTTGGCGAAGCGCAGGTTGTCCGCGACGGAGGCGTGGAAGAGGTAGGTCTCCTGGGAGACCACGCCGACGGCCCGGGCGAGGCTGTCGAAGTCCAGGTCGCGCACGTCGACGCCGTCGAGGGTGACCCGTCCGTCGGTGACGTCGTAGAGCCGGGGCACGAGATAGCTGAGCGTGGACTTGCCGGAGCCGGTCGGGCCGACGACGGCCAGGCTGCCGCCGGCCGGGACCGTCAGGTCGATGCCGTCGAGGGTGGGGCGGCCCTCGCCCTCGGGGTCGTAGCGGAAGCCGACCTTCTCGAAGACGACTTCGCCCGAGGCCTTCGGCAGGCGGACGGGCTCGTCGGGCTCGGTGATCTCGACGGGCAGGTCGAGGTACTCGAAGATGCGCTGGAAGAGGGCGAGCGAGGTCTGGATCTGCACGCCGGTCGACAGCAGGCTGACGGTCGGCCGGAAGAGGCCCTGCTGGAGGGAGACGAAGGCGACCAGGGTGCCGAGGGAGATGTCGGGGCCGCCGGCCTGGAGGGCGAGGCCCGCCGCCCAGTAGAGCAGGGCGGGCATGGCGGCCATGACGATGCCTATGGTGGACATCCGCCACCGTCCGGCCATGGAGGAGCGCACTTCGAGGTCGACGAGGCGCTCGGACTCCTCGGCGAAGGACCGGGTGAGGGAGTCGGCGCGGCCCATGGTGCGGCCGAGCAGGATGCCACTGACGGACAGCGACTCGGTGACGGTCGCCGCCATGGCGGCCATCTGCTTCTGGCGCCGGGTGGTGATCCGCTTGCGCTCGCGGCCGACCCGGCGGCTGATCCAGACGAAGACGGGCAGCAGGAGGAGGGAGACCAGGGTGAGCCGCCAGTCGAGCGCGAGCATGGCGACGACGCTGGCGACCACGCCGGTCAGGTTGGAGACCAGGGAGGTGGCGGTCGAGGTGACGGTGGCCTGCATGCCGCCGATGTCGTTGGCGATGCGGGACTGGACCTCGCCCGTGCGGGTGCGCGTGAAGAAGGCGAGCGGCATCCGCTGCAGCTGGGCGTAGACCGCGGTGCGCAGGTCGTGCATGACGCGCTGGCCGACGGTGGTGGAGATGAGCGTCTGGAGCACGCCGAAGACGCCCGAGACCACGGCGGTGACGATCATGCCCAGGGCGAGCAGGCTGAGCAGCCCGGTGCGGCCCTGCGGGATCGCGGTGTCGAGGATCTCCCGGAGGAGGAAGGGCGAGGCGACCGAGACCAGCGACGACGCCGCGACGAGCAGGCCGACGAGGGCCAGGCGGCCCCGGTAGGGGCGGAACAGGCTCAGGATGCGCCGCAGCTGGGCGGGCTCCTCGGGGCGGGTGCGGTCACGGGCGGGGGGCGTCCAGGTGGACTCGTCGTGCGGGTGCATGGGCTCCTACGAGAGTTCGAGAATGAGGCGATGAGAGCATAGCTCATTGTTACCTATACTCACAATGAACACGGTCCTGATATTGTTCCGTCATGAACACCCCGGCCACTCCCGGCAGTCCCGGCAGCCCCGACCCCGACGGCCTCCTCGCCGAGCAGCTGCTGCGCCTCACCCGCCGGCTGCACCGCATCCAGAAGCGGCACCTGGAGCCGGTCGGCATCACCCCGGCGCAGTCCCGGCTGCTGCGGACGGTCGCGCACTACCCGGAGCCGCCCAGGATGGCGGATCTCGCGGCCCGGCTCGAAGTGGTCCCCCGCGCCGTCACCACCCTCGTCGACGCTCTGGAGGCGGCCGGCCGGGTCCGCCGGGTGCCCGATCCGACCAACCGCCGGGTGGTGCGGATCGAGCTCACCGACAGCGGCCGCGACACGCTGAGGGAGCTGCGCAGCGCGCGCCGTGCCGCCGCAGAGGACATGCTGGCCCCACTGACCGTCGAACAGCGCGAGGTGCTCGGAGGTCTGCTGTCCGCTCTGGTCGACCGCGGTCCGGAGCCCGTCTGCTGAGACCGGGGCAGCCGAGACCGGGGCACACCGCACACCGGAGGGGAGCCCTGGCCATGCCCGTACTGGAGCCGAATCCGCGGACCCTGCGCGCCGGTACGAAGCGGCGTGCGGCGCCCGACCGGGTGCCGGACCTCCAGGCCCGCGGCACCCCGAAGCACCTGCGGGAGGAGCTGGTCGCCGTCCTCGGCCCGGACAAGGTGCTGTCGAAGGTCTCCGACCTGGTCCGTTACGCCTCGGACGCGAGCCCCTACCGCTTCGTGCCGCAGGTCGTGGTGGTGGCCGAGGACATCGACGACGTGTCGGCGGTCCTCTCGTACGCGCACGGGAAGGGCCGCGAGGTGGTGTTCCGGGCCGCCGGGACCAGCCTCAACGGGCAGGCGCAGGGCGAGGACATCCTGGTCGACGTGCGCCGCCACTGGGCGGGGGTCGAGGTCCTGGACGACGGGGCCCGAGCCCGGATCCGACCGGGCACCACGGTCGCCCGCGCCAACGCGACGCTCGCGCCGTACGGCCGGGTGCTCGGCCCGGACCCGGCGAGCGCCGTCGCCTGCACGATCGGCGGGGTGGTCGCCAACAACGCGTCCGGCATGACGGCGGGCACCGCCCGCAACGCGTACCGCACGCTCGCCTCGCTCACCTTCGTCCTGCCGAGCGGCACCGTCGTCGACACCGCCGCCCCGGACGCCGACGCGGAGCTGGCCCGCGCGGACCCCCGGCTGTGCGCCGGGCTCATGGCCCTCAAGGCGGAGATCGAGGCGGACGCGGAGCTCACGGCCCGGATCCGCGCCAAGTACGCGATCAAGAACACCAACGGCTACCGGCTCGACGCCTTCCTCGACGGCGCCACCCCGGTCGAGATCCTGCGCGGCCTGATGGTGGGCTCCGAGGGCACCTTCGGCTTCATCTCCGAGACCGTCTTCGACACCCTGCCCCTGGACCGCAGGGTCTCGACGGCGCTGCTCTTCTTCCCCTCCCTGCCGGCCGCCGCGGCCGCCGTGCCGCGCTTCAACGACGCGGGCGCCCTGGCGGTCGAGCTCATGGACGGCAACACGCTCCGCGCCTCGGTGCGCGTGCCCGGCGTGCCCGCCGACTGGGCGGAGCTGCCGAGGGGGGTGGCCGCCCTGCTCGTGGAGTTCCGGGCGCCGGACCAGGCCGCGCAGGAGGCGTACGAGGAGGCGGCGGCCCGGGTCATGGAGGACCTGGACCTGGTCGCTCCGGTCGCGTCCGTGAGCAACGCCTTCACCCGCGACGCCCGGACCGTCGCCGGCTACTGGCAGGCCCGCAGGGCCTTCGTGACGGCGGTCGGCGGCGCGCGCCCCCCGGGCACGACCCTCATCACCGAGGACTTCGCGGTACCGCCCGAGCGGCTCGCGGACGCCTGTGCGGAGCTGCTCGACCTCCAGGGCCGGCACGGCTTCGACGCCGCCGTCGCGGGGCACGCCGCCCACGGCAACCTGCACTTCCTGCTGTCCTTCGACGCCGGCGACCCGGGCGACGTCGAGCGCTACGCGTCGTTCATGGCCGAGTTCTGCAAGCTGACCGTGGAGCGCTTCGACGGCTCGCTCAAGGCCGAGCACGCCACCGGCCGCAACATCGCGCCCTTCCTGGAGCTGGAATGGGGGCCCAAGGCGACCGAACTGATGTGGCGCACCAAGGAGGTCATCGACCCGGACGGGGTCCTCGCGCCCCGGATCGTCCTGGACCGCGATCCGCAGGCGCACCTGCGCGGTCTGAAGACCATCCCCCGGGTGGAGGCGATCGCCGATCCGTGCATCGAGTGCGGCTTCTGCGAACCCACGTGTCCCAGCCACGACCTGACCACCACTCCGCGCCAACGCATCGTCCTGCGGCGGGAGATGATGCGGCAGGCCGACGGGGCGCCGGTCGAGGCACGGCTCCTGGAGGCGTACGGTCACGACGCCGTCGACACCTGCGCCGGCGACTCCCTGTGCAAGCTCGCGTGCCCGGTCGGTATCGACACGGGCGCGCTGATGAAGGCGTTCCGGCACGAGCGGCACTCCGCGCGGGAGGAGCGGATCGCCGCCCTCACCGCCCGGAACTTCCGCGCCGTGGAGGCCTCGGCGCGGCTCGCCGTGGGCGCCGGCGCGCGGATCGGCGACCGGGTGATGGCGTCGGCGACCGGGCTCGCCCGCAAGGTCGTGCGTCCCGATCTCGTCCCGGAGTGGCTGCCCGAGATCCCGGGGGCGGCGCCAGGGCGACTGCCCCGCACCCACCGGCCGGCCGCGGCCGCCGTCTACTACCCGGCCTGCGTGAACCGGATCTTCGGCAATCCGGACGGCTTCGAGGGTCCGTCGCTCCCGGAAGCCGTGGTGGCGCTGTCCGCCCGCGCCGGGCGGCCGGTGTGGATCCCGGACGACGTGGCGGGCACCTGCTGCGCGACCATCTGGCACTCGAAGGGGTACGAGCGGGGCACCGAGGTGATGGCCAACCGGATCGTGGAGGCCGCCTGGGGCTGGACGGCCGGCGGCCGGCTGCCCCTGGTCGTCGACGCCTCCTCCTGCACGCTGGGCATCGCGCACGAGGTCGTGCCGTACCTCAATGAGGACAACCGGGAGTTGCACGCCGAGCTGACCGTGCTCGACTCGCTGGTGTGGGCCGCGGACGAGCTGCTGCCCCGCCTCGACGTCCGCCGACGGGTGGCGTCGGCGGTGGTCCATCCCACCTGCTCGATGCGGCACCTGGGCGACGAGGACCGGCTGGTCGCCCTCGCGGAGGCCTGCGCGGACGAGGTGGTCGTCCCGGTCGGCGCGGGCTGCTGCGCCTTCGCGGGCGACCGGGGCATGCTGCATCCGGAGCTGACCGCGTCCGCCACCGCCCAGGAAGCCGCCGAGGTCACCGCGCGCCCCTTCGACGCGCATCTGTCGGCCAACCGCATGTGCGAGGTCGGCATGGACCGCGCCACCGGCCGCACGTACCACTCGGCCCTGCTGGAACTGGAGCGCGCGACGCGGCCGTAGCCGGGTGCCCGCCGGGGCACCGGGGTACGGGACGGCGCCCGGGCCGGCGAGGCGCGGGCGCCGTACGGGTGCGGCTTTCAGCAGCGCCGGAGGTCCTCGACGAGGGTGCCCTGGACGGTCTTCAGCGAGCGGTCGTAGCAGCCGCCGGAGCCGTACGCGCGGTAGCGCTCGGCGCTGGTGCCGATCGCGTGGCGCTGCTCGCGCGGGACGCCCAGGGCGAAGGAGGCGTCGCCGGTGTAGGTGTCGTCGAGACGCTGCCAGGACAGGCGCCTGCCGTCCCGCACGACGTCCACGGCGGCCCGGTCGCCGACGGTGAGGACGGTCCGGAGCCGGTTGTCGGCGCCGATGACGATCTCACCGTCCATGGTGTACGTGCGGTGGGTGCGGGTGGCGGTCCGGCCGACGGTCACCGTCTCGTCGTCGGTCCAGTACGCGGAGAGCGCGTCGGGGTTCTCGTCGGCGCCCCACCGGTGTGTGGACCGGTGGTCGACGGTGCGGGTGACGGTGGTCGCGACGCGGCCGTGCGAGGTGTTCAGGTGGCCGGCGACGGTGAGGGTGTGCCCGCCCGTGGTCTCCAGGCGGTCGGGCGAACCCGGGGTGTACACCGCCGCGTTGCGCGGGGTGCCGGACTCGTGCCGGTCGAGGGCGCCGGTGACGACCTTGCTGCCCTCGTCCTGCCAGAGCAGCACGTTGGCGGGGACGCTCCAGCCGGTCCGGCCGGCCGGGACGCCGGCCACCGAGACCTCCACGCGGTGGGCGCGCCCGTCGTTGAGGACGCCCGCGAACGGGGTGAGGTCGTAGACGACGGGCTGGACGTCGAAGGCGCGCGGCGCGGGCGTCACGTACCAGAGGAACGGGTTGGACCAGCCGCCGGTCCAGACGTGCGGGAAGGGGGCGGCGATGCCCGCGAGCTGCCCGTCGACGGATATCCGCACCTCGCGGTACGGGCCGTCGGTGGCCTTGCAGGAGTAGGGCGCGGCGTCGGGGACGGTGAGGTACCAGAACTCCTCGCAGCCGCCGCCCGATCCGGTGGCGTACACCTCGGCGAGGATCCGCTCGGTGTTGCGCGGGGTGGTGAGGGTGGCGTCGGTGAGCGGCAGCACCCGGTCGGGGGTGCCGGCGGCGGGGCGCACCTTGCCCTGGGCGGTGTGGAAGGTGAGGGTGACGCGGACGTCGAGGACCCCGGTGTACGTCTCGTTGACGACGTTGCCGATGAGCATCTCGACGGACCGGGGCCGGCTCAGGGTGTCGCGGTAGCGGGTGACGTCCTTCTCGACCGACCAGGCGATGCCGTCGGGCGAGGGTTCGGGGGTGGAGGTGCGGAGGATCTCGACGCCGCCGACGGTGAGGTAGCCGAGGCGGTCGTACTGGCGGCCCTTCACCTTGCCTTCCAGGCGCAGGACCACCTTGTTCCAGCGGGTGCCGCACTCCTCGGGCGGAGCGTAACTCCCCTTGTACGGCGTGAAGTCGCGGAACTGGACCTCGGCGAGGGTCACCTCGCAGGTGCGGGTGCCGGGGGTGGCGATCGGCGGCGCGGCGGTGACCGGGTCGTGCCAGTCGGTGGTGAACTCGGCCGGCGGGGTCGGGGCCTCGTCCGCGTGGGCCGCCGGGGCGGCGAGCAGCACACCGGCGGCCAGGGTGAGGCCTCCGATCATGCTCATGATCTTCCGTTGTCTCATGGGTCGTGAGTGAAGCGCGGGCCCGCTGACGCGGTCCAGAGGGCGTCGGTCCGGCTTGGCGGGTTCTGTTCCCGGTTGCCGGAAAACCCGGGCGCCGGAAAATCGATTGCCGACCGCCGTCCGGCGGGGCGAGCCTGGACCGGTTCGAGACATCTCCGGACCGCTACGAGAAATCGGCCGAAAGCGCTGGGACAGCATGCAGATTCGCGATCTTCCGTACGCCGACCCAGGGGACCCGGACGTCCGCTCGGGCCCGCGGTTCCTGCTGTGGCTCGGCCGGGCGCAGCTGGGCGGTCAGGTGACGTGCCTGCTGTGGGGCCTGCTGCTGCAGCTGGGCATCGCCGGGCTGCCGCTCGGCGTCGGCGTCGCCGTGCAGGCGGTCGTGGACCGCGACGGCGGCCGGCTCGGCCTCGGCATCGGGCTGCTCGTCGCCTTCGGCCTGGCCATCGCGGCCGGCGACATGATGGTGCACCGGGTGGCCGTCACCAACTGGATCACGGCGGCCGCCCGGGTGCAGCAGTTGCTCTCCCGCAAGACCGCCGAGCTCGGCTCCGTCCTGACCCGACGGGTCGCGGCGGGCGAGGTCGTGGCCGTCTCCACCGGTGACGTGGAGAAGATCGGCTGGTTCGTCGAGGCGGCCTCCCGCTTCGCGTCGGCCGCCGTCTCCCTGGTGCTGGTCTGCGTCGGGCTCGTGTTGTACCAGCCGGACCTCGGCCTGGTCGTCGCGCTCGCCGTCCCCGTCCTCGCCCTCGCCGCGCTGCCGCTGCTCCCCCGCGCCACGCGCCGGGCCGACACACAGCGCGAGAAGGCCGGCCGGGCCACCGAACTCGCCTCCGACACCGTCGCCGGGCTGCGCGTCCTGCGCGGAATCGGCGGCGAGGAGCTGTTCCTCGGCCGCTACCGGGCCGCCTCCCAGGAGGTGCGCCGGGCCGCCGTGCACAGCGCCCGGATGTGGGCGCTCATCGCGGCGATCCAGGTGCTGCTGCCGGGCGTCCTGCTCGTCGGCGTGATCGTGTACGGCGCGCGACTCGCCCTCGACGGGCGCGTCTCGGTCGGCGAACTGGTCACGGTCTACGGCGCGGTGGCACTCACCCACCACCCGCTGCGCACCTTCGAGGAGATCGCCATGGCGTACTCCTTCTCGCGCCCGTCCGCACGGCGTGCCGCCCGGGTGCTCGCCCTGTCCCGTACGACGGGTCCGTCGGCCGGGACCGTTCGGGAGGTGCCGAGCGGCGACCTGTACGACCCGGTGACCGGCGTGCGCGCGCCGGCCGGCGCCCTCACCGCGGTGGTCTGCGGCGACCCGGACGCGGCCGGCCGGCTCGCCGACCGGCTGGGCGGGCACCCGGCGGAGCCGGGCGAGGAACACTCCTCGGTGCTGGTCGGCGACGTGGCCCTCGACGAGCTGGCCCTCGACGCCGCGCGTGCCGCGGTGCTCGTCCAGGACAAGGAACCGGTGCTGCTCTCCGGCTCCCTCGCGGAGCTGCTCGACGTGCCGTCCTCCGGGCACGTGGCGGCGGCCGAGGCGCTGGAAGCGGCTCAGTGCGGGGACGTGCTCGACGCCCTCGCGCAGGCCTCGGTGGACACCGACGGCGACCCCATGCGGACCCAAATCGCCGAGCGCGGCCGGTCGCTGTCCGGCGGCCAGCGCCAGCGGCTCGCCCTGGCGCGCTCCCTGGTGACCGACCCGGGGGTGCTGGTCCTGGACGAGCCGACCTCGGCGGTCGACTCGCACACCGAGGCCCGGGTGGCCGCCGGGATCAAGCGGCTGCGCGCGGGCCGGACGACGGTGGTCCTCGCCTCCTCTCCGCTGCTGCTCGACCTGGCCGACCGGGTCGTCCTGGTCGACGACGGGAGGGCGGTCGCGGTGGGCACCCACCGCGAGCTGCTGGCCGGCGAACCCCGCTACCGGGCCGTCGTCACCCGCGAGACGGAGGACGAAGGTGCACGCGGGACGGCGGCCCCGCCACTCGGCCTCGACGCCGAGTGGCGGGCGCTGGACGAACGAGAAGACGAGCTGGAAGGAGAGACGGCATGATCGCCGTCGCGCCGCCGTCGTACGACCCGGCAGCCCCCCGGTCGGCGACGACGCTGCCGGTCGGGACCGCAGCCACGGTCCGGAGGTACGTCCGGGACCTGTTGCGCCGTCACCGGGGCGCGTTCGCGGCCCTCGTCGCGGTCAACGCGGTCGCCGTGACGGCCTCGATGGCCGGGCCGTACCTCCTCGGCTCCGTCGTCGACGCGCTCACCGCAGGGGCCCGGGATCTCCATCCGGAGCGCACGGCGGCCCTGTTCGCCGTCGCGCTGCTGATCCAGACGGTGTTCACCCGGATGGTCCGGCTGCGCGGCGCGATGCTCGGCGAGGAGATGCTGGCCGACCTGCGCGAGGACTTCCTCGTGCGCTCGGTGGCGCTGCCGCCGGGCGTCCTGGAGCGGGCCGGGACCGGCGATCTGCTGTCCCGGATCACCACCGACGTCGACCGGCTCGCCAACGCGATGCGCGAGGCCGTGCCGCAGCTGGTCATCGGCGTGGTGTGGGCGGCGCTGCTGATCGGCGGCATCGCCGTCACCGCGCCCCCGCTGGCGGCCGCGCTGCTGCTCGCCGCGCCGCTGCTCTTCGTCGGCTGCCGCTGGTACTTCCGGCGCGCGCCGGCCGCGTACCGCTCGGAGGCCGCCGGTTACGCGGCGGTGGCCGCGTCCCTCGCGGAGACCGTGGACGCGGGCCGCACGGTCGAGGCGCACCGCCTCGGCCGACGCCGCATCGAGCTGTCGGACCGGCGGGTGGGCGAATGGACGGCGTGGGAGCGGTACACCCTCTACCTGCGTTCGGTGCTCTTCCCGGTCGTCACGCTCACCCACACCGTCGTGATCACCGCGGTGCTCGCGATCGGCGGCGTCCTCGTCTTCCACGGATGGATGGACGTGGGCCGGCTGACCACGGGCGCGCTGCTCGCCCAGATGCTGGTCGACCCGATCGGGATCATCCTGCGCTGGTACGACGAGCTGCAGGTGGCCCAGGTGTCGCTGGCCCGGCTGGTGGGCGTCCGGGACATCGAGCCCGACGCGGGCGACGGGACCGTTCGGCCCGAGGGACGGGAGGTCCGCGCCGACGAGGTCCGCTTCGGCTACCGCGAGGGCGTCGACGTGCTGCACCAGGTGTCGATGGACGTCGCTCCGGGCACCCGGCTCGCCCTGGTCGGCCCGTCGGGCGCCGGGAAGTCGACGCTCGGTCGGCTGCTCGCGGGCATCTACGCGCCGCGCGCCGGCACGGTGACCCTCGGCTCGGCCGAGCTGGCGCGGATGCCGGCCGAGCGGGTCCGCGAGCACGTGGCCCTGGTCAACCAGGAGCACCACGTCTTCGTCGGTTCGCTCCGTGACAACCTGCTGCTCGCCCGGGCGGGCGCCGGGGACGCCGAGCTGTGGGCGGCCCTGACGGCGGTCGACGCGGAGGGCTGGGCCCGGGCCCTCGACGGCGGCCTGGACGCCGAGGTCGGCTCGGGCGGGCAGGCCCTCACCCCGGCGCAGGCCCAGCAGGTGGCGCTCGCCCGGCTCGTCCTGGCCGATCCGCACACGCTCGTCCTCGACGAGGCGACCTCGCTGCTCGACCCGCGCGCGGCCCGGCACCTGGAGCGCTCGCTGGCCCGCGTCCTGGAGGGCCGCACGGTCGTCGCCATCGCCCACCGGCTGCACACGGCGCACGACGCCGACCTGATCGCGGTCGTCGAGGGCGGCCGGATCAGCGAACTCGGCAGCCATGACGAGCTGGTGGCGGCGGACGGGGCGTACGCGGCGCTGTGGCGGTCCTGGCACGGGTAGCCCGGTCAGCGGCGCTCCGGAGCCCCGAGCCGGGGCGCGGGCCGGGTGCCGGTGGGGCGCACGCGGGCGGTCTCGGCTCACGGCGGGGCGGCTCACGGCGGGGCGGCTCACGGCGGGGCGGCTCACGGCGGGGCGGCTCACGGGCAGCCCGGGCATCCCGGGCGCCCGCCCGAGTCACCGACCGGGCCACCGAACCACCGACCGGGCCGCCGGCCGGGCCCCACGCCACCGGGCCGCCGGCCGGGCCCCAGGCCACCGAGCTGCCAGGCCACCGGCCAGCGGTCCGCCGGGCCGCCGCTGCCGCTGCCGCTGCCGCTGCCGGGCCACCGCTACCAGGCCACCGCCCGCCGGGCTGCAAGCCCCCCGGGCCACCGGGCCCCCGGCTACAGGAAGCCGAGCGCCGAGGCCCCGCCCACGCCGCCGAGCACCATGAACGCCGGCATCAGGACCTTCAGCTCGACCCAGCTGCCCGCCCGGAAGCGCATGCCCTTCGGCGGGCCGATCGGGTACCAGCGCTTGCGGCCGACCGGGATGGGCCACAGGATCGGGCAGCCGGAGACGGTCAGGGCGTCCCCGATGTCGTGGACGAGGGCGCCCAGGACGATCGGCAGACCGAGCCACAGGTACTCCTGGCCCGGCTGGGTGAAGAGCCAGCCCGCGCCGTTGCCGGGCTGGTCGAGGACGCCCGCGAGGATCCAGGCGCTGGTGGCGCCGAGCAGCCACACCAGGACGTCGCTGGACATCCGGGCCGCCCGCCACAGCAGGCCCTCGACGGCGAGGACCAGGTGGACGAAGAGGATCGCGAGGACCGCCCAGCGGCCGCCGGTCACGGCGGCGACGGAGCAGCCGCCGCCTATCAGGACCGCCCACACCCAGGTGTGGGTGAGGGTGCGGTGGCCGCCGGAGCGGCGCGGGTCCTGGGGAGAGCGGGTGGCCTTGTAGACGGCGTACGACAGCTTGTCGACGATCTCGCAGAGGCCCCGCGAGACCGGACCGAAGGCACGCGAGATGGTGGCCGACTTGTGGTCCAGGTCAGGGGCGAGGGCCGCGCCCGCGCAGAGGAGCGCGCCGACGACCAGAACCGGCCACGGCATGGGGTGGTCGAAGGCTGCCGCGGCCGCGCCGACGCCCAGCCAGGCCGCAGCTCCGGACAGCGAGTGCGCCGGTCCCATCATGGTCGTACCCGCCCCGTTTCTCGTACGCCGACGCCCAGTTGGCGTCCGGTCGACGGGCCACCCTATCGTCCGTGATCTTCGATCCGACGGCCGGTTCCCTCATCCGGGCGGAATCCAGGCAAGATGGGGGCGTGACCCTTATCGATCAGCTGCCGCCGACCGCCGACCCCGACGCCCTCTTCGAGGCCTTCTCCTCATGGGCGGAGGACCGGGGCATCACGCTCTACCCGGCCCAGGAGGAGGCGCTGATCGAGGTGGTCTCCGGGGCGAACGTGATCCTGTCGACCCCCACGGGTTCGGGAAAGTCGCTCGTCGCGGCGGGCGCGCACTTCACGGCGCTGGCGAACGACCAGGTCACGTTCTACACGGCACCGATCAAGGCGCTGGTGTCGGAGAAGTTCTTCGACCTGTGCAAGATCTTCGGTACCGAGAACGTCGGCATGCTGACCGGCGACGCGTCCGTGAACGCGGACGCGCCCGTCATCTGCTGCACGGCCGAGGTGCTGGCGTCGATCGCGCTGCGCGACGGCAAGGACGCCGACATCGGCCAGGTCGTCATGGACGAGTTCCACTTCTACGCGGAGCAGGACCGCGGCTGGGCCTGGCAGATCCCGCTCCTGGAGCTGCCGCAGGCGCAGTTCGTCCTCATGTCGGCGACGCTCGGCGACGTGTCGATGTTCGAGCAGGACCTGACCCGGCGGACCGGGAGGCCGACCTCTGTGGTCCGCTCGGCGACCCGGCCGGTCCCGCTGTCGTACGAGTACCGGCTCACTCCGATCACGGACACCCTCACCGAGCTCCTGGAGACGAAGCAGGCACCCGTCTACATCGTCCACTTCACGCAGGCGCAGGCGGTGGAGCGCGCCCAGTCGCTGATGAGCATCAACATGTGCTCGCGCGAGGAGAAGGACGCCATCGCCGAGATGATCGGCAACTTCCGCTTCACCACGAAGTTCGGCAAGAACCTCTCCCGTTACGTCCGGCACGGCATCGGCGTGCACCACGCGGGCATGCTCCCGAAGTACCGGCGCCTGGTGGAGAAGCTGGCCCAGGCGGGTCTGCTGAAGGTCATCTGCGGGACGGACACGCTCGGCGTGGGCGTCAACGTGCCGATCCGCACGGTCCTCTTCACGGCACTGACCAAGTACGACGGCAACCGGGTGCGCACGCTGCGCGCGCGGGAGTTCCACCAGATCGCGGGCCGGGCCGGCCGGGCCGGCTTCGACACCGCCGGCTTCGTGGTGGCGCAGGCGCCTGAGCACGTCATCGAGAACGAGAAGGCGCTCGCCAAGGCCGGCGACGACCCGAAGAAGCGCCGCAAGGTGGTGCGGAAGAAGGCCCCGGAGGGCTTCGTCGGCTGGACCGAGAACAGCTTCGAGAAGCTGATCGCCGCCGAGCCGGAGCCGCTGACCTCCCGCTTCCGGGTCACCCACACCATGCTGCTCTCGGTCATCGCGCGCCCCGGCAACGCCTTCGAGGCGATGCGCAAGCTCCTGGAGGACAACCACGAGCCGCGCAAGAACCAGCTCAGGCACATCCGCCGGGCCATCGCGATCTACCGCTCGCTGCTCGACGGCGGGGTCGTGGAGCAGCTGGACACCCCGGACGCCGAGGGCCGCACGATCCGTCTGACGGTCGACCTGCAGCAGGACTTCGCGCTCAACCAGCCGCTGTCGACGTTCGCGCTCGCCGCTTTCGACCTGCTGGACCAGCAGTCCCCCTCGTACGCCCTCGACATGGTGTCGGTCGTCGAGTCCACCCTGGACGACCCGCGGCAGATCCTGCACGCCCAGCAGAACAAGGCACGGGGCGAGGCGGTCGGCGCGATGAAGGCCGACGGGGTCGAGTACGAGGAGCGGATGGAGCGGCTCCAGGAGATCTCGTACCCGAAGCCGCTCGAAGAGCTGCTGTGGCACGCGTACAACGTGTACCGCAAGTCGCACCCGTGGGTCGGCGACCACCCGGTGTCGCCGAAGTCGGTCATCCGCGACATGTACGAACGGGCACTGACCTTCACCGAGTTCACCTCCTTCTACGAGCTGGCGCGCACCGAGGGAATCGTCCTGCGCTATCTGGCGAGCGCGTACAAGACGCTCGACCACACGATCCCGGACGACCTGAAGACGGAGGACCTGGAGGACCTGATCGCCTGGCTGGGCGAGATGGTGCGGCAGGTCGACTCCTCGCTGCTCGACGAGTGGGAGCAGCTGGCCAATCCGGAACTGGAGTCCGCGGAGGAGGCCCAGGAGAAGGCCGACCAGGTCAAGCCGGTCACCGCGAACGCCCGCGCCTTCCGGGTCCTGGTGCGCAACGCGATGTTCCGCCGGGTGGAGCTGGCGGCGCTCGACCACGTGGACGAGCTCGGCGAGATGGACGCGGAGTCCGGCTGGGACGCGGACGCCTGGGGCGAGGCGATGGACGCGTACTGGGACGAGTACGACGACCTCGGTACGGGGCCGGACGCGCGCGGCCCGAAGCTGCTGTCCATCGAGGAGGACCCGGCGCACGGCGTCTGGCGCGTCCGGCAGACCTTCGCCGACCCGAACGGGGACCATGACTGGGGCATCAGCGCGGAGGTGGACCTGGCGGCCTCGGACGAGGAGGGCCGGGCGGTCGTCCGCGTGACGTCGGTCGGACAACTGTAGCCGCGCGGACACCTGGAGGAGGACGAAGGTGACGAACGCCGCCGAGAGGCTCGTGGATCTGCTCGATCTGGAGCGGATCGAGGTGAACATCTTCCGCGGGCGCAGCCCGCAGGAGTCGTTGCAGCGGGTCTTCGGCGGGCAGGTCGCCGGCCAGGCCCTGGTGGCGGCCGGCCGCACCGTGGACGCCGAGCGCCCGGTGCACTCGCTGCACGCCTACTTCCTGCGCCCGGGCCGGCCCGGCGTGCCGATCGTCTACCAGGTGGAGCGGGTGCGCGACGGGCGCTCGTTCACGACCCGCCGGGTCACCGCCGTCCAGGAGGGCCGGACGATCTTCAATCTGACGGCCTCCTTCCACCTCCCCGAGGAGGGCGCCTTCGATCACCAGCTGCCGCCCCGGCACCTCACCGACCCGGAGAGCCTGCCGAAGCTCGCGGACGAGATCCGCGACCACCTCGGCGCCCTCCCGGAGGCCCTGGAGCGGATGGCCCGCCGGCAGCCGTTCGACATCCGCTACGTCGACCGGCTGCGCTGGACGAAGGAGGAGGTCCACGGCGCGGACCCGCGCAGCGCGGTCTGGATGCGTGCGGTCGGCCCCCTGGGCGACGACCCCTTGATCCACACCTGTGCCCTCACCTACGCCTCGGACATGACCCTGCTCGACGCGGTCCGCATCCCGGTCGAGCCGCTGTGGGGTCCCCGCGGCTTCGACATGGCGTCCCTGGACCACGCGATGTGGTTCCACCGCCCGTTCCGCGCCGACGAGTGGTTCCTCTACGACCAGGAGTCCCCCATCGCGACGGGCGGCCGCGGCCTGGCCCGCGGGCGGATCTACGACCGCGAGGGGCGACTGCTGGTGTCGGTGGTGCAGGAGGGGCTGTTCCGGAAGCTCTAGAAACCGTGCCCGGCCCTGACCGGCGGATCCAGGGCCGGACAGGGGTCAGACGCCGGACGGAGTTCAAACGCCGGACGGGGTTCAGACGCCGGACGGGGTTCAGACGCCGGGCAGGGTGTCCTGCTCGACCTCGTGGCGCCGGGTGCGGACGTCCGGGCCCGGGGGGTGCAGTTTGGCGTCGCAGGAGGGGCCGAGGCCGGTGCGGCGGGACGCGGCGCCGGTCAGCGGACGGCCGCAAAGGCGGCACCGCACGAGGCGCGGATCGGTCCTCTCCCCCGGTGCGGAATCGATGTCGATTGCCAGCGGTTCTTCTCCCATGTTGAGATCAAACCCCATTCCGACGAGGAGCAGTCCATGAGCCTGTACGACATTCCGCTGAAGACCCTGACCGGGGACCCCGTCTCGCTGGCCGACTACCGTGACCACGCCGTGCTGGTCGTGAACGTGGCCTCCAAGTGCGGTCTCACCCCGCAGTACGCCGGTCTGGAGCGGCTGCAGAAGGAGTACGGCGAGCGCGGATTCACCGTGCTCGGTGTGCCGTGCAACCAGTTCGCGGGCCAGGAGCCGGGCAGCGCGGACGAGATCCAGACCTTCTGCTCGACGACGTACGGCGTGAGCTTCCCGCTCCTGGAGAAGGCCGACGTCAACGGCACCGACCGGCACCCTCTGTACGCGGAGCTGACCAAGGTCGCGGACGCCGAGGGCGAGGCCGGCGACATCCAGTGGAACTTCGAGAAGTTCCTGATCGGCCGGGACGGCGCGGTCACCCGTTTCCGTCCGCGCACCGAGCCGGAGGCCCCGGAGGTCGTGGCGGCGATCGAGGCCCAGCTTGCCTGACCTGGGGGTGGTGGAGCGGCTGCGGGCCGCGGGCTGTGTCTTCGCCGAGGAGGAGGCGGAACTGCTGCGCGCGGCGGCGGCCGGTCCGGCCGAGCTCGACGTGATGGTCGGGCAGCGGGCCGCGGGCCTGCCGCTGGAGCACGTGGTGGGCTGGGCCGAGTTCGGGGGGTTGCGGATCGAGGTCGACGGCGGGGTGTTCGTTCCGCGCCGACGTACCGAGTTCCTGGTCGCCGAGGCGGTGTCGCTGGCCCGGCCGGGCGCCGTCTGCGTCGACCTGTGCTGCGGCTCCGGCGCGGCGGGGGCGGTGCTGCTCGCGTCCGTCGAGGGCGCCGAGGTGCACGCCGCCGACATCGAGCCTGCGGCGGTGCGCTGCGCCCGCCGCAACGTGGAGCCGCGCGGCGGCCGGGTGTACGAGGGCGACCTCTTCGAGCCCCTGCCCGACGCGCTGCGCGGCCGGATCGAGGTCCTGGTCGCCAACGTCCCGTACGTCCCCAGCGAGGACGTCGCCCTGCTCCCCGCCGAGGCCCGCGAGCACGAGCCGCTGGTCGCCCTCGACGGCGGCGCGGACGGCCTGGACGTGCTGCGCCGGGTCGCGGCCGGGGCGGTGGAATGGCTGGCCCCTGGCGGGCACCTCCTGGTGGAGACCAGCGAGCGCCAGGCCGACCGGGCGGTGGCGGCGATCACCGAGCGCGGCCTGACGGCCCGGGTCCTGGAGGACGAGGAGCTGTACGCGACGGTGGTGGTGGCGACCCGCGGCCAGGGTGCGTGACGGGCGCGGCCATCGCCTCCGCGGCTGCTCGGACCGGGCACCGCCTAAGGTGTGCGGCGTGCGCGTACTGCTCGTCGAGGACGACGAAAACCTCCGGTTCGGTGTGGCCGCCGCCCTGCGGGCCGCCGGGCTCGCCGTCGACGAGGCGGCCGACCTGCCGCAGGCCGACGAGGCGCTGTTCGTCACCTCGTACGCCTGCGCCGTCTTCGACCGGATGCTGCCGTCCGGCGACGCCGCCGCCTACGTCGAGGGTCTGCGGCGCGCGGGCCGTGACGTGCCCGTGCTGTTCCTGACCGCCCGCGACACCGTGGCCGACCGCGTGGCGGGCTTCGCGAGCGGCGGCGACGACTACCTCGTCAAGCCCTTCGCGGTGCCCGAGCTGGTCGCGCGGGTGCGCAGCCTGTGCCGCCGCGCCGCCGTGGTCCGGCCTCCGGTGCACCACGTCGGCGATCTGGAGATCGACACGGCACGCCGGCACGTGCGCCGCGGCGGCGTCCTGCTGACGCTGACGAGCAGGGAGTTCGCCGTGCTCGAGGTCCTCGCGGCCCGCGCCGACCAGGCGGTCCCGCGTGCCGAGCTGATCGAGAGCTGCTGGGACGAGATGGCCGAGCCTCAGTCCAACGTCCTGGAGGTCCTCGTCTCCCAGCTCCGCCGCAAGCTCGGCGACCCGCCGCCGATCCACACCGTGCGCGGGGTCGGCTACCGGCTCGCGCCCGACGCGGCCCGGTGAGCGGCCTCCGTACGCGCCGGGCACGGCCGCTCACGCCCACGGAGCGGGTGCTGCGGTTGCGGCGCCGGATCAGCCTGCTGTTCGCGCTCACCAGCGCCGTGGGTCTGATCGCGATGGGCGTGCTGGCCGTGCGCAGCGACAGCGGCCGCTGGCGCGAGCAGCTCGATCACGCGATGGACTCCGACAGCAGCTGGGCCCTCGGGCTCCTGGAGACCGACGCGGACGGACGCCTGGACACGGCCGTCCTCGCGGACAACCTGAACATCGACTGCCCGCCGCTGACCGTTCTCCTCGTCGACGGCGCGGACCCCGCCGACCTGACCGTCCAGCACGCGCCGGCCGAGCCCTGCCTGGCCGTGAGCCGCGGCGTGGTCCTGGAGGCCGGCCGTGCGGCGGCGCGGGCGGAGGAGCCGCGCGGCTTCGACCGGCGCACGGCGGACGGCACGGCCGTACGGGTCTTCGCGCTGCCCTTCTACGCCGCCGAGGCCGCCGACGACGAGGGCCCCCAGGGCGTCCTGGTGACGACGGCCGACGCGAGCGCCCCGCAGGACGACCACCGGCGCCTGGTGTGGGTGGTGACGGGCGGCTGCGCGGTGCTCGTGCTCCTGTCGGCGGCCGTCGGCCACGTCCTGTCCGGGCGGGCGGTCCGGCCCGCGCTCGCCGCCCTGGGCCAGCAGGAGGCGTTCCTCGCGGACGCCGCGCACGACCTGCGCACCCCGGCCGCCTCGCTGCGCACCCTCGCCGAGACCGCGCTGCGCGGCGAGACGGACGGAGTGGACGTGCACCGGCGCACCCTGCGCCTCGCGGAGGGCATGGGCCGGCTCGTCGACGGACTGCTCACCCGCGCCCGCCTGATGTCCGGCACGGCCGTACCGGCCCGGCAGCCGCTGCGCCTCGACCAGCTGGTGGAGGCCGTGGTGGGGGAAGCCGAGGAGTCCGCCGCGGAGGAGCACCGGATCCGGATCCAGGCCGAGGACACGGTCGTGGCCGCTGATCCCGACCTGGTGCGCCGGGCCGTCGGCAACCTGCTGGGCAACGCCCTCGGGCACGGTCACGCGCCGGGGGTCCCGGCGGACGTCGTGGTCACGGTGACGCGCGACGGCACCGTGACGGTCGAGGACGCCGGTCCCGGGCTTCCCCCGGAGGTCGCGGGCGCCCTCTTCGAACGCTTCCGCAGCGGCTCCGGCTCCACGGGCCTCGGCCTCTCCATCGCCTCCTGGGTGGCCCACGCGCACGGCGGCAGCCTCACGGCGGGGCCCGGGGAGCGCGGCGGGGCGCGGTTCGTGCTGCGGCTCCCCGCGCGGGAGCGCTGACGGCCCCTGTCGCACCCGCCCCGGGTGCCCCTCGCCGTCCCCATCGCCTTCCCCGCACCGGCACCCGCACCGGCACCCGCACCCGCTTCAGCAAATCCTCAGCATCCGCGCGTGATCCTTTCCCGGACCGACCATCCAAGGGGAGCTCCTCGTGATCCGCGCCACCACCCGCCGTCGTCCGGCCCTCGCCCTCGCCCTCGCCGTCCTCGGCGCCACGTCCCTGGCCGCCTGCACGACCGGTTCGGGGCCGGACCAGGCGCGGCCGGGGCCCGCGTCCGCCGGCGCCGATCCGGCCGACCGGCCGGAACTGCGCCGGTTCTACGGGCAGAAGCTCGCCTGGCGGCCCTGCGGCGACCTCCGGTGCGCCTCGCTCACGGTCCCCATGGACTACTCCCGCCCCGGCAACGGCAAGACCTTCGTCCTCCCGGTCGCCAAGGCCGCCACGGCGACGGCGGACCGACGGATCGGCTCCCTCGTCTACAACCCCGGGGGCCCCGGTGAGCGGGGCGTCCAGGCGCTCAGGGACGGCCTCGCCGACGACCTCGGGCGCGGTCTGCGCGAGCGGTTCGACATCGTGGCCTTCGACCCGCGCGGCGTCGGCGAGAGCGAGCCGGCGCTGACGTGCGCCGCCCCGGACCGACCGGACGAGCCGGACCAGGAGTCCGCGCCCCCGGCCGCCCCTGTCCCCCTCCACCCCCGTACGGCGGCCGAGCGTGCCGCCGCGCTCGCCGACGCGCGGGCGACGGCCGAGGCCTGCCGCAAGGCCAGCGGTCAGCTGCTCCCGCACGTCGGCACGGCCGACGCTGCGAGGGACCTGGACGTGCTGCGGGCGGCGCTGGGCGAGCCGCGGCTGACGTACGTCGGCTGGTCGTACGGCACGAGCCTGGGCACCTCGTACGCCGAGCAGTTCCCGCGCCGCGTGCGGGCGATGGTCCTGGACGGGGCCGTCGACCCGGCGCTCGACTGGCGGCAGCGCATGCTGAACCAGGCGAAGGGCTTCAAGGACGCGGTCGACACGTACGCGCGCACCTGCGCCGACGTCGTCGAGAAGGGCTGCCCCGGTGCCGCTCCGGAGGAGATACGCGCACTGATCGGCCGGCTCGTGGAGCGGACGGAGCGCGAGCCGCTGCCGGTCGAGGGCTCCGAGGAGGGGATCGACGCCGCCGGTGTGGTCTCCGCGCTCAGCCTGTCCATGTACACGCCGGAGGCGCAGTGGGAGGGCCTGTCCGCGGCTCTGCGCGCGGCGGACGGCGGCGACGGCACGCCGTTGGCGGCCCTGGCCACGGAGGCCGAGGAGGAGCAGCCCGGCGACGCCGGGGAGGGCTCCGACGGGTCCGGCGGAACCGGGACGCCGGACGGGTCAGCGGACTCCTCGGACCCCGCCGCCTCCGAAGTCCCCGAGGACAACGCCGAGGCCGCCCTGATCGCCGTCAACTGCCTCGACGTCCCCCACCCGCGCGACGAGCGGGCCTACTGGGACGCGCTGGCCCCCGCGGAGAAGGCCGCCGGCGTCTACGGCACCACCGGGCTGACCGGCGAACTGGTCTGCAAGGACTGGCCGGCCGGTCCGGAGCGCCCGCACCGGGTGAGCGCCGCGGGCGTCCCGCCGGTCCTCGTCGTGGGCACGGCGGGCGACCCGGCGACGCCGTACGACGAGGCGGTGAGCCTGGCACGGCAGTTCCCCGGCGGCATGCTGCTGTCCTTCCGGGCGGCGGGTCACACCGGTTACGGCCGCGACGCCTGCGTCGACCGGAAGGTCGAGGACTATCTGATCGCCCTGACGAAGGTCCGACCCGGCACCACGTGCACGCCGTGACGCCCGCCCCCGCTAGCGCGCGCGGGGCGTGAGGCGGCAGCGGGCCGGGCCGAGGGCCTGGAGGGTGATCGCGAAGCCGAGCGGCACATGGGTGTCGACGGCCTCCAGCTCGTAGTCCTGGAGGACCATCGCGAGGGCGATCACGGACTCCAGCATCGAGAAGTGCTGCCCGATGCAGGCGCGGGGCCCGCCGCCGAAGGGGAACCAGGCGTAGCGGGGTCGGGCGGCCTCGGCCTCGGGGGTGAAGCGGTCGGGGTCGAAGCGCTCGGGGTCGTCCCAGTAGCGGGGGTGCCGGTGGGTGACCCACGAGGAGACGATCACGTCGGCGCCGGCGGGGATCGCGTACCCGTCGATCTCGGTGGCCTCGACGGCCCGCCGTCCGATGGCCGGGGCTGCCGGGAACAGCCGCATGGCCTCCTTGAGGACCTGGGTGAGGTAGGGCAGCGCGTCGAGGTCGGCGGCCTCGGGGGTGCGGCCGGCGAGGACGCGGTCCACCTCCTCGTGGGCGCGTCGCTGTGCCTCGGGGTGACGGGCGAGCAGGTGCAGGGCGAAGCCGAGCGACGTGGCGGTGGTCTCGTGGCCGGCGAGGAGGAACACCAGGATCTGCTCGCGGAGTTCGGCCGCGTCGAAGCCGCCGTCCTCCTCGCTGCCGGCGGCGATCAGGAGGGTCAGCAGGTCCCGTTCTCCTGTGTGGGTCCCGGCGGCGCGCCGCTCGGCGATGATGCGGTCGCAGACGGCGTAGAGCTCCTCGTGGGCGACGGCGGCGCGGCGGTTGCCGGGGGTGGGCCAGGTGCGCGGGAGGTTGCGGGGCGAGTAGCCGCGGCGGGAGACGTAGGCGCCCATCACCGGGAAGCACCGCTCGACGATGCCGACGGCGGCCTCGACGTCGGTGCCGAAGAGGATGCGGGCGACGGCGCGCAGGGCGAGACCGGTCATCTCGTGGACGACGTCGACGGACTCCGCCGCCCCTTCGCGCCAGCTGTCGGTGAGCCGGGTGACCTCGGCGGCGACGGCGGACGCGTAGGTGTCGACGCTGCGGCGGGTGAACAGCGGCTGGACGAGCCGCCGTTGGCGAAGGTAGTCGCCGTCCTGGCTGGTGAGCAGTCCGTTGCCGAAGGACTCGCGGATCTCCTGGTAGAAGGCGTTGTCCTTGCGGAAGTTGGCGGCGTCGCCGGCCAGGACCTGCTGGGCTCCCTCGGCGGAGAAGACGCAATGGACGGTGGCCCGCGCGCCGGGCGGCCCGGCGGTGACGCGGACCACGTCGCCGTGGTCGCGGCGGGCCTTCAGGAAGGTGCCGAGCGAGTCGTTCTTGAGGTCGAGCAGTGAGCCGAGCAACGGGATTCCGGTGAGTTCGGGTATCGCCCGCGCGGTGGTCGTCGCCATCGTGCCGTTCCCCCCTGGGAGCTCCGGTCGCGTGGTCGGTTTCGCGATCGCTTGATCGATTCTGCCGCAGGAGGTGACCCGTCGGTAGTCGTCACGGCGGCCCGTTGTCCGTGGTCTCTGGAACGATGCCTCCATGGACGCACCCGAGATGACCCTGCAGCTCACCGTCGACTGCGCCGAGCCGCAGCGCCTCGTCGCCTTCTGGGCCGAGGCCCTGCGGTACGTGCCGGAGCCGCCTCCGGAGGGCCATCCGACCTGGTCGGCGTACTGGAGGGCGATCGGGGTCCCGGAGGACGAGCTGACGGACGGCGCCGGGGAGCTGCCCGAGTCGATCGTCGACCCGAAGGGGACGGGGCCGCGCGTCTGGTTCCAGCAGGTTCCCGAGCCCAAGACCGTCAAGAACCGGCTGCATCTCGACCTGAAGGTCGGCGGCGGCCGCGGCGTCCCGCTCGCCGTGCGCCGCGAGCGCGTCGACGCCGAGGTGGCCCGTCTGACGGGCCTGGGCGCGTCCGTGCTGTACACGATGGCCGAGCCCGACGGGATGGACTACTACGCGGTGGTGCTCCAGGACCCGGAGGGCAACGAGTTCTGCGTCGTGTGAGGCCTCCGGGCCGCGGATGCTCCGGCCGGTCAGCGGATCGGCATGCCGGACAGGGTGCGGGCGATCACCAGGCGCTGGATCTCGCTCGTGCCCTCGAAGATCGTGTAGATCGCGGCGTCGCGGTGCATCCGCTCGACCGGGTACTCGCGGGTGTAGCCGTTGCCGCCGAGGATCTGGATGGCCTGGGCGGTGACCTTCTTGGCGACCTCGCTCGCGTACAGCTTGGACATCGAGCCCTCGGCGGAGGTGAAGGGCTTGCCGGCGGTCGCCATCCAGGACGCGCGCCAGACCAGCAGGCGGGCCGCGTCGATCTGGGTGCGCATGTCGGCGAGCTGGAAGGCGACGCCCTGGTTGTCGATGATCGGGCGGCCGAACTGCTCGCGGGTCTTGGCGTAGTCGAGGGCGACCTCGTACGCGGCGCGGGCGGTGCCGACGGCCATGGCGCCGACGGCGGGGCGGGAGGCCTCGAAGGTGGCCATGGCGGCGTTCTTCACCCGCTCACCGCTGCCGGCCTGCTTGGCCTTCTCGCGGGCCCGGGCGAGCCGCTCGTCGAGCTTCTCCTTGCCGCCGAGGAGGCAGTGGCCGGGGACGCGGACGTTTTCGAGGACGACCTCGGCGGTGTGCGAGGCGCGGATGCCGTGCTTCTGGAACTTCTGGCCCTGGGAGAGACCGGGGGTGTTCGGCGGCACGATGAAGGAGGCGTGGCCCTTGGAGCCGAGCTCGGGGTCGACGACGGCGACGACGACGTGGACGTTGGCGATGCCGCCGTTGGTCGCCCAGGTCTTGGTGCCGTTGATCACCCACTCGTCCTTGGCCTCGTCGTAGACGGCGCGGGTGCGCATGGAGGCCACGTCGGAGCCGGCGTCGGGCTCGGAGGAGCAGAAGGCGGCGACCTTGACGTCCGCGGCGTCGCCGTACATCTGCGGGACCCACGTCCCGATCTGCTCTTCGGTACCGTTGGCGAGGACGCCGACGGCGGCGAGGCCGGTGCCCACGATGGAGAGGGCGATGCCGGCGTCGCCCCAGAAGAGCTCCTCCATGGCCATCGGGATGCCGAGGCCGGTCGGGTCGAAGAACTGCTGGGCGTAGAAGTCGAGGGAGTAGATTCCGAGCTTGGCCGCCTCCTGGATGATCGGCCAGGGGGTCTCCTCACGCTCGTCCCACTCGGCCGCCGCCGGGCGCATCACGTCTGCGGCAAAGCCGTGGAGCCAGTCGCGCACCTGCTTCTGGTCGTCGTTGAGTTCGAGCGTGAACTCGGCCATGGTCCCTCCCAGCGGTATGTTACTTGCGGTAACAGCAGTCTGTTACCGGCGGGTAGAGGCTGTCAACCAGCAACGGAGCGCATCATCCCGGACACGGGCCGGACGGCACCGGGTGCCGGTCGGGTGTTACGTTGCGAACAGCCTCAGGAATTCGCACGGGCGGGGAGAGACGCTTATGGACACCACACACCGGACCACCACCGACCAGCAGAAGCCGGCCGACCAACGGCGCCGGGAACTGCTGGAGGCGGCGGACCGCGTGGTGCTCCGCGACGGGCCGAAGGCCTCCATGAACGCGATCGCCGCCGAGGCCGGGATCACCAAGCCGATCCTCTACCGCCACTTCGGCGACAAGGGCGGCCTCTACCGCGCCCTGGCCACCCGCCACACCGACGCCCTGCTCTCGGCGCTCCGGGCGGCGCTCGACGCCCCCTCGGAGCGGCGGCAGCGGGTCGAGTCCACCCTCGACACGTATCTGGCCTCCATCGAGGCCATGCCGCAGGTCTACCGCTTCCTCATGCACCCGGCCGAGGAGCCGCACCAGGCGGAGCAGGGCTTCGACGTCGGCCGCCACTCCGCGCCGCTGCTCCGCCGGATGGGCGAGGAGCTCGGCCAGGTCATCGCCGAGCGCGTCGACCTCGGTCCCGGCAGCGAGGCGCAGGCCCGCATCTGGGGCCACGGGATCGTCGGCATGATGCACGCGGCCGGTGACTGGTGGCTGGGCGAACGCCCCTGCTCGCGTGCCGAGTTGGTGCGCAGCCTGGCGGACCTTCTGTGGGGGCGGCTGGCGGCGGCCGGGGACCGGGCGGACGGACCGGGCTTCTGACCCCGCTCCGTCGCGGGCGACGCTCCGCAGGGCGCTGGGGTGCGCCCCCGGACGGGGTCTCGGCACCGGTCGGTACGACCCGCCGCGAGGGCGCGCCCACGCGCACCCTCGGCTCTGCGGCTCAGCGGCTCTGCGGCTCAGCCGCGCAGCGCGGTCACGCCCCCGCCCCAGGGCTCCTTCCGGATCGCCCGCAGCAGACGGCGTCGGGGCCATCCCGTGACGTGGTCGGCGTACACCCCGCCCTCCAGGTGGTCGCACTCGTGCTGGAGGCACCGCGCGAAGAAGCCCGTGCCCTCGACGCGGACCGGGGTGCCGTCGAGGCGGACGCCTTCGACGACGGCGCGGTCGTGCCGCGGGGTCGGCGCCTCCAGGCCCGGCAGCGACAGGCAGCCCTCCGGGCCGCGGAACACCTCGCCGTCGGCCTCGACCAGGCGCGGGTTCACCACGTGGCCCAGGTGCCGGACGTCCTCGTCGTCGGGGCAGTCGTACACGAAGACGCGCAGCCCCACCCCGACCTGGTTGGCGGCGAGGCCCACGCCGTTCGCCGCGTACATCGTCGCGAACATGTCCTCGACGAGACGGGCCAGCTCGGGGCCGAAGTCGGTGACGGGCTCGCAGGGGGTGTGCAGCACCGGGTCGCCGAGCAGGGTCATCGCTCGGACGTGGCCGGAACTGCCGGGGATCAGCCGGTTTCGCATGGGCGCAAGGGTACGTTCAGGGGTCAGCCCGTCCGCGCCACGGTGCCGCGGTTCGGGCTGCTGGCCGGATCTCGATAGGCTGAGCCCGGACCGACGCAAGGAGGAACAAGGACGATGTCAGGCAGCAACTCGGAGCCGCTGACGCCGCGCGCCAAGCTGGCCGTGACGGCGGGCAAGGCCGCCGCCGCGGTGTCGCGGGCAGCGGGACGCGGCAGCGGATCGGTGATCGGCGGCCGGGTCGCGCTCAAGCTCGACCCCGATCTGCTGGGGCGGCTCGCGCAGCACCTGGACGTGGTCCTCGTGTCGGCGACCAACGGAAAGACCACCACGACCCGGCTGATCGCCGAGGCCCTGCGGGCCAGCGGGCCGGTCGTGTCGAACGCGCTGGGCGCGAACATGCCGGCGGGCATCACGTCCGCGCTGGCCGGCGGCTCGGACGCGAAGTTCGGCGTCATCGAGGTGGACGAGAAGTACCTGGCGGGCGTCGCCCGGGACACCACCCCGAAGGCGATCGCGCTGCTCAACCTCTCGCGCGACCAGCTCGACCGCGCGGCCGAGACCCGGATGCTGGCCGAGAAGTGGCGCGAGGGCCTCAACGGCACCAAGGCCGTGGTCATCGCCAACGCGGACGACCCGCTGATCGTCTGGGCCGCCTCCTCCTCCCCCAACGTGGTGTGGGTGGCCGTCGGTCAGGAGTGGAAGGACGACGCCTGGTCCTGCCCCGCCTGCGGCGGTGTGCTGCAGCGTCCCGGCGACGACTGGTTCTGCGGCGAGTGCGGCTTCCGCCGGCCCGCGCCGAGCTGGGCGCTCAACGGCGACCACGTGCTCGACCCGCACGGCTCGGCCTGGCCGATCCACCTCCAGCTGCCCGGCCGCGCCAACAAGGCGAACGCCGCCACCTCCGCCGCGGTCGCCGCGGTCTTCGGAGTGCCGCCGCAGGTCGCCCTGGAGCGCATGTACCAGGTGCAGGCCGTCGCCGGCCGCTACGACGTGGTCTCCTTCCAGGGCCGTGACCTGCGGCTGCTGCTGGCGAAGAACCCGGCGGGCTGGCTCGAAACGTTTTCCCTGATCGACCGGCCGCCGACGCCGGTGATCCTCTCGGTCAACGCGCGGGGCGCCGACGGCACGGACACCTCGTGGCTGTGGGACGTGGACTACGGCCGCCTGGCCGGCCACCCGATCATGGTGATCGGCGACCGCAAGCTGGACCTCGCGGTCCGCCTGGAGGTCGCGGGTGTGGACTTCCGCGTGTGCGAGACGCTCGACGAGGCCGTCACGGTGGCCCCGCCCGGGCAGATCGAGCTGATCGCGAACTACACCGCGTTCCAGGACGTCCGCCGCCGCGTCGGCAACTGACCCCGACTCGACCCCGCAGAAGGACTTGCAGCATGAGTGACAGCAGCCTGCGTCTGGTCTGGGTCTACCCCGACCTGCTCAGCACCTACGGCGACCAGGGCAACGTCCTCGTCGTCGAGCGCCGCGCCCGCCAGCGCGGACTCAGCGTCGAGCGCGTCGACGTGCGCAGCGACCAGCCCATCCCGACCTCCGGCGACGTCTACCTGATCGGCGGCGGCGAGGACCGGCCGCAGCGGCTCGCGGCCGAGCGGCTGATCCGCGACGGCGGCCTGAGCCGGGCCGCGTCCAACGGCGCGATCATCTTCTCGGTGTGCGCCGGGTACCAGATCCTGGGCCACGAGTTCATCAACGACGTCGGCGAGCGTCAGCCGGGCCTCGGCCTGCTCGACGTGACCACGGTCCGCGGCGAGGGCGCCCGCTGCGTCGGCGACGTGCTCGCCGACATCGACCCGCAGCTGGGCCTCCCCCAGCTCACCGGCTTCGAGAACCACCAGGGGATCACCCACCTCGGCCCGACCGCCCGCCCCTTCGCCCGGACCGTGTTCGGCAAGGGCAACGGCACCGGCGACGGCACCGAGGGCGCGTACAACGACACCGTCTTCGGCACGTACATGCACGGCCCGGTCCTGGCGCGGAACCCGCAGATCGCGGACCTGCTCCTGAAGCTGGCGCTCGACGTGAACGCACTGCCGCCGACGGACGACCGCTGGTACGAGGCGCTGCGCAACGAGCGCATCGCCGCCGCTTCGCAGCCGTCCTGACGGCCCGGCAGACTGCACGTCTGAGCGGCCGTGCGCACAGGGGATTCGTCAGTGAAAACGGAGTCCAATCTGCGGACATTCGGTTCGGCCCCGCCACTCGGCACCGATAGGGTGGCGGGGATCCAGCCGGACGACGTGGTCCGGAAGTCGGCCCACGTTGCAAAGGTTTTTGGGCTATGCGCATTGGTGTGCTCACCTCCGGCGGAGACTGCCCCGGTCTGAACGCCGTCATCCGGTCCGTCGTGCACCGCGCCGTGGTCGACCACGGTGACGAGGTCATCGGCTTCCACGACGGCTGGAAGGGTCTCCTCGAGGCCGACTACCGCAAGCTGGACCTGGACGCCGTGAACGGCATCCTGGCCCGCGGCGGCACCATCCTCGGCTCCTCCCGTGTCCAGCCCGCCCACCTCGTCGACGGCGTCGAGCGGGCCAAGGGCCACGTCGCGGACCTGGGCCTCGACGCGATCATCCCGATCGGCGGCGAGGGCACCCTGAAGGCCGCGAACCTGCTGTCGCAGGCCGGGCTGCCGATCGTCGGCGTGCCGAAGACCATCGACAACGACATCGCCTCGACCGACGTCACCTTCGGCTTCGACACCGCCGTCACCGTGGCCACCGAGGCCCTGGACCGGCTGAAGACCACCGCCGAGTCCCACCAGCGCGTCCTGATCGTCGAGGTCATGGGCCGGCACACCGGCTGGATCGCGCTGCACTCCGGCATGGCGGCCGGTGCGCACGCCATCGTCGTGCCGGAGCGCCCCTTCGACATGGACGAGCTGACCGCCCGGGTCGGCGCCCGTTTCGAGGACGGCAAGCGCTTCGCGATCGTCGTGGTCGCCGAGGGTGCGAAGCCGCGCGAGGGCTCGATGGACTTCAAGACCGCCGGCACGGACATCTACGGCCACGAGCGCTTCACCGGCGTGGCCAACCAGCTCTCCGTGGAGCTGGAGCGGCGGCTCGGCAAGGAGGCCCGCCCGGTGATCCTCGGGCACGTCCAGCGCGGCGGCACCCCGACCGCCTACGACCGCGTCCTCGCGACCCGCTTCGGCTGGCACGCGGTGGAGGCGGCGCACCGCGGCGAGTTCGGGATGCTGACGGCGCTGCGCGGCACCGACATCGCGCTCGTCCCGCTGGCGCAGGCCGTGGAGACCCTGAAGACGGTCCCTGAGGACCGCTACGCCGAGGCCGAGAACGTGCTCTGAGCCCGTCTCGCACGGCGGCACCCCGCCACGAACCGCCCCCGGTCGCGATCGCGACCGGGGGCGGTTCTAGTCTGGTGCGGACAACAAGCGCGAATCGGGCTCCAGGAGTAATAGATGGATCACAGCGGGCACGGCATGACGATGGATATGCCGCCGTTCACGCTGGGGCGGGCCCTGGAGTTCTCCCCCGACCTGTTCTTCCTCTTCGGCTGTCTCGCCGCGCTCGGCCTGTACGGCTGGGGCGTGGCGCGGCTGCGCCGGCGCGGGGACGCCTGGCCGGTGAGCCGGACGGTGTTCTTCGCCGTGGGCGTGCTGACCATCGCACTCGTGATGTGCACCAGGCTCAACGACTACGGAATGGTCATGTTCAGCGTGCACATGGTGCAGCACATGGTCATCTCCATGCTGTCGCCGATCCTCCTGCTGCTGGGCGCCCCGGTGACGCTGGCCCTGCGGGCGCTGCCGGTGGCCGGCCGCGGCTCGACGGGCCCGCGCGAGCTGCTGCTGAAGCTGCTGCACAGCCGGTACATGCGGATCGTCACGCATCCGGCGTTCACCATCTCCATGTTCATCGCGAGCCTCTACGCGCTGTACTTCACGCCGCTCTTCGACTTCCTCATGGGGTCGCAGGCGGGCCATGTCGCGATGATGGTGCACTTCCTCATGGTGGGCCTGGTCTTCTTCTGGCCGATCATGGGCGTCGACCCGGGCCCGCACCGGCCGGGGTACGTGATGCGGATGCTGGAGCTGTTCGCGGGCATGCCGTTCCACGCCTTCTTCGGCATCGCGATGATGATGGCGACGGAGCCGCTGGTGAAGGTCTACGCGGACCCGCCGGCCTCGCTCGGCATCGACGCGCTGTCCGACCAGCACGCGGCCGGCGGCATCGCCTGGGCTTTCAGCGAGATCCCGTCGGTGCTCGTGCTGATCGCTCTGGTCTACCAGTGGTACCACTCCGAGCAGCGGCAGGCGGTCCGCAAGGACCGGGCCGCGGACCGGGACGGCGACAAGGAGCTGGAGGCGTACAACGCGTACCTCGCCTCGCTCCAGGCTCGCGGGCGGTAACCCTCCGTACCAGCGCACAACCGCGCGTCGCAGGTATGGCGCGCGCCCCTCTTCCGGGGTCACGATGGCGGGGACGTGATGACTTCGAGGAGGGCGGAGCGATGATGTCCGGTCCCACGAAGACCATGGGTGTGATCACCTTCGCCGCACTGGTGCTGATCACCACCTACACGGTGGCGCTCGGCAGCAGCGGCTGGCTCTGGTTCGGCTGGGTGGTGCTCGGCGTCGCCACCATCGGGATGGCGGCCGCAGACGCCGGCGAGCCGCACGCCCGGCCGGTCCGGCACGACCGCCCCAAACCCCAGCCCTAGTACTCCAGCGGGATGGTGATGTCTGACCTGCGGGTTTCGCTGAGTCGGGCTGAGTGCAGCGGGCTGCCGAGGGGTCAGGGGCGGTCCTGGGTGGGCCGCCCGTCGTCGGCACGGTCGAGCCCGTCGTCGGCACGGTCGAGGCTCTGGGCGCGGAGGACGACGCCGCGCCGCTCCTGTTCCACCGCGGGCGCTTCGGCCGTCTCAGTCCCTGACGGGCTCCTCGCGGGGCTGGTCGTCGGGCTCCAGGATGTACAGGTCCCAGGCGTCGGGGTCGCCGACAAGCACGTACAGCTTCGGGTGCTCGGGGGTCCCGAACACCTCCCAGGGGCCCAGGCTCCCCTCGCAGGCGTCGACGGAGACCCCCACGTTCTGGGACCACGACCCGTCGCCCGGGTGGTGGACCCAGGTGCCGGCACCGGCGCAGGGCCGCCCCGCGTCGTGACGGTCGGCGTCGAAGCCGAAGGTCTTGACCCCGTCGGCCGTGACCTTGCCGTCCGCCGTGAAGGTGATCCTGCCGCCGTTGCCGTCGGACCACGTCCCGGCGAGCCGTTCCGCGGTCAGCCGCGGAGGCTCGTACCCGATCCCGGCGTACAGGGCGACACCGGCGAGCGCGCCGGTGACGACGACGCCGAGCGTCCCGTACAGCGCCACCCGGCCGAACATCGCGATGCCGGACACCCGCGGGCGGTCCGGCAGCACCAGCCTGCGGACGACCAGCGCCGGGACGCCGAGCGCCGCAGTGCCCAGGAACCACCCGATGAGGCCCGACGAGACGTTCTCCGGGAACCCGGCGGGCACCATCGACGCCGAGACGAGCCCCGGCAGGGTGCCGCCAGCGGCCGCCAGGAGCGCAATCCACCACCAGACGTCACGCCCCGAGACCGTGCGGCCGAGCCGCCCGGCGACGGCCACGAGCGGCATCACCACGGCGACCGACAGCAGGACGGCGCCGACCGCCCCGGCCGCCACTGCGATCAATCCCACGACGAACAGGAAGAAGATGTTGAACAGGTTGTAGCCGAGGGCCGGAACCTCCTGGGCCTCCATCCACACGTAGAACACGATCGACCCGATCACGGCCTCGAAGAACAGCACCGAGACCGACGCCGTGAACGCCGAGCCGAACCGGTCCCTCACCCGCACCCGCGACTGCGCCCGGGCCGGAAGCCGTGCCTGCCACGGGGCCCCTGCCGGCACCTGGTCCCGCATTTCTGAACGCATTCGAATCCCCTCCGCCGCGCATTATGCTCCATGCGGGGCGGAGCCGTGCCCCCGGGGAGACGCCCAGCACTGCAGCAGGAGCAGGCCAGGTCCTCTCACCGGGACCCGGTGAGCAGCACCCACACCTGGCCCGGGGCGAAGGACACCGGAGCGCCCGCCGGGGTGGTGAAGGCGGTGCCCGAGTCCGCGGCCGGGCGGTTCCAGCGGGCCTGGTGGACCTTCCCGTCGCGCAGCACCTGAGCGGTCCCCGAGCCGGTGGTGACGGTGTACGGGGAGACCGCGCCGAGGAAGTCGTGGAAGCGCGAGGGCCGGACGGTGACGTGCTGCACCACCACGGTCGCCGGCTTCAGCGGGCCGTCGGAACGGCCGTCCATGGCGACGTGCCAGACGCGCTCGGACGGCACCCAGGTGAAGGTGTAGCGGGCGGCGGGGAAGCGCACGGTCCGGCTGTTGACGGGGGCCCCGCCCTCCGGCGCGGGGCCGAAGCGGAAGCCGATGTCCTTGGCGTGCGTGGCGTCGGGGGCGGTGGCGAGCGCGCGGGCGGGGCGCAGGTAGAGGTTGTGCGGGGCGGCCCGGCCCGGGCTGCGTACGAAGGCGGCGGGGCTGGAGCTCTCGCTGACCAGGTGCAGCGGGGCGGCCCGCAGCAGCGGGGTGAGGGCGGTCTGGGCGCCGGAGTAGGCGAGGACCGGCCGCCCGAACTGGCGGAGCAGGGCGAGGTCGGACTCGCGGGCGCTGCGGACCGGGCCGATCCGCTCGGGCAGGTGGGAAGAGTAGACCGCCATGAGCCGGGTCTGGCCGGACTCGACCTGCTCGACGTAGACGAGGTCGGCGTCGGCGAGGCCGGTGTGGGGACGGGCCGGCGGCACGTTGTCGATCTTGACGGCGAGGACCGGCGCGGAGCGGGCGGGCAGTCCGGTGAGCGGGGACAGGCCGCTGGGGAGCGCGGTGGCGGGAGGCGGGGTGGTGGGGAGCGGGGTGGCGGGCGCGGGCGTCGGCGTCGGGGCCGGCTCCGACGGGCCCGAGCCGGAGCAGCCGTACAGACCGGCGGCCGCCACGGCGCACAGTACGGCGGTGGCGACTGCGCCGGGACGCCTGTGCCCGCGCGCGCCTGTCATCGGACCGCTCCCTCCCCACCAGTGGACCACGGGGGCGCCCGCCGTTACAAAGGGAGTTGCTGCTGCGTGAACGGGGGTTTTCGGTGTTCTACTACGTCCTGAAGTACGTGCTGCTCGGCCCGGTCCTGAAACTGCTGTTCCGGCCGCGGGTGGAGGGTCTGGAGCACGTGCCCGAGGAGGGCGCGGCGATCGTCGCCGGGAACCATCTGTCCTTCTCCGACCACTTCCTGATGCCGGTGGTGCTGAGCCGCCGGATCACCTTCCTCGCCAAGCAGGAGTACTTCACCGGTCCCGGGCTCAAGGGGCGGCTGACCGCGGCCTTCTTCCGCAGCGCGGGCCAGATCCCGGTGGACCGCTCGGGCAAGGAGGCCGGGCAGGCCGCGATCCGCGAGGGGCTCGGCGTACTCGGCCGGGGCGAGCTGCTGGGGATCTACCCGGAGGGCACCCGCTCGCACGACGGACGGCTCTACAAGGGCAAGGTCGGGGTCGCGGTCATGGCGCTCACGGCGGGCGTCAAGGTGGTGCCGTGCGCGATGGTCGGCACCTTCGAGATCCAGCCCCCGGGCCGGGTCCTGCCCCGGATCCGCCGGGTCACCATCCGCTTCGGCGAGCCGCTGGACTTCTCGCGCTACGCCGGCCTCGCGGGCGAGAAGGCCGCGGTCCGCGCGGTCACCGACGAGATCATGTACGAGATCCTGGCGCTGTCCGGCCAGGAGTACGTGGACGAGTACGCGGCGAAGGTGAAGGCCGCGGAGACCGCCGAGGCCCCCAGGAAGTTCCCGGGGCGAGGACGCTGAGGGCGAATCCGCGCACGGCGAAAGGTCCTGGGCGTCCCGCCGGCCGGCCCGTAGCGTCCCTCCCATGACCAAGGGAAACGCCTTCGTGCTGGGAGCGACGGGACAGATCGGACGGGCGGCCGTAAGGGCGCTCGTCACGGACGGGTGGGAGGTGACGGCCGCCTCGCGCAGGGGCGGCCGGGACGAGGGGTGGCCGGCGGAGGTCCGGTCGGTGGCGGTGGACCGCACCGAGGACGGGGCGCTGTCGGCGGCGATCGGCGCGGGCACGGACGTCCTGGTGGACGTCGTGGCCTACGACGAAGGGCACGGACGGCAGTTGACGGGGCTGGCGGACCGGATCGGTTCGGCGGTGGTGATCTCCAGCGCCGCGGTCTACGAGGACGACCAGGGGCGGAACTTCGACACGCAGGACGAGCCGGACGGCTTCCCGGTGTATCCGCTGCCGATCCCGGAGACCTGGCGGACCGTCGCACCGGGGCCGCGCACGTACAGCACCGGGAAGGCGGCCCTGGAGCGGGAGGTGCTCGCGGCGGGCGAGAAGCTGCCGACCACGGTCCTGCGGGCGGCGGCCGTGCACGGCCCGTACAGTCCGGGGCCGCGCGAGCTGTGGTTCGTCAAACGGGCCCTGGACGGGCGCCCGGTGCGGATCCTGGCGGAGGGCGGGCGGTCGGTCTTCCATCCGGTGCACGTCGACAATCTGGCCGAGCTGATCCGCCTGGCCGCGGCGAAGCCGGGCACGCGGGTGCTCAACGGCGGTGACCCCCAGGCGCCGACGGTCGCGGAGATCGGGGCGGCGGTCGACGCGGCGATGGGGGTGACGAGCGAGACGATCCTGTTCGACGGTCCGCCCGGGAAGGACATGGTCGGCTACACGCCGTGGACGACGCCCCATCCCGTGGTCTGTGACATGGCCGCGGCCGAACGGGAGCTGGGCTACCGGCCGGTGGTGACGTACGAGGAGTCGCTGCCGGGCACGGTCGCGTGGCTGGCGGCGACGGTCGCGCAGCAGGACTGGCGGGAGGCCTTCCCCGGTCTGGTGAAGTACGGGGTGGACTTCTTCGACTACGCGGCGGAGGACGCCTGGCTCGCCGCGCGCGGCTGAGCGGCGGACGGCGGAGGGGCGGCCGCCGTGCGGCGACCGCCCCTCTCTGTGCTGCCGGTGCTACGGCTGGGGCGTGGCGTGCGGCGCGCACGTCACGTCCTGGCTGTCCACCTTGCCGGTGAGCAGGTACGTCTCGACCCTGGGGTTGATGCAGGGGTTCACCAGGCCGGTGACGCCGTGCGAGCCGGCGTTCTTCTCGGTGATCAGGCGCGAGCCCTTGAAGCGCTTGTGCAGCTCGACGGCGCCGGAGTACGGCGTCGCCGCGTCACGCTCGGACTGCACGATGAGCACCGGCGGCAGGCCCTTGCCCGTGCGCACGTCGGTCGCCTGCTGGCGCGGCGCGGACCAGGTGGCGCAGGGCAGGTTCATCCAGGCGTTGGCCCAGGTCATGAACGGGTTCTGCTCGTGGAGCCGGGAGTTGTCCCGGTCCCACTTCTTCCAGCTGGTCGGCCAGGGCGCGTCGGCGCACTCGACGGCCGTGTAGACCGCGTTGCCGTTCTCCGACGCGATGTTGCCGGCCGTGTCGGTGAGGTCCGCGGCGGCCGCGTCGATCAGCGGCTGCGGGTCACCCGCGGCGTAGGCGCTCCAGGCCTCCGCGACCGGGACCCACATGGAGTCGTAGTACGGGGCGTTCTGGAAGAAGCCGATGAGCTCGGCCGGGCCGACCTTGCCGCCGAGGGGGTTCTTCTTGGCGGCGGCGCGCAGGGTCACCCACTGCTGCTGGACCTCGGCGTAGGTCTTGCCGAGGTGGAAGGCGTCGTCGTGCTGGGCGACCCAGGTCATCCAGTCCTTGAGGCGGCCCTCGAAGGCGATGTCCTGGTTCAGGTTGGCCCCGTACCAGATCTCCTTCTTGGACGGGTTGACCACGCTGTCGACGACCATGCGGCGCACGTGGCTCGGGTAGAGCGTGCCGTAGACGGCGCCGAGGTAGGTGCCGTAGGAGACGCCGACGAAGTTGAGCTTCTTCTCGCCGAGCGCGGCCCGGATGACGTCGAGGTCACGGGCGGTGTTGCGGGTCGTCATGTGGGGCAGCATGTCGCCGCTCTTCTCGGCGCAGCCCTTGGCGTACTCGGCGGCCAGCTTGCGCTGGGCGAGCTTGTCCGCCTCGCTGTCCGGGACCGGGTCGAGCTTCGGTCCCTTGACGAACTCGGTCGGGTCGACGCAGGAGATGGGCGCCGAGTGGCCGACACCGCGCGGGTCGAAGCCGACGAAGTCGTAGGCCTTGGCGGTGTTCGCCCAGATCTTGTTGTTGGTCGTGACGCGGCGCGGGAAGCGCAGGCCCGAGCCGCCGGGGCCGCCCGGGTTGTAGAGCAGCGCGCCCTGGCGTTCGGCCGGGGTGCCGGTGGCACCGATCCGGTCGACGGCGATCTTGATCTGCTTGCCGTTGGGCTTCGCGTAGTCGACCGGGACGGTGACCCAGCCGCACTGGATGGGCTTCTCCAGGCCCCAGTCGGCCGGGCAGTCCTGCCAGTCGATGCCCGCCTTCGCGGCGCGGGCGGCGGCGACGGTGGCGCCGCGTGCCTCGTCGTCGCGGTCGTGGCCGCTGTGGGCGCTGGCCGTCGGCGCGGCCATGGCGCCGGCTATGAGCGTGGCCGTGACCAGCGTGCCGGCAGAGCCGAACACAGTGGTACGTCTCAAGTGGTCCCTCCCCCTTGCGGGCGCCGCCCCCGTGGCAGCGCCGTGTTCCTGTGCTGTCCGGGGGATCCTTTCGTCAAGGTGGCCACGGGTGAAAGGGCGTACACCTGTTTCTTTGCCGAACCAATAACCGGAGACCGGTGTACCGCTGAGCGGAACGTCACCGGCCGCCGGTGAGCAGCCCCATTCCCTCGTCGAGGGCGCGGCGCAGCGCGAGGGCGTCGGGGGCCGCGGCGGTGACGAGGGCGGCGGGTCCGGCGAGCGGGGCCAGCACGGCGTGCTCGCCGAGCAGTCTGACCTCGGCCGGCTTGTCGATGAACTCCGGGTCGACGACCAGGAGTTGGCCGGTGGCACGGTGATCGGCGAGGACCGCGGGGCCGTTCCAGCCGCCGGGCGCTCCAGGGCCGTGGCGCAGCTCCTGTTCGAGCAGCGGGCGACCGGCGCGCCGCACGGTGAGCCGGGCGGCGAGGGTGCCGGGCGGCTCGCCGTGCCGGCCGAGGACCTGTTCTTCTCGCAGGACGAGACGGGCGGTGGGGGCGAGTTCGACGGTCGTCCGCGTCCTGAGCGTGGATCCGGCGGCCGAGACCAGCTGCTCGGGCAGCCAGCGCAGCTCCGCGTCCTCGCCCACGGTGAGCGTGACGTCGTAGCCGGCGGGGGCCGCGGACCGCCCCGGCAGGGCGACGGTCGCCGCCGCGGAGTCGACGAGCAGCCGCGCCCCGGCGCGTACGTCCACGAGCAGGGCGAGCCGGTCGCCGCCGAGCGGGGCGCTCATCGCGCCGACGACGGTCACACGGGTGTACGGGCCGGCGGCGCGGGTGCGGCGCAGCGCGAGGGGGCCGTCGCTCTCCAGGACCGGGAGGCTTCCGTCCGCCGCCGCGGTGATGCGGGCGGCGGCGGTGAGGCTCGTGCGGTCGGGCAGGCTCATGCGGTCCAGTCCGCGAGGCGGGCCCGGACCCAGTCGGCGACGGGCGCGACGCCCTCCTCCGAGCGCAAGGAGGTGAAGGCGACGGGCAGTTCGCCGCGCTGCTCCTTGGCGTCCCGGGCCATCCGCTCCAGGTCGGAGCCGACGTACGGGGCCAGGTCGGTCTTGTTGATCACGAGCAGGTCGGCGGTCGTGACGCCGGGGCCGCCCTTGCGCGGGATGTCGTCGCCGCCGGCGACGTCGATGACGAAGATCTGGGCGTCGACGAGGCCCTTGGAGAAGGTGGCGGTGAGGTTGTCGCCGCCGGACTCGACGAGGACGAGGTCGAGCGGGCCGACCCCCTGGGAGACGAACGCGGCCTCCAGGTCCTCGACGGCCTCGAGGTTGGCCGAGATGTCGTCACGGATCGCGGTGTGCGGGCAGGCTCCGGTCTCCACGGCCTGGATGCGCTCGGGCGGCAGGACGGCCTCGCGGAGCAGGAACTCGGCGTCCTCACGGGTGTAGATGTCGTTGGTGACGACGGCGAGGGAGAGGGAGTCGCGCAGCGCGCGGCAGAGGGCGGCGACGGTGGCGGTCTTGCCGGAGCCGACGGGGCCGCCGAGACCGATGCGCAGCGCGCGGCGGGTGCCGTCGGGACGGTGGGCGTCGGCGGAGACGGCGGACCCGTGGTCGTGGCCGTGGTCGAGGTGCATGAGGAGGCTCCTTGCGGGTGGCGAGGGGTCAGGAGGCGAAGAGGCGGACGGGCCAGGCCGCGTGCTGCTCGGCGGTCAGGTCGAGCAGCGGGGCCGAGGCGGCGGGCAGCGCGTCCAGTCCGCCGGAGGCGTCGGCGAGCGCCTCGGCGGCGCGTTCGGCGGCCTCGGCGGCCACTTCGTCCATGGCGGGGGCGAGTCGGGCGAGGACGGCGGTGGCCTGGAACGGGTCCAGGCCCAGCAGGCGCACGGCGGCGGTCGCGGGCCCGCCGACCGTCTCGTACGCGACGCAGTGGGCGGCGTCCTCGGGGCCGAGCCCGGCGGAGCGGGCAGCGGTCCCGAGGACGACGGGCTGGTGGGCGCCGCGCGGCAACGCGGCGGCGAGCCGGTCGAGTTCGGGGCCGGGCCAGGCGGCGCGGGCGGCCCGCATCAGCTGGCGGCCGAGCCGCCGGGCGGTGGCGCGCAGGGCGGGCGAGGGGGTGCGGGCGTCGGCCGCGGCGTCGAGCGCGTGGGCGTCGGCGCCGAGGGCCGCGGCGGCGGCGAGGCCGGCCGAGGTGAGACCGGTGGTGTGCAGCCGACCGCGGCAGAACGCCTCCAGGTCGGCGGCGTCCTTGAGCCGGCCGGCCTTGACGGCTGCCTCGGCGCCGCCCGAGTGGGCGTGCCCGCCGGCGGGGAAACGCCCGTCGGCGAGCACCAGGAGTGCGGATCGGGTCATCGTGGGGTCTTCGGCGCTCAGAAGAGGAAGTAACGCTGGGCCATGGGCAGTTCTTCGGCGGGGGCCGGTTCGACGTGCTCGCCGTCGATGGTCACCGAGAACGTGTCGGCGTCGACCTCCACGCGGGGCAGGGCGTCGTTCTCCCGCATGTCGGCCTTGGTGACCCGCCGGGTGGAGCCGATGGCGGTGAACTCCTTGTGCAGGCCGAGCTTGTGCGGCAGGTCGTCCTCGATGGCCGCCTCCGCGACGAAGTTGACCGAGCCGGCCGCGGCCGCCCGCCCGACCGCGCCGAACATCGGCCGGGGCAGGACGGGTTGGGGCGTGGGGATGGAGGCGTTGGCGTCGCCCATCTGCGCGTAGGCGATCTGGCCTCCCTTGAGGACGACGAGCGGCTTGACGCCGAAGAAGGCCGGCTCCCACAGCACCAGGTCGGCGAGCTTGCCGGGTTCGACGGAGCCGATGAGGTGGCCCATGCCCTGGGCGACGGCCGGGTTGATCGTGTACTTGGCGACGTAGCGCCGGGCCCGGTGGTTGTCGGCGGCCCCGTCGCCGGGCAGGGCGCCGCGCCGCTTCTTCATGACGTGGGCGGTCTGCCAGGTCCGCATGACGACCTCGCCGATCCGGCCCATGGCCTGGGAGTCGGAGGAGATGATCGAGATGGCGCCGAGGTCGTGCAGGACGTCCTCGGCGGCGATCGTGGAGGGCCGGATGCGGGACTCGGCGAAGGCGAGGTCCTCGGGCACGGCCGGGTTGAGGTGGTGGCAGACCATCAGCATGTCGAGGTGTTCCTCGATGGTGTTGATGGTGTGCGGCCGGGTGGGGTTGGTCGAGCTGGGCAGCACGTACGGCTCGGAGACCACGGTGATGATGTCCGGTGCGTGCCCCCCGCCGGCCCCCTCGGTGTGGTACGCGTGAATCGTGCGGCCCGCGATCGCGGCGAGGGTGTCGCCGACGAAGCCCGCCTCGTTGAGCGTGTCGGTGTGGACGGCGAGTTGGGCGCCGGTCTCCTCGCAGACGCTCAGGCAGGCGTCGATGACGGCGGGCGTGGCTCCCCAGTCCTCGTGGATCTTGAACCCGAGGGCGCCGCCGCGCAGTTGGGAGTGCATGGCCTCGCGGGACATCGTGTTGCCCTTGCCGAGCAGGCCGATGTTCACGGGGAAGGTGTCCAGGGCCTCGAACATCCGGGCCATGTGCCAGGGGCCGGGGGTGATGGTGGTGGCCTTGGTGCCCTCGGCGGGTCCGGTGCCGCCGCCGACGAGGGTCGTGACGCCGGTGGCGAGGGCCTGCTCGACGACGGTGGGCGAGATGAAGTGCACGTGGGCGTCGACGGCGCCCGCGGTGACGATCCGCCCGTTGCCGACGATCACCTCGGTCTCGGGCCCGATGACGAGGTCGGGGTGGACGCCGTCCATGGTGTCGGGATTGCCGGCCTTGCCGAGGGCGGTGATCCGGCCGTCGCGGATGCCGATGTCGGCCTTGACGATCCCCCAGTGGTCGATGACCACCACGCCGGTGATCACCGTGTCGGGGGCGCCTTCGGCGCGGGTGGTGCGCGACTGCCCCATGGACTCGCGGATGACCTTGCCGCCGCCGAAGACGGCCTCGTCGCCGGCGCGGCCGGGGCCGCCGGAGCGGTCCTCCTCGATCTCGACGAGCAGGTCGGTGTCGGCGAGCCGGATCCGGTCGCCGGTGGTGGGGCCGAACAGGTCGGCGTAGACGGCGCGGTGCAGCTCAGGCACGCTCGCCCCCCTCGGTCTCGACGTGGTCCAGGGGTCCGGCGGTCTCGCCGCGCAGGCCGGGCACGATCCGGCGGCCGGCGATCGGCACGAGCTCGACCTCGACGGGGATGCCGGGCTCGAAGCGGACGGCGGTGCCGGCGGCGATGTGCAGCCGCAGGCCGCGGGCGGCGGCGCGGTCGAAGTGGAGACCGGGGTTGGCCTCGGCGAAGTGGTAGTGGGAGCCGACCTGGACGGGCCGGTCGGCGGCGTTGAGGACGGTGAGGCGGGAGACGGGGCGGCCCTCGTTGAGGGTTACCGGGCCGTCCCCGTAGAGGATTTCTCCGGGGATCATCGGTGGCCGCCCGCTTTCACACGATCGGGTCATGGACGGTGACGAGCTTGGTCCCGTCGGGGAAGGTGGCCTCGACCTGGACGTCGTGGATCATGTCGGGGATGCCGTCCATGACCTCGTCGCGGGTGATCACCTTGCGCCCGGAGGCCATCAGCTCGGCGACGGTACGGCCGTCGCGGGCGCCTTCCAGGACATGGGAGGTGATGAGCGCGACGGCCTCGGGGTGGTTGAGCCGCACGCCGCGCGCCCGGCGCTTCTCGGCCACGTCGGCCGCGACATGGATGAGCAGGCGTTCCTGCTCGTGGGGGCTGAGTTGCACGCTTCCACCTCACTGTCTTCCACCGGGTGACACACCCGGACAGCAGCGGACCTTAGCGATCTTCAACACTCTGTTGAGCCACAGGAAGGGCCGCCGGGTCAGACATTGCAGGTTAGGGCGGAAGTTTTTCCGGCTCGTTAACTCGGGCTTTGCGTATGCATGGACATCAGCCCGCGCACCCCGTCCTCCAGTATCCCGACGCTCATGTCGCCGAAGAGCGCCTGCTGGGCGATGCACCCCTGGGCGATCGCGATGAGGATCCGGGCCATGTGGTCGGCGGACACGTCGGCGGCCATCAGCCCGTTCTCGCGGTACGCGACGACCAGTCGCGCCCAGACCTCGCGCATGGCGGTGAACCCGCGCTCCAGGGTCTCGGCCAGCCGTTCGTCGCGCAGCGTCTCGCTCCACACCTGGAGGATCAACCGCGGAAAGGCCTGCCGGTCGGCCCCCGGGATCCGCTCCTCCAGGAAGAGCCGGAGGACTTCGCCGAGCAGCACGTCGGGGGTGGGCGGCGGAGTGGCCCTCGAGGCGTCCTCGAAGGCGCCGCGGATGCCGGCGAACGCCTCGTCGGCGATGGCCGCGATCAGCTCGTCCTTGCCGCGGAAGTAGCGGTAGACCGCGCCCGCCGACAGGCCCACCTCGGTCAGCACGTCCTGCATGGACGTGGCGTGGAAGCCGTTGCGGGCGAAGCAGCGGGCGGCGCCGTCGAGGATCTGGCGGCGGCGGGCGTCGAGGTGTTCCTGAGTGACACGGGCCATGCGGGCCAACGTAAAACGAATATTCATTCTTGACAAGCGACGCCCCCGGCAGGACAGTGACGGCGGAACGTAAAACGAACGATCCTTCTCTTTGACGCCTCGTCCCGAATCGAGCTGGAGTCATGTCCGCCACAGCCACGCGCAAGACCGTCTCGGTGATCCTGCTGATCCCCGCCGTCGTCGCCTTCGCCCTCTGGGCCTTCGCCTGGCCGGCCGCCCGGATCGCCCCCCGCGACCTTCCGATCGGACTCGCCGGCCCCGCCTCCGTCACCACCCCCTTGGCACAACGGCTCGCCGAGCGCGACGGCGCGTTCGAGGTGCACCGGTACGCCGACGCGGCCGCCGCCCGCGCCGCGATCGAGGACCGGGCCGTATACGGCGCCATCGTCGCCACGCCCCGGGGACCCGAACTCCTGACCGCGTCCGCCGCGAGCCCGGTCGTCGCCGGACTGCTGCGCGAGGCCGTCGCCGCTCAGCTGCCGGCCGGCACGCTCCCCAAGGTGACCGATGTGGTGGCGGCGCCCTCCGCCGACCCGCGCGGCGCCGTCCTCGCGGCGGGACTGCTGCCACTCGCGCTGGCCGGGGCCGCCTCCGGCGTCGTCACCACCATGCTCGGACTGCGCGGCGCCCGGGCGGCCGTGGCCCTCGGGGGCGCCGCCGCCCTCGCGGGCCTGACGGGCGCCGCACTCGCGGACAGCTGGCTCGGCGCGTTCACCGGCTCCTGGTGGTCCGAGGCCGGGGTGCTGGCCCTGACCGTGCTCGCCGTCGGCTCGACGTTCACGGGGCTCGCCGCGCTGATCGGCAGGCCCGGACTCGGACTTGGGGCACTCCTGATGATCCTGCTGGGCAACCCGTTCTCCGGGGTCTCCAGCGCACCCGAACTGCTCCCCGCCCCGGTGGGCACGGTCGGTCAGTGGCTCCCCCCGGGCGCGGCCGGCACGGCCCTGCGCTCGGTCGCGTACTTCGACGGGGCGGGCGCGGGACCCGCGCTGCTCGTCCTGTCGGCATGGACGGTGGCGGGCCTGACGGCGGTCCTGGCCGGCGCGCGGCTCGGGGCGGCACGGACCGACGCCCCGGCGGTCCCGACGCCGACGCCGACGCCGGAGCCGGTCGCCTGAGCACCCGAGAACCGCCCGAGGCCGTGTGCCTTCGTCCGCCCGGACGAAGGCACACGGCCTTCTTCACGGGCGCTACGCGTCGGGGGCGCCCGGATCGCGATGGTGCGCGGCGATACCGAAGCGGCGCTGTTCACCCGGAGCGGACGCGATGCCGCGGACGGCGGAGACCGAACTGATCACCTGCTCCTCGGCCGGAGCGTCGGCCGCCTCGAGTCGTTCCAGGTCAGCGGCGGAGACCAGGGCGACGAGCGGCTTCCCGTGCCGGGTGACGACCACGCGCTCACCGCCGTAGACGACGCGGTTGATCAGGTCCGCGAGCTCTGCACGCGCTTGCGTCACCGGAATCTCATAGGCCATGCTCCTCATCTTACGGGCTGTACGTCCTGTACATTTTTTACAGAAGGAGGAGCGTCATGCGTCAGACCATGCGACATGTCCTTCCGGAGTTCACCGAGCGCACGAGCTCGGGGACCCGCACCCTCGACCCGTACGCGAAGCTGCTGCAGGAGCGGATCGTCTTCCTGGGCACGCCGATCGACGAGACCTCGGCCAACGACGTCATCGCCCAGTTCCTGCACCTGGACCACGCGGCCCCGGGGCAGGTGATCAGCCTCTACATCAACTCCCCCGGGGGCTCGATCAGCGCGATGACCTCGATCTACGACACGATCCGCACGGTCTCGTGCGAGGTGGAGACCACGTGTCTCGGCCAGGCCGTCGGCCCCGCCGCGGTACTGCTGGCCGCCGGCTCACCGGGGCGCCGGCTCGCGTTGCCGGGAGCCAGGATCGTCCTCCAGCAGCCCGCGCTCGACGAGCCGTTGCAGGGACAGCCCAGCGATCTCGACATCCACGCGCGGGAATTGCTGCGGCAGCGCGCACTGGTCGCCGGACTGCTCGCCGAGCACACCGGACAGGACCGCGACCGGGTCGACGCCGACATCGACCGGACCACCGTCCTCGACGCGCCGGGAGCGCGGGAGTACGGGCTGCTGGACCACGTGGTGACGAGCCGCCGCGCGTCCGCCGGCGCCGCCGGCGAGGGCTGAGCCGGCCATGGTCCCGGAGCTGCCGCCGCTGCCCGCACTGACGCGCGCCGAGGGCGAGTTCGTCGACGCCTACCTCGAAGTCGTCGACCTGCTGGGAAGGATCAATCCATCCAGGGGTTCGCATACCTATGGGGCACTGCGGGCCGCGCAGGCCCTGGTCGGACGGGCGACGGCGCTCCGGGACGCCCTGACGCTCATGCATATGCGGGGCGAGGCCGAGGTGCACGCGGCCACATTGGCGCGTGCGCTAAGGGTGTTGGACGGCGAACGCCGCTCGGGCCGCGTCACCGTCCCCGGAGAACAGGAGAGTTGACAGAGCCGCGTGTCGTGTCGAGGTCCACTCGGGGCACCCACACCGCAGAATCGCTCCCCCGTTCGGCGTAGTCGATGAATCGACATGGAGCTCAGGTAAGTTGCGCAACAGGTGTACGCATCTGGCGGAATCGGGCATTCCATGCCTGGTGAAGGGCTCGTCGGCCAAACCTCCGAAGATCGCGAAACCTGACTGTCCACTCGAATGGATCAGTCGTGAGGAGCCTCACATATCGCCGTTTCAGCTCGGATTTCGGCCCGACTGTGAGTCAAGATCCCTGTCGACGACAAGCCCCCGCCACCCGAGGCGGGGCGGTCCGGGCGGACGCCGAGTCCTGCCGCTGTCCCGGACGTCTGGTCGACAGGAGTGGATCGGCAGGAGTGGAGGACCCGAGCAACACGGGACGTGCCCGCAAGGGTGATGTCCCTCGGGGTGAAGCCGCAGCCGCGGCCGGGCATCTTCGCCAGCCCGAACCCGACAGGTCATCCTTCGCAGGCGGCTGACGAAGGGTTGCGCATGACTGCGCAGATTCATGTCCCGTCCCTGCTGTCCCGGGCCGGAGCCGTCTCGGCTCTCACCCTCGCCGCCGTCGGCGGCACGCTGCTCGCCCCAGGAGCGGCGCCGGAGGCCCAGGCCGCGAGCTCGTACGCCAACACGGCACTGGGCATCGCCGCCTCGAAGAAGGGATCGCCTTACAAGTACGGCGCCTCGGGCCCCAGCAGATTCGACTGCTCGGGCCTCACGCTCTACTCGTACAAGAAGGCGGGCAAGACGCTGCCCCGCACCGCGCAGCAGCAGTACAACAAGACACGACACATCTCGGCGTCCAGCCGGCAGAAGGGGGACCTCGTCTTCTTCCATTCCGGCGGAAGGGTGTACCACGTCGGAATCTACGCGGGTAACAACAAGATCTGGCACTCCCCGAAGACCGGTTCGTGGGTGAAGCTCGACAGGATCTGGTCGTCGAAGGTGCTGTACGGCCGCGTCCGCTGACCCGCGGACCCCGCCGCAGGCCGCCCGGCCGGCCGGGCCCCTGCCCCGCCCGAGGCCGCGTCCCCGTGGCCCCCGCCCCGCGTCCCCTGCCCCGCGCGTCCCCGTCCCCGGGTCGTGGCACCGGGGGCGGGCGGCCGCGGGGCGGCGCGGGGGACCTACCGGGGCGTCAGCGTCGGGGCCGTCCAGGGCAGGTTGATCCAGACCGTCTTGCCGCCCTCGGCCGTCGGCTTGACCGAGAGGCGGCCGCCGGCCTCGGCGGTGAGCGAGCGGATGATGACCATGCCACGCCCGTTGTCCTGCTGTACGGCCGCCGGGAGGCGCCGGGGCCAGCGCGGATGGCTGTCGGTCACACCGATGTGCAGCTGCTCGTCGCGTTCGAGACGGATCTCGACGGTGAAGTGGGGCGACTGGCCGAAGGTGTGCAGCACGGCATTGGTCGCCAGTTCGGAGACGATCAGGCGGACCGTTTCCGCCGTGTCGCTCGCGCTCCCCAGCCCCCAGGAGGTGAGCACCTCGGCGACGTACCTCCGCGCGGTGGACACCGAGGCGGGATCGCTCGGCAGCGTCACGGTTGCTTCCTGGTGGTCTGCCATGGCGACGCCGTCCCTTTCCCACCGGGCCCGGCCCGGATTGCGCTGAGCGCCAGACTGCCACCGATCGTGCCGCGCCGACGGCGATCCACCAAGATGTACGGATATCTATCGCCCGAAGCGGTGAACCGTCCGACGGGCGACCGGATCCCGACTCGGCGTGCCTGCAGGGCTCTTGAGCGGGCACACGAGCCGTATGAGCGTCTCCAAGAGCACCCTCCTCGTCCTCGACAGCAGCGATCCCGAGCCCCTCGCCCGCTTCTACGCCGCCCTGCTGGGCGGCACCGCCGAACCGGCCGAGGGCGACCCCGACCTGGTCCTGGTCTCCTCCCCCACGGGCGTCGCCCTCGGCATCCACCGCGACCCCGGCCAGGCTCCGCCCAGCTGGCCCCGGCCGGAGGACTCCCAGCAGGCCCACTTGTGGATCCTGGTCGCCCCCGAGGCCCTCGACGAGGCCGAGCGGGAGGCCATCGGCCTGGGCGCGCGGCCGGTGGCGGCCGAGGTCGACGGCACCCGCCTCGACCGGCGCTCCGCCCTGCGGCGCTGTACCGACCCGGCCGGCCACCCGTTCGTGCTCGCCGCCGCGCCCGGCGTTTCCGCCTGAGACCACCGGGCAGCCGCCTGCACGTCCCACCCGTTCGGCGTACGAATCCGGAGGACGAACATGAGCCACCACGAGCGCCGGCGCACGCTTCCCGCGGACGCGCCGCCCCGCACCACACCGTCCGAGGCCGTCGGGGAGAGCGGCGACGCCGAGGCCCGCCGGGAGGCCGAGGAAGCGGTACGCGGCCGTCGCGGCGCCGCCGCGTCCGACACGCACGGCATGGACGCCAAGCGCCAGTCCCCCGGGCTGGGCCGCGAGGAGCAGCGCCGTCCCCACGGCCGCAGGGGCGAGGCCGGGGAAGACGCCCCTTAGCGATCCGCCGTGCGGCGGGTGGCCGCGGCCAGGACGAAGGTGATGCTGATCAGCAGCGACCATGCGCCGAACTTCTCCACGCCGACGGGCTGCCACCCGTGGAGCTGGTACGGGTAGCGCCAGGCGCCCACGTACGTGGCGAGGTTCTCCGCCAGCCACAGGAAGAAGCCGATCAGCACGAAGGACAGGGCCAGCGGCATCCGCAGGCGGGCACCGCGCACCGTGAACCGCACGGAGGTGCCCGCCGTGACGGCCAGCAGCACCGCGGCCAGTGGCCAGCGCGCGTCCGGCAGCCAGTGGTGGGTGAAGAAGTTCAGGTAGATCGCCGCGGCCACCACCGCCGTGGACCGCGGCCGGTAGCGGACCAGCTCGAGGTCGAAGAGGTGCCAGGCCCGGCAGACGTAACTGCCGACGGCCGCGTAGAGGAAGCCGCCGTACAACGGGACGCCGGCGAACTTCAGCACCGCCGGCTCGGGGTAGCTCCACGAGCCGAGCGACACCTTCACCAGCTCGAAGGCCAGGCCGATGACATGGCAGACGGCGATGACGGCGACGTCACGCCCCGACTCCCAGCCGCGCAGCCAGAAGAGCAGGGTGAGCAGCACGCCGTACACGACGAGCAGGTCGTAACGGGCCACCGGGAGCCCGGGCAGCAGCGTGGACGCCGCCACCCCCGACAGCAGCGCGATCGCGAAGGCGCAGGCCCGGGTCTGCCCCCACGCGAAGGCGAGCAGGCGGCGGAAGGACGAGGTCAGCAGGTCTGGGAGGGGTGCGTTGAGGCTCGGCATGGTGCGCTGTAGGACGAGCGCGACGGCCGACGCGGTTGCGGCCGGACGCCCCAGGATCCCTGCCCCGGGCGGACACCCGCGCCGGGACGGCCAGGATTCCGAGCCACCGCCCGCGCCCGAACGACCAGGACCCCGAGCCCCCGCCCGCGCCCGAACGACCAGGAGTCCCCTGACGCGGCCGGTCCTGTCGGCGGTGGATCTCAGACCGCCGCGCCCTCCGGGGCCGTGCGGAGGATCGTCGCGACCGCGCGCCCGATCTCGGCGTCGGTGAGGTCCGCGCGGGCGGTCAGACGGAGACGGGAGATGCCGTCCGGGACCGACGGGGGGCGGAAGCAGCCGACGGCGAGGCCGAGTTCTCGGCAGTCGGCGGCCCAGCGGAGGGCCTCGTTCGGACCCGGGGCGCGGACCGAGACCACGGCCGCGTCGGGGCGTACGGCGGTCAGGCCGGCGTCGCTGAGGAGGCGGTGGAGCGTGGTCGCGACCGTACGGGACCGGGCCGCCAGTGCCGGCTCGGCCGCGATCAGCCGCAGGCTCGCCAGGGCGGCGCCCGTGGCGGCCGGGGCGAGGCCCGTGTCGAAGATGAAGGTGCGGGCCGCGTTCACCAGGTGCTCGATCACGCGGGCCGGGCCGAGCACGGCGCCGCCCTGGCTGCCGAGCGACTTGGAGAGGGTGAGCGTGGCGACGACGTCCGGGGCGCCCGCGAGCCCCGCCTCGTGGAGGGCGCCGCGCCCGCCGTCGCCGAGCACCCCGAGGCCGTGCGCGTCGTCGACGACGAGGCCCGCGCCGTGCGCCCGGCAGGCCGCCGCGAGCGCCGCGAGGGGGGCCTTGTCACCGTCGACCGAGAAGACGGAGTCGCTGACCGCGAGCCCCCGGCGGCCCGGGTGCGCGCCGAGGGTCTTGGCGACGGCCTCCGGGTCGGCGTGCGGGACGACCGCCGTCTCGGCCCGGGACAGCCGACAGCCGTCGACGATCGAGGCGTGGTTGCCGGAATCCGAGACGATCAGGCCGTCCCGGGAGGAGAGCGCGGTGAGGGCGGCCAGGTTGGCGGTGTAGCCGGAGGAGAAGACGAGCGCCGCCTCGAACCCGCAGAACTCGGCGAGCTCGCGCTCCAGGCGGGCGTGCAGCCGCGTCGAGCCGGTGACGAGCCGTGAGCCGGTGGAGCCCGCGCCCCAGCGGCGGGCCGCCTCGGCCGCCGCCTCGGTGATCTCCGGGCGGCGGGTGAGGCCGAGGTAGTCGTTGCTCGCGAGGTCCAGCAGCTCCGACTCGGCCGCCCGTGGCCGCAGGGTCCGTACGAGACCCGCCTCCGCGCGCTGCCGTGCCGCGGCCTCGGTCCAGGCGAAGGCGGTCCGGCGCGGGTCGGGGCCCTCGCTCGGGTCCTGCACGTCCTGCGGGTCCTCGGCGTACGGCGGCATGGCAGATCCTTTTGTAGGCAGCCCACAGACCCTAACGGTCCGGGCCCGAGGGCAGGGTGTGGCCATACACACACTTCAAAGCGGTCGGTTTGTTCTTCTCTTCCTTGGCCCCGGTGGCCGCCGTAGGTAAGGATCAGCCCTTATGGACCTGCTGAACACCCTGGTGGAGAAGGGGCTGCGGCGCGAGCTGCCGACCCGTGAAGAAGCGCTCGCCGTCCTGGCGACATCCGACGACGACCTGCTCGATGTGGTGACCGCGGCCGGCAAGGTGCGCCGCCAGTGGTTCGGGCGACGGGTGAAGCTCAACTATCTCGTCAATCTGAAGTCGGGGCTGTGCCCCGAGGACTGCTCGTACTGTTCGCAGCGGCTCGGCTCGACCGCGGGCATCCTCAAGTACACGTGGCTGAAGCCCGACGAGGCGTCGGCCGCGGCGGCGGCCGGTGTCGCGGGCGGCGCGAAGCGGGTCTGCCTGGTGGCGAGCGGTCGCGGTCCGACGGACCGTGACGTCGAGCGGGTCGGCAAGACCATCGAGGCGATCAAGGAGCAGAACGAGGGCATCGAGGTGTGCGCCTGCCTCGGTCTGCTCTCCGACGGCCAGGCCGAGCGCCTCAAGGACGCCGGCGCCGACGCGTACAACCACAACCTCAACACGTCCGAGGGGACGTACGGGGACATCACGACCACCCACACCTACGCGGACCGCGTGGACACCGTGCAGAAGGCGCACGGCGCCGGTCTGTCGGCCTGCTCGGGCCTGATCGCGGGCATGGGCGAGAGCGACGAGGACCTGGTCGACGTCGTGTTCGCGCTGCGCGAGCTGGACTCCGACTCGGTGCCGGTCAACTTCCTCATCCCCTTCGAGGGCACGCCGCTCGCCAAGGAGTGGCACCTCACCCCGCAGCGCTGCCTGCGGATCCTCGCGATGGTGCGGTTCGTCTGCCCGGACGTGGAGGTCCGCATCGCGGGCGGCCGTGAGGTGCACCTGCGGACGATGCAGCCGCTGGCGCTGCACATCGCCAACTCGATCTTCCTCGGCGACTACCTCACCAGCGAGGGCCAGGCCGGCCAGGCGGACCTCGACATGATCGCGGACGCGGGCTTCGAGGTGGAGGGCGCGGGCACGACGACGCTCCCGGCGCACCGGGCGGACGCGCTCGCCGCTGCGGCGGGCGGCGGCTGCGGCTCGCACGCCGAGGCCGGTGGCGGCGGGTGCGGTTCCGCCGCCGAGGCGGGCGCGGGCTGTGGCTCGCACGCCGCGGCGGGCGGCGGGTGCGGTCCGTGCGGCGGGCACGCCGACGTGCCGGCGGCGGCCACGGCGCCGGCCTCGGAGGCCCGGACGGACCTGGTGGCCGTGCGTCGCCGCGGCGCCGGCACGGACCTCGCGCCGAATGCGTAACGACGAACTCCTCGCCCTGGACCGGGCGCACGTCTGGCACCCGTACGGCCCCATGCCCGGCCGTACGGATCCGCTGGTCGTCGCGTCCGCGTCGGGGGTGCGGTTGCGACTGGCCGAACCCAGCGAGAACCGGACCGAGTTGGTCGACGGCATGTCCTCGTGGTGGTCGGCCATCCACGGCTACAACCACCCCGTGCTCAACGAGGCGGTGCGCGGCCAGCTCGACCGGATGAGCCACGTCATGTTCGGCGGGCTCACCCACGAGCCGGCCGTCCGGCTCGCGACCCGTCTCGTCGAGATCACCCCGGAACCGCTGCGGCACGTCTTCCTCAGCGACTCCGGTTCGGTCGCGGTCGAGGTCGCGGCCAAGATGTGCCTGCAGCACTGGCGCTCCGTCGGGCGTCCCCGCAAGCAGCGGCTCCTCACCTGGCGCGGCGGCTACCACGGCGACACCTGGCAGCCGATGTCCGTGTGCGACCCCGACGGCGGCATGCACGAGCTGTGGTCCGGGGTGCTCCAGCGGCAGCTCTTCGTGGACGCGCCGCCGGTCGACTACGAGGAGTCGTACGCGGAACTGCTCCGCGAGACGATCGGACGGCACGCCGACGAGCTCGCCGCGGTCATCGTCGAACCGGTCGTGCAGGGCGCCGGCGGCATGCGCTTCCACAGCCCGGAGTACCTGCGGGTGCTGCGCGAGGCGTGCGACGCTCACGACGTGCTGCTGATCTTCGACGAGATCGCGACCGGATTCGGGCGCACCGGCGCGCTGTTCGCCGCCGACCACGCCGGGGTCTCCCCCGACGTGATGTGCGTCGGCAAGGCACTGACCGGCGGGTATCTGTCGATGGCAGCGACGCTCTGCACGAGCCGGGTGGCCGAGGGCATCTCCCGGGGCGAGGTCCCCGTCCTCGCCCACGGGCCGACCTTCATGGGGAACCCGCTCGCCTCGGCGGTCGCCCTCGCCTCCCTGGACCTGCTGCTCGGGCAGGACTGGCAGGTCGAGGTCAAGCGCATCGAGACCGGCCTCCGCGAGGGACTCGCGGACGCCGCAGACGTCCCGGGCGTGCGCGACGTCCGCGTCCTCGGCGCGATCGGCGTCGTCCAGCTCGACCACGACGTCGACATGGCCTCCGCCACCCGCGCCGCCGTGCGCGCCGGGGTGTGGGTCCGCCCGTTCCGCGACCTCATCTACACGATGCCGCCGTTCGTGACGGGCGACGAGGACGTGGCGCGCATCTGCGCGGCGGTGAGAGCGGCGGCTGCCGCGGGCTGAGCGGGGAGAGGTGGCCGCGCGCCCGGCTGCGGGCGCCGCGCCGCCCCCCATCCACCCCGTCGCGGGTGGTCGTTGCTCCCCGGACTCCGTCCTGGGGCGCGGCCACCCGTCGGGCGTGACCCGGCCCCGCGTCACGTGGGGTCCGGATTGCTTCGAATTGAGAGGACTTTCGCTCCATGACCGTCATCGTCGTCAGCGGCACCGGCACCGAGATCGGCAAGACCGTCGTCACCGCCGCGCTCGCCGCGGTCGCCACCGCCTCCGGGCGGTCCGTCGCCGTTCTGAAGCCCGCGCAGACGGGGGTCGGGCCCGGGGAGCCGGGGGACGTGGACGAGGTGGTGCGGCTGTCGGGGGCGGTGACCGGGGCGGAACTGGCGCGGTTCCCGGAGCCGTTGGCGCCCGGGACCGCGGCGCGCCGGGCCGGGCTCGCGCCGGTCGGACCGGACGCGGTCGCGGCGGCGGCACGCGAACTGGCGGCCACGCACGACCTGGTGCTCGTGGAGGGCGCGGGCGGGCTGCTCGTACGGTTCGACGAGGAGGGCGGGACCCTCGCGGACGCGGCCCGACTGCTCGGCGCGCCGGTGCTCGTCGTGGTCCAGGCCGGGCTGGGCACGCTCAACTCGACCACCCTCACGGGCGAGGCGCTGCGGGCGCGCGGCATCGAGCAGCTGGGCGTGGTGGTCGGCAGCTGGCCGGACGCCCCCGACCTGGCCGCGCGCTGCAACCTGGCGGACCTCCCGGAGTCGGCGGGCGCGCCGCTGCTCGGGGCGGTGCCGGCGGGCGCGGGCACGCTGGCGGCGGAGGAGTTCCGGGCGGGGGCGGCCTCGTGGCTGGCGCCCGCGCTGGGCGGCACCTGGGACGCGGCGGCGTTCGCCGCGGCGGCCGGGGCCGGCGGCTGAGCCCCGGGCCCCGACCACGGATCCGTGAACGGCATCGCGGCGCCGTACGCTGACCGCATGCGTGCTCGTGTGCAGGAGATCATGTTCGACTGTGCCGGACCGGCCGCCCTGGTGCGGTTCTGGGCGGCGGTCCTCGGCGGGGCTCCGGTCGACCGGAGCCCCGACTGGGCGTACGTGGACCCGCCGGGGTTCGTGCGGATCGCCTTCCAGCGGGTGCCGGAGGGCAAGGCGGTGAAGAACCGGGTGCACCTGGACGTGGAGGTGGCCGATCCCGGGGCGGCGGCCGACGAGGTGCTCCCTCTGGGGGCCCGCCGGTCGGGTGGTCTCGTGACCGACGAGCAGGGGTCCTTCCAGGTGATGCTCGACCCCGAGGGGAACGAGTTCTGCTTCGTGACGGGTTGACGGACCGGAAGGCCAGGGGGGCCGGGAGGCCCGGGGGCTGAGAGGCTGGGAGGCCGAGGGTCCGTCAGCCTGGAGGTTCGCCGTGGTTCAGCCGTTCCGGTTCTCCGTCACCATGCTCACTCCCGGCACCGGCGGCGAGTGGCGCGCCCGCTGCCGCCGCGCCGAGGAGCTCGGGTACGACCTGATCCAGGTCGCCGACCACCTCGGCATGCCCGCCCCCTTCCCGTCGCTCGTCGCCGCGGCGGAGGCCACGACCCGACCGCGGGTGGGCACCTTCGTGCTCAACGCGGCTTTCTGGAACCCGGTGTTGCTGGCGCGCGAGGTGACGACGACGGCCGCGCTGACCGAGGGGCGACTGGAGCTGGGACTGGGTACGGGATACGTGCCGGCCGAGCACGAGCAGGCCGGCATCCCGTTCCTGCCGCCGCGCGGGCGGGTCGATCATCTGGCGCGTGCGGTCGAGGAGTTGGGCGGGGCGCTGAAGGGCGGCGAGGGCTCACCGCGGGTGCGGCTGCTCATCGGCGGCAACGGGAACCGGGTGCTGCGGCTGGCCGCCCGCCACGCGGACGTGATGGCGTTCTCGGGTGGCCGGTTCGACGGCGGCGCGCCCACCCTGCTGACCGCCGAGGAGGTGGCCGCGCGGGTGGCGGCGTACGAGGGGTACGAGCGGGAGGCCGGGCGCCGGGCGCCCGCGGAGCGCAATCTGCTGCTCCAGCGGGTGATCGTGACCGACGATCCCGCGCAGGCGGTGGCGGAGTTCCTTCCGCTGGTGCCGTACCTCTCCGAGGAGCAGGTGCTCGAGCTGCCGGTCCTCGCGATCGGGACCGTGCGGGACATCGCCGACCGGCTCGTCGCGCTGCGGGAGCGGCTCGGGATCTCGTACGTCACGGTGCTCGACCACTCCATGGAGGCGTTCGGTCCGGTGATCGCGGAGCTGCGCGCGTCTGAGGGGTGAAACGCGCTCGACGGGCGGGAGCCGCCGGTGGTGGGATGCCGGGATGGACGATCTTCGGATACGGGCCGCGGTGGCGGCCGACATCGATGCCGTGCTCGCCTTCTGGAAGGCGGCGGCCGAGGGGACCAGCATCAGCGACGACCGCGCCGGGGTGGCGCGGCTCGTCGAGCGCGACCCGGAGGCGCTGCTGCTCGCGGAGCGGGAGGGGGAGCTGGTGGGGACGGTGATCGCCGGCTTCGACGGCTGGCGCTGTCATCTGTACCGGCTCGCCGTCCACCCCGGTCACCGGCGCCGCGGTATCGGCGGGGCGCTGCTCGGCGCGGCCGAGGAGCGTTTCGTACGGCTCGGTGGCCGGCGCGTGGACGCCATGGTGCTCGACCGGAACGCGCTGGGTCAGGCCGCGTGGCGGGCGGCGGCGTACGGGCCCCAGGAGGAGTGGACGCGCTGGGTGAAGCCGCTGGCCGACTGAGCCGGGGCGCTTTGCCGATCCTTTACCATGGTGTGCAGAATCGATCATCTACCGAAAGGTGTGAGCGTCCGCCCATGGGCGAGCCTCCTAGTACCCGCACGCGCGGCCGACATCGCGCGCTCCTCCCGTCCCTGGCTGATCATGGGACTCGTCGAGGGACGGAGGTGAACCGATGACCGAGGTGTTGCTGCTCCTGGTGGCTCTGCTCCTCGCCCTCGCCTGTGGCGCCTTCGTGGCGGCCGAGTTCTCGCTCACCACCGTGGAGCGCTCCGAGCTCGAAGCCGCCGCGGAGCGGGGCGAGCGGGGCGCGGCCGGCGCCCTGAAGGCCGTCAGGTCGCTCACCTTCCAGCTGTCCGGCGCCCAGCTCGGCATCACCGTGACCAATCTGGTCGTCGGCATGCTCTCCGAGCCGTCGATCGCCGCGCTGATCCGCGGCCCGGTCGAGGCCCTCGGCCTGTCCCCCTCGGTCGCCTCCTCGGTGGCCCTGGTGATCGGCACCGCCCTGTCGACCGTCGTCCTGATGGTCGTCGGCGAGCTGGTGCCGAAGAACTGGGCGATCTCCTCCCCGCTGGCGGTCGCCAAGGTGGTGGGGACCCCGCAGCGGGTCTTCAGCGCCGCGTTCAAGCCGCTGATCAGCCACCTCAACAACACGGCCAACCGCTCCGTGCGCCGCCTCGGCCTGGAGCCGGCCGAGGAGCTGGCCTCCGCCCGCTCCCCGCAGGAGCTGGTGGCCCTGGCCCGGCACTCCGCCAAGGAGGGCGCCCTGGAGGCGGACACCGCCGAGCTGTTCGTCCGCACCCTCAACCTGGCCGAGCTCACCGCGGAGAACGTGATGACCCCGCGCGTCCAGGTCACCGCCCTGGAGGCGCAGGCCACCGCCGAGGACGTCGCCAACGCGACCCGGGCGACCGGCCTGAGCCGCTTCCCCGTCTACCGCGGCAACCTGGACTCGGTCGTCGGCATCGCGCACATCAAGGACGTGCTCGCGATACCGGCCGAGGAGCGGCACCGCCGGAGCGTCGGCGAGCTGCTGCGCGAACCGCTGCTCGTCCCCGAGAGCCTGACCGTGGACAAGCTGCTCGACCGCCTGTCCGGGAAGCAGACCATGGCCGTCGTCATCGACGAGTACGGCGGCACGGCCGGCGTCGCGACCCTGGAGGACATCGTCGAGGAGGTCGTCGGCGAGGTGCGCGACGAGCACGACCCGCACGAGACGCCGGACCTGGCGCGGGTGGGCGAGGACGCCGACGGCCGTGCGCTGTGGTCCGCGGACGGCGCGGCCCGCACCGACCAGCTGGAGGCCATCGGCCTGCGCGTGCCGGAGGGTCCGTACGAGACCCTGGCCGGCGTGCTCGCCACCGCGCTCGGCCGGATCCCGGTCCTCGGCGACAGCGTGGAGCTGGCCGACTGGCGGCTCGACGTGGTCGACGCCACCGGGCGGCGTGCCGCCCGGGTGCTGCTGCACGCCCCGCTCCCCCACGCGGGTGAGGAGGCCGGCCGATGACCGTCGTCCAGCTGCTGATCGGTCTGGCGACCCTGGTCGTCAACGCCTTCTTCGTCGGCGCGGAGTTCGCCCTGATCTCCGTGCGCCGCAGCCAGATCGAGCCGCTCGCGGAGGTCGGTGACCGCCGGGCCCGCAGTGTCATCTGGGGCCTGGAGCACGTCTCGGCGCTCCTCGCGGCCGCCCAGCTCGGCATCACGCTCTCCACCCTGGTCCTCGGCATCGTGGCCGAGCCGGCCATGGCCCATCTGCTGGAGCCGCTGTTCGACGCCGTCGGCGTGCCGCACGGCCTGGTGCACCCGATCTCGTTCGTGATCGCGCTCACCTTGGCGACGTATCTGCACATGCTGCTCGGCGAGATGGTCCCGAAGAACATCGCCCTGGCCGAGCCGTCCCGCACGGCACTGCTCCTCGGCCCCCCGCTGGTGGCCGTGACCCGGGCGCTGCGCCCGGTGATCTTCACCGTCAACGCCTTCGCCAACGGCATCCTCAAGCTGCTGCGGGTGGACGTGAAGGACGAGGTCGCGGCGACCTTCTCGGACGACGAGCTGGCCCGGATGGTCACCGACGCCGGTGACGCGGGCCTGCTCGACGACCGGGCGGCCGAGCGGCTGCACGACGCCCTGGAGCTGGGGCGGCGCCCGGTGCGGGACGTCGTGATGCCGGTGGAGAAGGTCGTGTACGCGCGGGTGGACACGACTCCGGAGCAGCTGGAGGCGCTGGCGGCCCGGTCCGGGTTCTCCCGTTTCCCGGTCCTCGACGCGGAGCACCGCATCCTGGGCTATCTGCACGTCAAGGACGCCCTGGACGTCACCCCGCGCGACCTGCCGTTCCCGGTGGCCTCGCTGCGGCCGATCGCCCGGGTGCGGGCGGCGACGCCGCTGGACGACGTGCTGACGGCGATGCGACGCAGCCGCACCCATCTGGCGGCCGTCCTCGACGACGACGGCAGGCTGGCGGGCCTGGTGACGATGGAGGACGTCCTGCGCGAGCTGGTGGGCCGCCCCGCCGCGTAACCCTCGCCGCGCCGAAGGGCCCCGGGACCTCGTTCCAGGGCCCTTCGGCGTCGCCGGAGCCGGGGGCGCTCGGGGGCCCTTCGTCGTCGCCGGAGCCGGGGGCGGCCGGGGGCCCTTCGGCGTCGCAGGAGCCGGGGGCGGACGGGGGCCCTTCGGCGTCGCCGGAGCCGGGGGCGGTCGGGGGCCCTTCGGCGTCGCAGGAGCCGGGGGTGGACGGGGCGGGGAAGCGCCGGGCGCCGGGGGCCGGGTCAGAGCGCGGTCGCCGACCGCCAGGCGTCCAGGACCGTCCGGTCGCCCGCGAGCATGAAGCGCGGGTCGTCGGTCCCGTACCGCCCGTAGACGAGGAGCAGCAGGTCCGCGGTGGTGCCCTCGACGGCCGCGGTCGCCTCGCCCTCGGCCCTGCGCTGCCAGGTGAAGCCGCCCCCGCCGAGGGTGAGCGTCCACGCTGCGCCGGTGTCGGTGGCGGTCAGGCGCAGGCTCGCCCCGTCCCGGTCGAGCTGGGCGACGGGCTCGGCGACCCAGGAGAAGTACGGCAGGTTCTCCAGGAACTCCTCGATGCCGTCGGCCGCCGTGCCCGGGTCGATCCGGCCGGGCTCCCGGCCGAGGGCCAGCTCGGCGTCGACGAGGTGGACGACCGCCTCGAAGAGCAGCCGGCGCGGGAAGAACCGTACGTGCGGGTCCGCGCCGTGCGACCACATCGGCGCGTCGGGCTCGGCGGCGCGCAGGGTCCGCAGGCTCGCCTCGGCACTCGCGGCCAGCCAGTCCGCGTACGCGGCGGGGTCCTCGGGCAGGTCCAGGGGCACGTCCTTCGACCACACCCGCTCGGTGGCCCGGGTGCGGACCAGGTGCTCCGTCCAGCGGTGGGTGGTGCCGTGGTGCTTCACCAGGTCGGCGAGGGTCCAGCCGGGGCAGGTCGGGACGGGCGTGGCCGGGTCGGCGCCGCGGACGAGGGTGACGAAGGTCTCGACGTGGGTCTCGACACGGTCGCAGTCGACGACGTGGGGGTCCTCGGTCAGCCCGAAGCCCTCGGAGACCTTCAGGAGCTGGTCGCGCCAGGGGCCGGCGGGCTCCCGCAGGGCGGCGTCCCGGAACAGCCCGTCGAGGGTCCGGCGGTCGGCTGCGGGGAGTCTGCCCAGCACGAAGGCGGTGCTCTCCAGCCACTTGACCGCGGTGTCGGGGTCGAGCACCTCGTCGTCCGCGGTCTCGACCGCCGTGACCAGATCGGCCAGGGCCTCGGTCAGCGCGCTCAGCAGCGCCTCGCTCATGGGTTTCCCCTCCCCATACTCCGCGGAACGGCGGCCATACCGAGCGGTATGATCGCTGGGCCATGGAGATCAATGCCACGTACACCAGTCTCGTCGCCGTGGGCGACAGCTTCACCGAGGGTATGTCGGATCTGCAGCCGGACGGTTCCTACCGCGGCTGGGCCGACGTCCTCGCGGGCCGGCTCGCCGCCCGCACGCCCGGCTTCCGGTACGCGAACCTGGCCGTGCGCGGCAAGCTGATCGGCCAGATCGTCGACGAGCAGGTGGACACGGCGGCGGCCATGAAGGCCGACGTCGTCACCCTCGTCGGCGGCCTCAACGACACCCTGCGCCCCGCGTGCGACATGGGCCGGGTGCGCGGCCTGCTCGGCGAGGCCGTCGAGCGGCTCGCCCCGTCGTGCCGGCAGCTGGTCCTGATGCGCAGCCCCGGCCGCCAGGGCCCGGTCATGGAGCGCTTCCGGCCGCGCATGGAGGAGCTCTTCGCCTACGTGGACGAGCTGGCCGCCCGGCACGGGGCGCTGGTCGTCGACCTGTACGGCGCTCCGGCGCTCGGCGACCCCCGCATGTGGGACGTCGACCGGCTGCACCTCACCGCGGAGGGGCACCGGCGGGTGGCCGAGGCGGTCTGGCAGGCCCTGGGCCTGCCGGCCGAGGACGACTGGCGCACCCCGCTCGCGCCGACCCCGCCGCCGGGCTGGGCCACCCGGCGGCTCGCGGACGCCCGCTTCGCCAGGGAGCACCTGGGGCCGTGGATCGGGCGTCGGCTCACGGGCCGTTCCTCGGGTGACGGCCGGGCCCCGAAGCGCCCTGAGCTGGTGCCGTACGAGGTGCCGGAGACCGACTGACGGGGACCGGGGCGTGACGCGCGTCTCGTAGCAAGCTCCAGCCCGACCCATGGCGCTGGCCTGCAGAAACCGCCAGTAGAATCTGGACACGTGACAGCTGTGACTGCGAAGCCCCGCATCCCCAACGTCCTGGCCGGCCGCTACGCCTCCGCGGAGCTCGCCGTCCTCTGGTCCCCCGAGCAGAAGGTGAAGCTGGAGCGCCAGCTGTGGCTCGCGGTGCTGCGTGCCCAGAAGGACCTCGGGATCGAGGTTCCGGACGCGGCGCTCGCCGACTACGAGCGTGTCCTCGACCAGGTCGACCTCGGCTCGATCGCCGAGCGCGAGAAGGTCACCCGGCACGACGTGAAGGCCCGGATCGAGGAGTTCAACGCCCTCGCCGGCCACGAGCACGTGCACAAGGGGATGACCTCCCGCGACCTGACCGAGAACGTCGAGCAGCTGCAGATCCGGCTCTCCCTGGAGCTGATGCGGGACCGCACGGTCGCCGTCCTGGTCCGGCTGGGCAAGCTGTCCGGCGAGTACGCGGAGCTGGTCATGGCCGGCCGCTCGCACAACGTCGCCGCCCAGGCCACCACCCTCGGCAAGCGCTTCGCGACCGCCGCCGACGAGCTGCTCGTGGCGTACGCGCGCCTGGAGGACCTGCTCGGCCGCTACCCGCTGCGCGGTATCAAGGGCCCGGTCGGCACCGCCCAGGACATGCTCGACCTGCTCGGCGGCGACGCCTCGAAGCTGGCGGACCTGGAGCAGCGGATCGCCGGTCACCTCGGCTTCGCGCACGCCTTCACCTCGGTCGGCCAGGTCTACCCGCGCTCGCTCGACTACGACGTGGTCACCACGCTCGTCCAGCTCGCCGCCGCCCCCTCGTCGATCGCCAAGACGATCCGCCTGATGGCCGGCCACGAGCTGGTCACCGAGGGCTTCAAGCCTGGCCAGGTCGGCTCCTCGGCGATGCCGCACAAGATGAACACCCGCTCCTGCGAGCGCGTCAACGGCCTCATGGTCATCCTGCGCGGCTACGCGTCGATGACCGGCGAGCTCGCCGGCGACCAGTGGAACGAGGGCGACGTGTCCTGCTCCGTGGTCCGCCGTGTGGCCCTGCCGGACGCCTTCTTCGCCCTCGACGGTCTCCTGGAGACCTTCCTCACCGTGCTCGACGAGTTCGGCGCCTTCCCGGCCGTCGTCGCCCGCGAGCTGGACCGCTACCTGCCCTTCCTGGCGACCACCAAGGTCCTCATGGGCGCGGTCCGCGCCGGGGTCGGCCGCGAGCTGGCCCACGAGGCCATCAAGGAGAACGCCGTCGCCTCCGCCCTCGCCATGCGCGAGCAGGGCGCCGAGCGCAACGAGCTGCTCGACAAGCTGGCCGCCGACGAGCGGATCCCGCTCGACCGGGCGCAGCTCGACGAGCTGATGGCCGACAAGCTGTCCTTCACCGGCGCCGCCGCCGACCAGGTCGCCGCCGTGGTCTCCCGGATCGAGGAGATCCTGAAGCAGCACCCGGAGGCCGCCGCCTACACCCCCGGCGCGATCCTCTGACCGGAACCCCCCGGTTCTCCGCGCAGGAGCTCCAGGCCGCCCGTGACCGCCTCGTTCCCGATGTGGTCGCGGGCGGCCTTTCGGTCCTCTTCTGCGGGATCAACCCGGGCCTGATGACGGCGGCGACCGGCCACCACTTCGCCCGGCCGGGGAACCGATTCTGGCCGGTACTGCACCTGTCGGGCTTCACCCCGCGCCGCTTCGCACCGGCCGAGCAGGAGGAGCTCCTCTTGTACGGCCTGGGCATCACCAACGTGGTGGCGCGGGCCACCGCGCGGGCGGACGAGCTGAGCGCCGAGGAGTACCGCGAGGGCGGGCGGATCCTCACGGAGAAGGTGGAACGGCTGGCCCCGCGCTGGCTCGCGGTGGTCGGCGTGACCGCGTACCGCACGGCCTTCGGTGAGAGGAAGGCCGCGATCGGACCGCAGGAGCGCACGATCGACGGGCCGTCGGGCACGACCCGGATCTGGGCGCTGCCCAATCCGAGCGGGCTGAACGCCCACTGGACGGCGCGGACGATGGCGGAGGAGTACGCCCGGCTGCGGGAGGCCGCGGGCGTCCCGGACCGGCGCGGTTAGCGTCCGTTCCGGCTCGCCGGCTCGGCTCAGGGCGGGTCGACGACGGTGACGCAGACGAGGATCCGGTGCTCCTCCTGCGTCGCCCGGACGACTCCGAGGACGATCCACCTGCCGTCCGTCCGCCACAGTTCGACGTCGGGGGCGGCGCTCAACAGGTCCCACGGAGCGGGTATGTGCTCGCCGCGGGCGGCGCGCAGCCGCACGGTGCCGAGACCCAGGTGCTGCGGCGGTCCCCAGCGGGCGGCGAGGAGGTCGGCGAGCGCCGTCCGCTCCGCCTCCGCCTGCGACTCGGAGGCGTCCGCGGCGGCTAACTCGGTGAGATGGTGCCCGCCGTCGCGGAAGGGGCGTCCGCGCAGCAGGTCGACGGTCTCGACGTGGCGTGCCAGGCTCATGGGTCCAGTAAAGCGCCGGGCACTGACAGTTGGTGACCCGTCAGGCGTCCGGTCCGGGAGGGCGACCGAAGATGCGGCCCGCCCGGTCGGGAGGGCGGCCGCCGGGCCGCCCCGGGCGACACTCGCCGCTCCTCCGTCCATTGAGTAACATCCGGCCAAAGACGCGCACGAGCTGGGAGGACACACCGTGGGGCGCTTGACCGGCGGAGACCCGTCGCTGCTGCGGCGGATCAACTCCGCGGTGGTACTCCATGCGCTGCGGAGCTCCGGCGCGCTCACGCTCACGGACCTGACCCGGATCACGGGCCTGTCCCGGCCGACGGTCGAGGGCGTGACCGAGGGGCTGATCGAGGGCGGCCTCGTCGTCGAGGCCGCGCCCGAGGAGGGCGAGACCCGGCGGCAGGGGCGGCCCGCCCGGAGGTTCCGGTTCCGCGCGGAGGCAGGGCACCTGCTCGGCGTCGAGATCGGTCCGCACCGGGTCGCCGCGCTGATCTCCGGCCTGGACGGACGGATCATCGGCGCCGGTTCGCGCGAGGTGTCGGAGACCGCCCCGGAGGACGAGCGGCTCGACCGGGTCCGGACCGTGGTGGCCGACGTGCTGCGCAGGACCGGCGTGCCCCGGTCGAACCTGCGGGCGGTCGGCGTCGGCACGCCGGGGATCGTGGAGGCCGACGGAACGGTCCGCCTGGGCACGGCGCTGCCGGGCTGGACGGGTCTGGCGCTCGGGGAGCGGCTTCGGCGTTCGTTCCGCTGCCCGGTGATCGTGGAGAACGACGCCAACGCGGCGGCGGTCGCCGAGCACTGGAAGGGCGCCGCGACCGACTCCGACGACATCGTGTTCGTCCTCGCCGGTCTCAGCCCGGGCGCCGGTTCGCTGATCGGCGGGCGGCTGCACCGGGGTTACGGCGGGGCGGCCGGCGAGATCGGCGCGCTGCACCTGCTCGGCCGGGGCGTCACGCCGGAACACCTGCTGTCGACGACCGACGAACCGCTGCACCCGCTCGACGAGCAGGCGGTCGCCGAGGTGTTCGCGCTGGCCCGGCAGGGCGACGCACGGGCCCAGGCCGCGGTGGAACGCTTCATCCAGCGGCTGGTGCACGACGTGGCGGCGCTGGTCCTGGCCATCGATCCGGAACTGGTGGTGATCGGCGGCTGGGCGGCGGGCCTCGACGGGGTGCTGCAGCCGCTGCGCGACGAGCTGGCCCGGTTCTGTCTGCGGCCGCCGCGGGTGGTGCTCTCGATGCTGGGCGAGGCGGCGGTCGGCACGGGCGCACTGCGGCTCGCGCTCGACCACGTGGAGGAGCAGCTGTTCGCGGTCGACGGGACGGCGACGGCTCGCCGCTGAGGATGCGGCGACGGCCCCGGGCGGTGCGCCCGGGGCCGTCGTCGTACTCCTGTGTCGCTCCGGTCAGGAGGCGATGGCCAGGTCGCCGGAGTCGCCGAAGGTGAGCCGGCAGGTGTCGGCCCGGTAGGTGGCCACGGACACGGCGGCGGTGCGGCCCTCGGAGAGGTAGCGGGTGGTGACGACGAGGACGGGGGCGCCGGGCAGCCGGTCGAGCTCCTTGGCGTCGTCGGCGCGGGCTGAGCCGAGCTCGACGGAGCGGTCCTGGCCGTCGAGGGCGAGCTGCTGCAGCTCCCGCAGGACGGCGCGGGCGCGGGCCGTCCCGGCCGGGGCGTCGGTCTCGGTCAGGTTGGGCACGGAGTCGGAGGGCACGTAGAGGAGTTCGGCCGCGACGGGCTGGCCCTCGGTGACGCGCAGCCGGCGCACGATGTGCACGTGCTCGCCGGGCTCGATGTCGAGGAGGCGGGCGACGGCGGCAGGGGCCTTGTCGGCGGCGGAGTCGACGGACTGCCAGGTGTCCTCGCCGACGCCGGGCCAGGTGTGCTGGGTGGTGGAGACGTCCACGCCGACGCGCGGCGGGGCGACGGTCGTGCCGACGCCACGGCGGCGCTGCAGGCGCCCCTCCAGCTCGAGCTGCTCCAGGGCCTGTCGCAGGGTCGCGCGCGCGACGCCGAAACGGGCGGCCAGTTCGCGCTCGTTGGGCAGGATCTCCCCGACCGCGAAGTCCGAGTCGAGGGCTTCGCCGAGCACGGTCTTGAGGTGCCAGTACTTCGGCTCCGGCACTGCTTCGAGCTGCGTGGTCCCCACCCTGATCCTCCGAAAACTCGCCGTGTCCCGCGGCGTTTTCCGCGCCCTTGTTTATTAAAGGTTCCTGCACTAACTCTGCGACCATAAGGCGCGGCACACCCTTGGTCAAGACCAATCCTCCGTCGAACGCACCCGAATGTGACCCTCTGACCTAGATCGTTCACAGGACGTTCGCGTCTCCGTGAAGCGCGCGCAGCACGACGCCCCGCCTCGGAACCGTGGCGTCCGGGGCGGGGCGAGCGGAGCGGGCGGGGGTCAGTCGAGGACGACGCCCTGGAGTTTGTCGGGATTGCGCAGGACGTACACGCAGGCGATCCGGCCGTCGAGGACGTCCACCTGGAAGACGCAGTCGATCCGGCCGTCGACGAGCGCGACGAGCGCCGGGCCGCCGTTGACCTCCGCGAAGCGGTAGCTGAACGCCTCCTCGACGCCCTGGGCGACGGCGACCAGGAAGCGGCCGATCTTGTCGGCGGTCTCCATGATCCGCAGCGGGGCCTTGGACTTGCCGCCGCTGTCGCCGATGAGCCGGGCGTCGGGGGCGAGCAGGGCGAGGAGTCCGTCCAGATCGCCGCTCGCGGCTGCGGCGAGGAACCGCTCGGTGAGGTCGCGCCGTTGGGCCGGGTCGACGTCGTAACGGGGGCGCCCCTCGTCGACGTGCTTGCGGGCGCGGCCGGCCAGCTGACGGACGGCGGCCTCGCTGCGGTCGAGGACCCCGGCGATCTCGGCGAAGGGGAAGCCGAAGGCCTCGCGGAGCACGAACACGGCGCGTTCCAGCGGGGAGAGGGATTCGAGGACGACGAGGAGGGCGAGGGAGACGGAGTCCGAGAGCAGGGCGCGCTCGGCGGTGTCGGGGACGGCGGGCCCGAAGTCGGTGACGACGGGCTCGGGCAGCCAGGGGCCGACGTAGGACTCGCGGCGGGACCGCACCTGACGGAGCCGGTCGAGGGCGAGCCGGGTGGTGATCCGTACGAGGTAGGCGCGGGGCTCGCGGACGTCGCCGCGGTCGTCGGCCGTCCAGCGCAGCCAGGCGTCCTGCACCACGTCCTCGGCGTCGGCGGCGCGCCCGAGCATGCGGTAGGCGACGCCGGTGAGGAGGGCGCGGTGTTCTTCGAACAGGTCGGTGGGGTCGATCAGCGTCTCGGTCGGCACTCTCCCATCCCAACCGACCCGCGGGTCCCTGTCCAGTTCCGCCCCGAGGTCTTGAACTCGACTCTACTCACCGGTAATTGTTGCTGACAGGGTGTCTCGGAAGTTGTCCCAGCGTGTCCGTACGACAGGAGCAGCCATGCCCGCACAGATCTCGTTCGCCGTGGAGTCCCCCGACGGACAGCGCACGGTCACCGTGACGTACGAGCGGCGGGGCACCGGCTCGCCCCTGCTGCTGCTCCACGGGATCGGCCACCTCTGGCAGGCCTGGGAGCCGGTGATCGACATCCTGGCGACCGAACGGGACGTCATCGCCGTGGACCTGCCCGGCTTCGGCGCCTCCCCCGCCCTGCCCGAGCCGCTGGCGTACGACCTGAGCACGGTGGTGCCGGTGCTCGACGCCTTCTGCTCGGAACTGGGTGTCGAGCGCCCGCACGTGGCGGGCAACTCGCTCGGCGGTCTCCTCGCCCTCCGGCTCGGCCGCGAGAAGCTGGTGCGCTCGGTGACCGCCCTGTCCCCCGCCGGCTTCTGGTCGCAGGGCGAGCGGCGGTACGCGTTCACGACCCTGCGCGCGATGCGGGGTGCCGCGCTCGCGATGCCCGTCCCCGTCATCGAGCGCCTCTCCCGCAGCGCGGCCGGCCGCACCGTCCTCACCAGCACCATCTACGCGCGGCCCGGGCGCCTGTCACCGGAGGCGGCGGTCGCCGAGACCATGTCCCTGCGCGCCGCGACCGGCTTCCACCAGACCCTGGCGGCCGGCCGCACCGTCACCTTCACCGACGACGTCCCCGCCGTACCCGTCACCATCGCCTGGGGCAGCCGGGACCGGCTGCTGCTGCGCCGTCAGGGGGTCCGCGCCAAGCACGCGATCCCCGGCGCCCGCCTGGTCAGGCTGCCCGGCTGCGGCCACGTCCCCATGAACGACGACCCCGCGCTGGTCGCCCGCGTGATCCTGGACGGCAGCGCCGGCTGACCCGCCGTCCGCCCGGCCGCGGCCGAACAGGCCCGTGCCCACGGCCGCTCCGGCCCCCACCAGGAGGCTTCCGGCAGCCTGTGCCGGTCCGAAGGAGCCCTGCGCGACCGCGACGGCGGTCAGCGCGGCGGCCACCGGGATGGCGCCGGTGAACAGCGTCGCCCGCTCCATGCCCAACCGCTGGACGCCCATGTAGAAGAGCACGAACCCGACGACGGTCGCGAGCGCGGCCTGCCACACGAGCGCACCGGTCTCCACCGCCGTCGGCACGCGCAGGGCGGCCGTCCCGTCGGCGAGCAGACCGACCACCGCCGATTCGACCGCCGCGAGGCCGCACACCACCGCGGTCAGCAGCTTCGGGCCCAACGGGCGCAGCACCGGCACCGCGAGGACGGTGAAGCCCACCTCGCCCGCGAGCGCGGCCACCGACCAGCCCAGACCGGACGCGTCGGTCCGGCCCCAGCCCTGGACCGTGAACGCGCCCGCGGCGACGAGCACCGCCCCGTACAGCACGGGCCGGGTCGGCCTGCGGCCGTCGGTCAGCGGCACCAGGACGGCGACCACGACGGGCGCGCAGCCGACCAGGACGCCGGGGACGGCGGGTTCGGCGGTGCGCTCGGCGGCGAGCACGGCCAGGTTGAAGCCGACCATGCCGACGGCGGCGAGCAGGGCGAGCCGGAACCAGTGCCGGCCCGTCAGGACGCGCAGCGGGGCGAGACCTCCCCGCCCGAGCAGCGGCAGCAGGAGCAGACAGGCCGCGGCGTAGCGGAGCGTCTGTCCACCCGCGTACGGATAGGCGCCGAGCAGGCTGTTGGCGGTGAAGGAGGCACCGACGAGGGCGTAGGCGACGGTCACCAGGAGGGCGCCGCGCAGGGTGTTCGCGTTCATGCACCCGACGCTAGGAACCGAACCGCCCGGGCTCGGGGTCCACTTGCACGACGTCATCGGGGACCACTTCCCGACGGAGGCGAGCGGGGAAGCGGCCCGTGGACCGCCTGGGCGGGGAGAATCGGAGGGGGGCGGGACCACGACGTCCCGGACACCGGGGGCCGCCGCAACCGGGTCGGGGCGGTGCTCGACGGCGTGTTCGTGCTGCCCGCGGTGATGCTGTTCGGGGTGATCCACTAGGCGCGGGACCTGATCGCCCGGCGACCGCAGCGGCGGGTTCGTGATCGAATGGCTTCGTGATCGACAGGCAGCTGCGCGTGGTACTGGCCGAGGACTCCGTCGTCCTCCGGGACGGCATGGTCGAGCTGCTCGGCGCCCGCGGATGTGAGGTGGTGGGCACCGCGGGGACGGCGCCCGAGCTGCTCGCGGCCGTGGCCGAGCAACGGCCCGACGTGGCGGTCGTGGACATCCGGATGCCCCCCACCCACACCGACGAGGGCATCCGCGCCGCCGTCGAGATCCGTGCCCGGACCCCCGAGGTCGGCATCCTGGTCTTCTCCCAGCACGTGGAGACCACCTGGGCCGCCCGGCTGCTCGCGGACGGGGCGGCGGGCGTCGGCTATCTGCTGAAGGAACGGGTCGCCCGCACCTCCGAGTTCGTGGCCGCGCTGCACCGCGTCGCCGACGGGGGCACGGCGCTCGACCCGGAGGTGGTGACCCGGCTGATGCGCGGCGGGGCGCGCAGCCGGGTGGACACCCTGACCGCACGCGAACGCGAGGTCCTCGAACTCATGGCACAGGGCCACTCCAACCGCTCCGTCGCCGGGCTGCTCGTGGTGTCCGAAAGGGCGGTGGAGAAGCACGTCGCCGCCGTGTTCGCCAAGTTCGGACTCCACGCGACGGACACGGACAACCGGCGGGTGAAGGCGGTGCTGGCCTACCTGGCCGAGAGCGGCGGCTGACCCCGTCGCGGGCGGCCTGCCGCGTGCCGGCGGACGTGGTGCCTCACGGCGGACGTGGTGCCTCACGGCTGACGTGACGCGTCCCTCCCCTCCTGACGTGACCCGTCACAGCCGACGCGACCCGTCACAGCCGAGGTGATACGTCACAGCCGATGTGACCCGTCACAGCCGGCTCGGCAACTCGGCGGTGACCACGGTGGGTCCACCGGGCGGGCTGTCCACCCGCAGCACGCCGTCCACGGCCGCGAGCCGCGCTGCCAGACCCGTCAGGCCGGTGCCACCGCCGAGCGCCGCGCCGCCGCGGCCGTCGTCGCGCACGGTCAGCCGGACCCGTCCGTCGACGGCGGCCGCGACGAGTTCGGCGGAGCGGGCCGCGCTGTGCCGGGCGATGTTGGTGAGCAGCTCCGCGGCGCAGAAGTACACGGCCCGCTCGACCGCGGGGTCCGGGCGTTCGCGCAGGTCCAGCTGGATGTCGAGCGGTACGGGTGAGGTGGCGGCGAGCCCCGGCAGCGCCTCGCCCAGGCCGCCGTCCAGGGTCACCGGGTGGATGCCCCGGGTCAGCCGCCGCAACTCGGCGATGGTGTCGTCGGTCTGGCCCCGGGCCCGGTCCACCAGGGTGCGCAACCGGGCGAGGTCCGGGCCGGCGGCGGGCGCCAGGGCGTCGTCGGCCAGCGAGAGCGTGATGGCGAGGGCGACCAGTCGGGCCTGGGCGCCGTCGTGCAGGTCGCGCTCCAGCCGGCGCAGCCGGTCGCCGTTCTCCGCGAGCAGCGTGGCCCGGGCGGTCTCCAGCTCGCGCACGCGCCGCTGTGCCCGGGCGGGGCCCAGCAGCTGCCTGGCCAGCCACCGGTTCGCCGTGCCCAGCGCCCGGACGACGTGCGGCACCGCGTACAGGACCAGCAGTCCGAGGACGACGGCGGTGAGGTCCGTCCACAGGGGCCGCGGTCCTGGTTCGAGCAACCGGGCCCACAGCGGGTAGCCGATCAGCCAGCCGGTGCCGAGGGGAAGCCCGACGGCGGCGACGAACCCCAGCAGTCCGAGCGGCAACCGCAGCACCAGGTAGAGCAGCGTCCGCCAGGCGACGGGATCGGTCAGCACCGCCCGGCACCGGGCCACCGCGCCCACGGGCCGGGGCAGGGCGGCCGGTGCCTCGACGGCCTCCCCGAGCAGCCTCCCGACCAGCCACCGGTGCGGCCCGCCGAGCCCGCGCGCGCCGAGCAGTCCGAGGACGACGAAGGGCAGCCCGAGCACGGTGAGCGACAGCAACGCCCCCGCGTATACGACCGCCACCGCGTAGACCCCGCCGAGCAGGGCGAGCGGCAGCCCCACGACGGCGAAGACCCAGGCGCCGCCGCGGGGAGAGGGGCGGACGAGCGGCTCAGCCACGCCAGCTCCGGGGCGCGGAGCCCGCGCCGACCGGGGCCGGACGGCCCGCATTGCGTGTCCCGTGGCGCGTCCGGCCGGAGGCGGCCCGCCGGGCCGGACATCGCCCGGACGGCACGCACCCGGCCCGGCGCCGGGGGCCGCGGTCAGTCACGACCGCCCGCCAGTTCCGCCGCCGGGCCGCGCACGGCGCGCAGGCCGGTGGCCAGGATGCCCGGGACGGTCAGAGTCGCCGCCCCGGCGACGATCCAGGCGGCGGTCGCCGGACGGACGTACGGCAGCGGCGAGCCGGTGAGGGCGGTGCTGAAGGCTGCCGTGGCGGCGGCCGCGACCGCCGCGCCGAGGAGGACGCCCACGGCCGTGGTCAGGATCGCCTCCGCGGTCAGCATGCGCATCAGCTGGACGCGGGTCGCGCCCACGAGCCGCAGCAGGGCGAACTCACGGCGGCGGTCGGCGGTCACCGCGATCAGGGTGTTGACCGTGGAGACGGCGGCGAAGCAGGCGAGCATCGTCAGCTCGGCCTGGCGCAGCCAGACGTCGGTGGCGGAGGTCGCACCGGTCGTCGCCGCGGCCGCGCTGTGCTCGGCGGTGGACGTCATGATCACCATGGTGCCCGACAGACCCACCAGAAGCGCGACCGGGACCACGGCGGACGACAGCCGCCGCGCGTAGCCGCGCAGGTTGGCGTCGGCGAGCCAGCCCGCGCCGGGCGCGAGGGCCCGCGCCGGCGCGCCCAGCACGGCGGCCAGGACGCGCGCCACGAACGGCCCCAGCAGGGCGACCGCGAACAGCAGCACCACCGAACCGAGCAGCGCCGCCTGGCCGGCCTTGTCCGCCTCGCCGGGTGGCCGGGTCGCCGCCAGCCGCAACAGCAGGCCGCCGCCCACCAGGACGCCCGCGCCGGCGACGAGCCGAACCACGCCGGTCCGGCCGTGCTCGGTGGAGCTCGCGGTGAGAGCGGCCGCCGGAGCGATCCGGGAGATCCGCCGGGCCGCGACGGCCGCGGCCACCAGGCCGACGGCGAGCACGACGGCCAGCGTGACGGGGCCGACCACCGTCGCGACCGGCGTCCACGGCACCCGCGCCTGCGGCGCCGCCATTCCCCGCCGCTGCAGCTCGGTCAGGAAGCGCCGGGCCGCCACCCAGCCGACCGCCCAGCCCGGCGCGGCGACCAGCAGCGTGGTCGCGGCGACCTGGCCGCGCACCATGCGCCGGGCCTGGCGGGGCGTCGCCGCGATCGTGCGGAGCAGGGCCACGTCCCGGTACTGCTGGGCGAGGGCGAAGCCGAGGGTGTTGACGACGACGAAGAAGGAGACCAGCACGGCGATCTCGCCGAAGACACCGGCGATCACCATCAGTCCGGGACCGTCCGCGGCCCGGCCCGGGCCGGGTCGCGCGGTGCCGTCGGCGGCCATGAGGGAGCCGAAGAGGGTGAGCGTGGCCACGGCGAGGAACAGCGCGACCGCGAGACCGGCGAAGGACGCCGGGCGTCGGCGCATCTGCCCGAGGGCGATCGAGGCCATCGCGCTCACCCGCCCAGCCGGCTGAGGCGTTCGCCGACCCGCGCGGCGGTGGGCCGGTCGAGTTCGTCCACGACCAGGCCGTCGGCGAGCAGCAGCGCCCGGTCCGCGTACCCGGCGGCGACCGGGTCGTGGGTCACCATCACACAGGTCTGCCCGTCCCGGTCCACCCCCGAGCGCAGCAGGGCCAGGATCTCGTGGCCGGTGGCCCGGTCGAGCGCGCCGGTGGGCTCGTCGGCGAACAGCACCTGCGGGCGGGCCACCAGGGCGCGGGCGATCGCCACCCGCTGCTGCTGGCCGCCGGACAGCTGCCCGGGGCGGTGGCGCTCGCGGCCGGCCAGGCCCACCCGGGCGAGGGCGTCGAGCACACGGCCCCGGTCGGGGCGCCGGCCGGCCAGCCGGCCGGGCAGCTCGACGTTCTGCGCGACCGTCATCGCGGGCATCAGGTTGAACGCCTGGAAGACGAACCCGACCCGGCTGCGTCGCAGTTCGGCGAGTCGCCGCTCGGACAGCCGGGACACCTCGGTGTCGCCCCACCACACGGTGCCCCGGGTGGGCCGGTCCATCCCGGCGAGGCAGTGCAACAGCGTCGTCTTTCCCGAACCGGAGGGCCCCATCACCGCGGTGAACGTCCCGGGTTCGAGGGTCACCGACACCCCGCGCAGCGCCCGCACGGCGGCGGCCCCCCGGCCGTACTCGCGGTGCAGGTCCTCGGCCCGTGCGGCCCCGCCCGTGCCGTTCCGGGCCCGTGCGGCCCCGCCCGTGCCGTACTCGCGGTGCGGGTCCACCGCCCCTGCGCCCGCGCCCGTGCCGCTTTCCGCCCGTGCTCCGTACATAGCGTCGTCCCCGCCTTCGTCCTTGCCTTCACGCATGCCTTCATCCTTCGCGGCCGGGGCGCGGCGATCGATCGTGCCGGCCCCCCGATCCGGGGTTCGGTAAACCGAACCCCGGTAGGCTCCGCGCCGGAACGGTTCGGCCGACGGGACGGGGGGGACGGGGCGCATGCGCGGGCATCCGGCCTGGGAACTGCTGCTGCCCGCGGCGGCGGCACCGGCGCGGCAGCGCGGCCGCTCGTTGCAGGAGGCGCTGCGGGAGGCCGTGCGCACGGGCCGGCTGGCGCCCGGGACGCGGCTGCCGTCGAGCCGGGCGCTCGCCGCCGACCTCGCCGTCTCCCGAGGCCTGGTGACCGAGGCGTACGAGCAGCTGACCGCAGAGGGGTACCTGCGCAGCGACCGCGGGTCGGGCACCTGGGTCGGCGGCGCGGCCCGGGCCGCCGCGCCGGGCGTCCGGGACCTGGCAGCGCGCCCGCCGGGCACACGGGTCGACTTCCGTCCGGGGACGCCCGACCTGTCGCTGTTCCCGAGGTCCGCGTGGGGCGCCGCCCAGCGGGCCGTGCTGGCCGAGCTGGAGCACCGGCAGTTGGGCTATCCCGATCCGCGCGGTCTGCCTGAACTGCGGGGCGCGCTGGCGGCGCTGCTGGCGCGCCGGCGCGGGGTGGTCGCCGATGCCGAGCGTCTGGTGGTGTGTTCGGGGGTCGCGCAGGCGGCGACGCTGCTCGGCTTCGCGCTCCGGGCGCGCGGTCTGCGCGCGGTGGGGGTGGAGGATCCGGGAAGTCCGGAGCACGCGAAGCTGTTCGCCGCGACCGGTCTGGAAACGGTGGGGCTGCCGGTCGACACGGAGGGGCTCCTGCCGGGGCCACTGACGGCGTGCGGGGTGCGCGCGGTGGTGGTGACGCCGTCCCACCAGTTCCCGTCGGGGATCGCGTACACGGCGCGCCGGAGGGGCGAACTGCTCGACTGGGCGCGGTCGGTGGACGGCTTCGTCCTGGAGGACGACTACGACGGGGACTTCCGCTACGACCGGGCTCCGGTCGGGGCGTTGCAGGGGCTCGATCCGGAACGGGTCGCCTACGCGGGATCCGTGAGCAAGTCGCTCGCGCCGGGGCTCCGGCTCGGCTGGATGCTGGTGCCGGAGGCGCTGCTCGACGAGGTCGTGGAGCGCAAGCGCACCATGGACCTCGGCAATCCGTCCCTCGACCAGGCGGTCCTCGCCCGGTTCGTCACCGACGGGGGCTACGACCGGCAGCTGCGCCGCTGCCAGCGCGCCTACCGTGAACGGCGGGACGCCCTGGTCGCGGCCCTGCGGCGGCACTTCCCGGGCACGGAGGTCTCCGGGATCGCGGCCGGACTCCACGTCATCGCGCGCGTGCCGCCGGAGTACGGTCCGACCCCGCGATTGCTGGAACGGGCGCGGGCGGCCGGGGTCGCGTTGCGCCCCGCCGAGGACTACGGCACGGCCCGGTTCGACGACGGCGCGGTCCGCCTCGTGATCGGCTACGCCCACCTCACGCCCAAGGACATCGCCCTGGGGGTGGGGCTGGTGGCGGGCGCACCCGAGGGCTGAGGGGCCGGGCGCGCGGGGGCGGCGGAGGAGGCCCATGGGGAGCGAGACCAGGGGCGAGGGCCCGTGGGGCGAGGCCGGGGGAAGCCCGCGGGGCGAGACGCGGGGCGAGCCCAGGGGCGAGACCCATGGGGAGCGGGGCCCAGGGGCAAGGCCCACGGGGGCGAGGCCTGCGGGAGCCCGCGGGTCGAGGCCAGGGGGGCGGAACCCGAGGGCCGGGCCGGGGAGGTGGGTCGGCCGCGCGGCTGAGCGGGTGCGAGTGGGGGCGGGTGAACAGAGCCGGGTGCGCCGATCTGGCTGAACCGGTCCGGGTGAGCGGGTCCGGGTGTCGGTGGGGCTGCTCAAGGGGGCTTCGGGATCGGCGTGTTGTTCACGCGGGGTTCGGTTGCCGGCCGTCCCCGGGCGCTAGGCATGGGGCGGTCCCGTTCCCCGCCCCTTGGAGGCGCTTCGATGTCTCAGCCCGGCCCCGGCCCGTCGCCCGCCCGCCGTACGGTCCTGCGCGGATCGCTCGCCGCCTCGGCCGCCGCCCTCACGGTCGGCGGCGGCTCGTTCGCGAGCCCCGCGTTCGCCCTCTCGGGGCGCCCGTCGGCCGCGTGGGGCGTGCAGACCGGTGACGTCACCGCGCATTCGGGGCTGGTGTGGGTCCGCTCGGACCGGCCGGCCCGGATGATCGTGGAGACCTCGTCCAGCGAGTCGTTCCGCCGCGTACGCCGCCACCACGGGCCGCTCCTCGGCCCCGACACCGACCTCACCGGCACCACCGCGCTGCGCGACCTGCCCTCCGGCGAGCAGATCCACTACCGGGTCACGCTCGCGGACCCGGACGACCCGCGCCGCACGGGCGAGCCGGTGGTCGGCACCTTCCGGACCGCGCCGGCGAGGCGCCGGGACGGTGTGCGGTTCCTGTGGTCCGGTGACATCGCCGGGCAGGGCTGGGGCATCAACCCGGACATCGGCGGCTTCCGCGCGTACGAGGAGATGCGCCGGCTCGACCCGGACTTCTTCCTGTGCAGCGGTGACACGATCTACGCCGACGGGGTCATCCAGCCCAGCGTCACGCTGCCCGACGGCCGGATCTGGCGGAACGTCACCACGCCGGAGAAGTCGAAGGCCGCCGAGACTCTGGACGAGTACCGCGGCAACTTCCGCTACAACCTGCTCGACCACCACGTGCGCGCCTTCAACGCCCAGGTGCCGTCGATCGTGCAGTGGGACGACCACGAGGTGCGCAACAACTGGTACCCCGGCCAGATACTCGACGACGTCCGCTACACCGAGAAGGACGTCGACGTCCTCGCGGCCCGCGCCTCCCGCGCCTTCGCCGAGTACTTCCCGGTCTCCACGCTGCACGCGCGCGCGGGTGAGACCCGCTCCGAGGGCCGGATGCACCGGGTGGTGCGCTACGGCCCGCTGCTCGACGTCTTCGTGCTGGACATGCGCTCCTACCGCAACGCCAACTCGCCGGGCCGGCAGGCGGACGACACGGTCGGCATCCTGGGTGCGGAGCAGCTGGAGTGGCTGAAGCGCGAGCTGAGCCGGTCGCGCGCGGTGTGGAAGGTGCTCGCCGCGGACATGCCGCTGGGACTCGTCGTCGGCGACGGCGCCACGAACGTCGAGGCGGTCGCGCAGGGCGACCCGGGCGCCCCGCTGGGCCGCGAGCTGCAGATCGCCGAGCTGCTGCGGTTCGTCAAGCACCGGCGGATCACCGGCACGCTGTGGCTCACGGCGGACGTGCACCACACCTCGGCGCAGCACTACGCGCCGGAGCGGGCCGTCTTCCAGGACTTCGCGCCCTTCTGGGAGTTCGTGTCCGGTCCGCTGGCCGCGGGCGGGTTCCCCGCCAACCAGCTGGACGCCACCTTCGGCCCCGAGCGGGTCTTCGTGCGGGCGCCCGAGCGGGGCAACCTGTCGCCGATGGAGAGCCCTCAGTACTTCGGCGAGGTCGACATCGACGGCGACAGCGGGGAACTGACGGTCCGGCTGCGCGCCGAGGGCGGCACGGTGCTGTTCTCGAAGGTGCTGCGGCCGGGCCGCGTCGGGCAGTAGTCGGCTGCCGTGAGCTGGGCCGAAGGGCCTGGTGGGGGCGGTCCCGGCCTATTGTCAGTGCCGGGTCCTACGGTCGTTCGCATGACGCGATCCGTACAGGCGCTCGCCTACGCACGCCCCTCCGCCCTCGAGCCCGCGGGCTCCGGGCGGCTGCTCGGTCTGGAGACCTCGGGGGGCCTCACGCCGCGCGGCGCCGAGGCCCGTCCCCGGTTCTTCTCCGGCTTCGTCACCTCCCCCCAGGTCGCCGCGCGCGGGCTGCTCGCCGTGGCCGACGTGGCGGCGGCCCGCTACCACCAGCGGATACGGCCGGGTTCGCTGGATCCCGTGGTGACCGGCAACGGCGACCGGCTGCGTTTCGAGTCCTTCTCGGGCTGCGGCGGGGTGTACGCACGGCTCGACGTGCTGAGCGCGGGTCTGGACGGGTCCGAGACCGGGCACGGCACGACGAACGTGGACGTCAACAACCCGCTGCGGGAGGCGCTGTCGCGGCTCACGGGGGACGACCCGCTGCATCTGCGGGTCGGTCCCGAGGAGTTGGCGGTGACCACGCTCGACGGACCGGTCGTCGAGAAGAAGGTGCCGCTGCCGGACCGCTGGCTGCGCGGCTTCGCCGAGGCGCAGGTGTCCTCCGCCGGGTTCGACCTGCGCGCCGAGCTGTCCGGGGCGGAGGCGGTCCGCTTCCTGCGTTCGCTGCCGCGCTCCCAGGCGCGGGGGCGGGGCCCGCTGTGGGTGGTGCAGTCGGGCCGGACGCTGCGGCCGACCACACGGCCGGTGGCGGGGGCGGTGTGCCTGGCGGGTCCCGAGCGGCTGGTCGCCCTCGGAAGGGTGCTGCGGCACGCGACGGCGCTGCGGGTGTACGGGCCGGTGCCGGACGGCACGCCCGCGCCGAGCGCCTGGGAGGTGGTGCTGCCGGGCATGCGGCTGACGCTCACCCTGTCCCCCGACCCCGCGCGCGGGTTCTCCGGCGAGGGCGGTGTCCTGGAGGCGCTCGCCACGGAGGAGGCGGCCCAGGACGCGGAGCTGGTCTCGGTGCTGCTGGCCTGGGAGCCGCGGATCGACCCGGCCGACCTGGCGGAGCAGTCCGGACTCTCCGTCGACCGCGTGCGGGCGGCGCTGACCCGGCTCGGTACGGCGGGACGCGTCGGCTACGACGTGGCGGACGCGGCCTATTTCCACCGCGAGCTCCCCTACGACGCGGTCCGCGCCGAGCGGCACAATCCACGCCTGCTCTCCGCCCGGACGCTGCTCGCGGAGGGCGCGGTGGCCCTGGACGGCGTCCTGGCCTCGGTGGCTTCGGGCGAACGGCGGTACCAGGTGCGGGAGTCGGAGGGCGGGCGGCTGAGCTGCACCTGCTCCTGGTGGGCGGAGTACCGGGGCCGACGGGGCCCGTGCAAGCACGCGCTGGCGGTCCGGATGGCACGGCGCGGCACGGTCCCGGGGGCGCCGGCGGGTGCGCCCGCCGACCGGGCGGCCGGTGCGGCGACGGTGGTGGACGCGGCAGGAGCCGCGTGATGACGGGGACGGGAAGGACGGGGACGGGGATGCGGAGGCGGACGACGGTGACGGCATCGGGAACGGCGGCGACGGTGGTGGCGGAGGAAGACGGGGCGGGGGGCGCCGTGACGGGACCGGCCGCCGAGGTGGAGGAGCTCCTTCGGGCGGTCCGCTCGGGCGCTCACGTCACGGTGCCGGAGGTCCTTGCGCGACTGGACACGGGTGCCCGGAGGGCGGCGCTGCCGCTGCTGAAGGAGCTGCGCAAGGAGGTCCGCGGCTGGAGCGCGGACCGGTGGACCGCTCAGCGGGAGGCCCGGCGGGCGCTGCGGGTGGCGGGGGCCGGGTGTCACACGGGCGCCGCCGCGGCGGCCGCCTGGATCGGCGCCCGCGACCTGATGGACTGGGGGCAGAACACGATCGACGGCGTCCTCTCGGTGTTGGCCGACCGTGAGCCGGCCTGGCTCGCGGACGTGGCGCGACGGCTCGCGGAGCGAGCCGCCGTCGCCGAGGACGAGTACCGGCTGGTGCACACCCTGGTGGTGCGTGCGGGCTGTGCGACGCCGACCCACGAGGCGTATCTGCGGGGCTGGACGCGGGCGGTGACGGACGGGCGGCTCCTGGAGCGGCTGCGCACCGACCCGCAGACGCCGGTGCTCCTGCCGTACGTGATCGCCCTGACCGAGACGCCGGACCGGCTGACCTGGTCGGCGGGCCCGGGGGATCCCGGGCACTGGCCGACCGCCCTGAAGACGCTCGCCGAGGAGGGCGTCCTCGACCGGGCCGTGCTCGTCGACGGCTGCGTGGCCCGGTTGCTGCGCGGCGGGCGGCCCCGTGACCTGCGCTTCCCGCTGGCGCTGCTCCAGCTGCTCGGGACGACCGAGGAGGAGCGGCGCGGGCGGATTCCGGACTGGCTGGGCATGGTGGCGGACGCTCCGTCGCCGGTGGCCGGGCACGCGCAGGAGATCCTGGCGGAGCTGGCCCTCGACGGCGGGCTCGCGGTGCCGCAGGTGGCGGAGATGTCCGGCGCCGTGCTGTTCCGCACGGAGAAGAAGCTGGTGCGGGCGCAGTTGACGCTGCTCGGCAAGGTGCTGAGGCGCGAGCCCGGGGCGGCCGGGGAGCTGCTCCCGGTGGTCACGGACGCGTTCGGGCACGAGGACACGGCGATCCAGGAGCGTGCCCTCGCCCTGGTGGGCCGTCATCTGGCGTCCGTGGACGAGCGGGCGCGCGAGGAACTGGGCGGCGCGGCGGAGCTGCTGAGTCCGGTGCACCGGGCGGCTGCCGCTGAGCTGTTCGGCGGGTCCGCGACCGTCGACGCCGGTCCGTACGAAGAGGTCCTGCCGCCCCTGCCGGAACCGCGTCCGCTCGCCCCGGCGGCAGGGACGGTCGCGGAGCTGATGGAGGACCTGGTGGCGCTCGCCCGTCACCCGTACGCGTCGGTCGAGGAGTTCGAGCGGGCCCTGGACGGTGTCGTGCGGCTCGCGCACCGGGACCGGGAGGCGCTGGCGGCGGCGGTGCGGGAGACCTTCGCGGGGGCGTACTGGCTGGAGCACCGGGACCATGTGTCCCGGAGTTCGGAGGGCGTCCTCACGGTGCTCGCCGCTCTCGTCGGCGCGATCCGGCCGTCGCAGCTCGACCTCGCGCGCAGGCGCCCCGCGGGTACGCCGAGTTGTGCGCACGAGGCGCTGACCAGGGCGGTCGACGTCCGCTCGTGGGAGGTCGCCTGGCTGCTGGCGACGGCGGCGCCGGTGCCCTTCCTGCTCGCCACCCCCACCCGGCACACCGGATCCGTGGATCCCCTGGTGCTGGTGGGGCGGTTGCGGGAGTACCGGGACGCCGGGGTCGAGCCGTTGCCGGTGGACATGGCGCAGGCGCTGCTGCGGGTGCGGAAGGCCGATCCGTCGGCGGCGGAGGCCGCCGCCGAGGCAGCCGGCCTCGGCACCCGGGCCGGTGCGCGGCTCGCGGACTGGCTCACGGCGGACGAGTCGCTCGCGCCGGGGCTGCGGTTCCTGGCCAAGGGCAAGGACAGCCGGTCGGGGGCGTGGTGGCTCGCGGACCGGCTGGTGCTCGCGGTCCGGGAGCGCCGGACGATCAAGGAGGACTTCCCGCCCGCGTTCCACTGGCTGGGCGCGGCGCCGTCGGAGATCACCCGCGGGTGCAACGGCTACCACTGGTCGGGGCTGCGTCCGCTGTGGCCGGGCGTCCTGCCGGACGACCGGGAGACCCTCGCGGCCTGGCTGCTGCCGTCGTTCGCCGGCGGGGCCGAGTGGGACGAGCGCGGAGCGGCCTGGGGTCTCACGGCCCTCGCCGAGGCCGACGGCCCGGTCGGACCGGGCGTCCATCTGGCGCTCGCCATAGGTCTCGGCTGTCGGCACGCGGAGGACCGGCTGACGGCCGTGGACGCGCTGCTCGTCCTCGCGGCCCGGGGCGAGTTGGATCCGTCACTCCTCGCCGCGCGGCTGGCCGAGCTGATCGCCGACGGGACGGTGAAGCCGAACCGGCTCGCGGACGCGGTCCGCACGGCGGCCGCGACCGGGGCGTACGCGACGGTGTACGCGGTGCTCGCCGCGCTGCTGCCGGTCCTGCTCACGGCGCCGAAGGCGGTACGCGGGGCCGGGGAGCTGACGGCGGTGGCCGCCGAGTGCGTGGAGCGGTGCGGGGCCTCGGGGGAGGTCGCGGGGCTCGCGGAGACGGCGGCGCGCCCGGGCTCTTCGCAGCTGGTGACGCAGGCCCGCCGGCTGCTGGCCGCACTCGGGCGGGGCGCTGATCGGACTCCTTCAGAAGTGGTCGAAATCAGCCACTAGACCCCCAGATCGGCGCTTAACCCGTCAGTCACAAAGCGTTCGTGATCACGCAACACCGCTGGGTCACAGTGAGGTCATGACCGACATGACGCCCACGAAGAACGCCCGCCGCTCCCACCACTGGCGGCACGACCTGATCGAGCTCGCGGCCCTGTTCACCGCCGTGGTGGTGGCCGACACGATCGCCAAGACCATCGCCAAGGGGCCCGACGGGCCCTACCTGCTGGTGTTCTCGGCGATCGCACTGCTCGCCACCGCGGCCTTCCACACCTGGTGGGCCCGGCGGCACAGTCATGCACCACCCGTCGACGACTCCGGCGGCAGCGGGGAGGACCCGCTGCCGCCTGCCGTCCCTTCCGGCACCGACCCCGTGGACGCATCCGCCGGCACGGTCCTGTGGCGGATGCGCACCACGGTCCGTGACACCCCGGGCAGCCTGGCCGCCCTGTGCACGGTGCTCGCGCGCCACGGGGTCGACATCCTGACCCTGCAGACCCACCCGCTCGCCGAGGGCACGGTCGACGAGTTCCTGCTCCGCGCGCCCGCCGCCCTCGAGACGGGCGAGCTGACCCGGGCGGTCGCCGCCGCCGGCGGCACCGACACCTGGACCGAACGGGCCGACGCCCACGACCTCGTGGACACCCCGACCCGGGTCCTCGGCCTCGCCACCCGCACCGCGCTCGACGCGGCCGAACTTCCGCTCGCGCTGCGCCAGCTGCTCGGCCGGTGCACCATCCACTCCGTACCGCCGGTCTCCCTCAGCGGCCGGCCCACGGGCGAACCCGCTCCCGTGGAAGGCGTCCTGGACGGGGCGGTGATGCGGCTGCGCGACCCGAACGGCGGCACGATCGTCGTCGAGCGGCCCTACCTCCCCTTCACGCCCACCGAGTTCGCCCGGGCCCGGGCCCTGGTCGAGCTCGACGCCCGGCTCGGCCCGCGCATCCCGCGCAGCCACGACGTCCTCACCCTCCCCGAGGGCAACGAGATCACCGTCCGCCGCGCCGACCAGCGCGACCTGGCCGCCGCGCGCGCCATGCACGACCGCTGCTCCCCGCGCACCCTCGGCCTGCGCTACCACGGCCCCGTCGGGGACGCCGACCGCTACCTCGACCACCTGCTGAGCCCCCGCTTCGGTCGCACCCTCGCCGTGCAGACCGCCTCCGGCCGGGTCGTCGCGCTCGGCCATCTGCTCTGGGACGGCGACGAGACCGAGGTCGCCCTTCTCGTCGAGGACGACTGGCAGCGCCGCGGCATCGGCTCCGAACTCCTCGGCCGGCTCGTGGCCCTGGCCGGGGAGGCCGGCTGCGACAGCGTCTACGCGGTGACCCAGTCCTCCAACACCGGAATGGTGGCCGCGATGCGCGCACTCAACCTGCCCCTCGACTACCAGATCGAGGAGGGCACCCTGGTCATCACCGCCCGCCTGGCCGGCCGGCCGGCCCCGGCCCCGGAGACGCCCACGGACGCGCCGACGCCGTGGCGGACCCGGCGCTGAGGGCGGCCACGGACCGCACACGGCACCCCGACGATGCGGGGGCGACGTGAACGGTTACCGGACGGTAGCGGGAAATCGCCCCGAGGGAACCGGCCATTGGCCGGTTCCCTCGGGGCAGCACCTTCCCCTCTTCCCGGTCCGCGCCCGCCCGGCACGACGCCCGGTCGACCTGCCGGGAGCGCGCCGCCGGCGTCCTCGCGGCTCCCTCCGCCGGCTCAGGCGCGGGGCGCGGACGCGCCGCACCGGCGTCGCCCCGAGGTCCCGGCTACGACGAAATCCGGCCAAAGTCGGCCGGGCTCAACGCCGCACCGCTCGGCCAGGTCGGGCCGGACCGGCGGAAACCCACGGGGCCTTGCACGGAACGGGTGCGGGGCCTGCCGGCGTCCCTCGTGTGCTTCCCGCCCGGCGGCCCCGACGCCCCGTTGGCCCGGGCGGCCGCCGCGGACCCGGCCGACCTGCGGCGACTCCCCACGGTCGGGTGCGCACCGCCGCGTGAGGCGGCCCGGGCGCACATCCGGCGGGTCATCCGGGCAGGGGCGCGCGGACCGCCGCTCGCGCCGGTTCCGGGCGCTCACTTGTCAGCCGACTGAGCTCGGTTGAGGTGACGCGGGCACGGCGAACGGGTGAGGATGAGCGTCATGCCAGAGACTTCCAGCACCGCACTGCCCCGCCAGGTCGCCGACGCCTACGTCGACGCACTCATCGAACTCGACCCGATCGCCGGTACCTTCCTGGGAGTCCACGAGAGCGCGGGACGCCTTCCCGACTTCTCCCCCGCCGGCCAGGAGGCCATCGCCGAACTGGCCCGGCGCACCCTCGCCCGGCTCGACGAGGCCGAGCGGCTGCCCGGCGCCGAGGACGAGGCGGAGCGGCGCTGCGGGCGGCTGCTGCGGGAGCGGCTCTCCGCCCAACTCCTGGTGCACGAGGCGGACGAGGGCCTGTGCGCGGTGAGCAATCTGCGCTCGCCCGCACACAGCGTGCGGATCTCCTTCACGATGCTGCCCACGACGACCCCCGCGGACTGGACGGACGTCGCCTCCCGGCTGCGCGCGGTCCCGGCGGCGCTGGAGGGCTACCGCGCCTCGCTCGCGCTCGGCCTGGAACGCGGCATGCGGGGCGGCCCCCGGGCCACGGCCACGTTCGTCGGGCAGCTCACCGAGTGGGCCGGCGCGGGCGGCGCGGGCCGGGACGGCGCGACCCGGGGCTGGTTCGAGGGATTCACCGACAGCGCCGCCACCGCCGACGGCACCGTCCCCGAGGCGCTGCTGGCCGAGCTCGCCGCGGCGGGCGCGGACGCGGACCGGGCCGTGGTGGCGCTGCGGGACTGGATGCGCGACGTGTACGCCCCGGCGGTGGCCGACGCGCCCGACACGGTGGGCCGCGAGCGCTACCGCCGCTGGTCGCGCTTCTTCAACGGCACCGACCTGGACCTCGACCAGGCGTACGCGTACGGCTGGTCCGAATACCACCGGCTGCTGGGGGAGATGCGGCGCGAGGCGGACCGGATCCTGCCGGGCTCCGACCCGTGGGAGGCGCTCGCCCACCTCGACGAGCACGGCACGCACATCGAGGGCGTGGACGAGGTCCAGGCCTGGCTGCAGCAGCTGATGGACGAGGCCATCAAGTCGCTCGACGGCACGCATTTCGAGCTCGCCGACCGGGTGCGGCAGGTGGAGTCCCGCATCGCGCCGCCGGGGGGCGCGGCGGCCCCGTACTACACCGGCCCCTCGGAGGACTTCTCGCGGCCCGGCCGTACCTGGCTGCCGGTGGACGGGCAGACCCGGTTCCCGGTGTACGACCTGGTGTCGACCTGGTACCACGAGGGCGTGCCGGGTCACCACCTGCAGATCGCGCAGTGGGTGCACGTCGCGGACCGCCTCTCCCGCTACCAGGCCACCATCGGCAAGGTCAGCGCCAACACCGAGGGCTGGGCGCTGTACGCGGAACGGCTCATGGACGAGCTGGGATTCCTGCCCGATCCGGAGCGGCGGCTGGGCTACCTCGACGGACAGATGATGCGGGCCTGTCGGGTGATCGTCGACATCGGCATGCACCTGGAGCTGGAGATCCCGGCGGACTCGCCGTTCCACCCGGGCGAGCGGTGGACGCCCCAGCTGGCGCAGGAGTTCTTCCAGCGGCACAGCAGCCGTCCGCCGGCCTTCGTGGAGAGCGAGATGACGCGCTACCTGTCCGTCCCCGCCCAGGCGATCGGCTACAAGCTCGGCGAGCGCGCCTGGCTGCTCGGCCGCGCCAACGCCCAGGCCGCGCACGGCGACGCCTTCGACGCGAAGGCCTGGCACATGGCGGCCCTGTCCCAGGGCCCGCTGGGCCTGGACGACCTGGTGGAGGAGATCTCGCGCCTCTGAGGCGGACAGGAGGGGTTCGGGGCGGGTTGCCCCCGCTTCGCCCCCCTTGGCCCCGATCCGGATCCTGGGCGGGCCCTGGTGCCACTTGCACTCCCGGGGTTTTCCCTGCAGGGTCACGCCCATGACCAGCGGATACACCCCGGACGCCACGGACTGGCGGATCCTCCGGGCCCTCCAGGACCAGGGGCGGGCCAGCTTCGCCGAGCTCGCCCGGGCCGTGTCGATGTCGCCGTCGGCGGTGACCGACCGGGTGCGGCGCATGGAGGAGGCCGGGGTGATCGCCGGGTACACGGCGGTCGTCGACCAGGAGCGCCTCGGCCTGCCGATCCTCGCCTTCGTGCGGCTGCGCTACCCGAACGGCAACTACAAGCCCTTCCACGACCTCATCGACACCACGCCCGAGGTCCTGGAGGCACACCACGTGACCGGCGACGACTGCTTCGTCCTGAAGGTCGCCGCGCGGTCCATGAAGCACCTGGAGGAGATCTCCGGGAAGGTCGGCACGCTCGGCTCGGTCACCACCAGCGTCGTCTACTCCTCCCCGCTCCCCCGCCGGCCGATCAGCCGCTGAGGGCCTCCCCGCCGGTCCGCAGCCGCACGGCCGAGCCGTGCCGCGCCTTGACCACCTCCAACTGGGCCGGGATGCGGCGCCGCAGGTCGCCGACATGGCTGACGATGCCGACGCTGCGGTCGCGCTCGCGCAGCGAGTCCAGTACGTCGAGGACCTCGTCGAGGGTCTGGTCGTCGAGGCTGCCGAAGCCCTCGTCGATGAAGAGGGTGTCGAGCCGGACGCCGCCGGCCTCGTCGGTGACGACGTCGGCGAGGCCGAGGGCGAGCGCGAGGGAGGCGAAGAAGGTCTCGCCACCGGACAGCGTCGCGGTGTCGCGCTCGTTGCCCGTCCAGGCGTCGACGACGTGCAGGCCGAGACCGGCACGCCGGCCGCCGCTGCGGGCGTCGGAGTGGACGAGGGTGTAACGGCCGGAGGACATGCGCTGGAGGCGGGTGCTGGCCGCCGCGGCGACCTGCTCGAGACGGGCGGCCAGGACGTACGACTCCAGGCGCATCTTGCGCTCGTTCTCGGCCGAAGTGCCGGCCGTGAGCCCGGCGAGCCGCGCGATCCGCTCGCACTCCTCGCGGAGCGGGCCGAGCCGGCGGACCTCGGCATCGGCCTCCCGGGACAGCCGGTCGAGGGCGCCGCACCGGTCACGTACGGCGGCGAGCGCCGCGTCGGCCTCGCGCACGGCCCGCGCGGCGGCGGTGTGCGCGGCCTCGGCGGCGGCCGGGTCGGCGGGCGGGAGCGCGGCGGCTGCCGCGGTGGCGGCCTCGCCGAGCCGGTCCGCGACCGCGGCGGCCTCGGCCTGCCAGACGTCCACGCGCTGCTGGAAGGCGCGGCGCTCCGGCTCGTCGAGGAGCGCGTCGGCGGCCTCGGCCGGGGTGTCGAAGCCGGCCTTGAAGGCGGCGTCGGCGAGCCGGTCGTCGGCCTCCTTCAGGCCGCGCGCGGCGAGCTCGGTGGCCCGTACGGTCTCCGCGGCCGTCGTGAGCAGGGCGATGCGGCGCTCCAGGAGCGTCGCGTGCGCGGCCACGCTGCCGGACTCGCCGCGCGACAGGGCCAGCTCGGCCTCCAGGGCCTGCTGCTGCTGTTCGAGCGCCTCCCGTCGTGAGGTCCGCGCGGCCACCCGCGTCTCGGCCTCGCGCTGCGCGTCGGCCCGTTCCTCGTACTCCCGTTCGGCGCGCGCGAGCGCCTCCCGCGCGGCATGCGTCTGCGCGGCGAGCGCGTGCGCCTCGGCGTGCTCGCGGGCGAGTTCGTCGACGACGCGGGCGAGTTCGCCGACGGTGGGCCCGTCGGGGTCGGCGCCCGGCCCGCTCCCGTCCGTCTCCCGCCGGGCCAGCGTCTCCTGGCGGGCGGCCTCCCAGGCCTCGGTCGTGGCCGCGACGGAGGTCTCGGCGGCCGTGCGGGACTCGTCGGCCCGCGTGTAGGCGGCGTAGGCGGCGTCCTCCGCGGTGCGGTCGACGTGATCGGCGGTGGTGCGGGCGGGGCGCGGGTGGGCGGCCGATCCGCACACCTGGCAGGGGGTGCCGGGTTCGAGGGCGGCGGCGAGCTCGGCCGCGATGCCCTGCAGGCGACGGGACTTGACGTCGAGCCAGTGCTCGTGGGCCTCGTTGCGGCGTTCGCGGGCGTCCGTCAACCGGTCCCGCGCGGCGCCGAGTTCGGCGGCGAGGGCGTCGCGGCGGCGAGCGGCTGCGAGGCGGCGGCGGGCCGGTTCGAGGCGGCCGGCGAGCTGTTCGGCGCGGGCGGTGGCCTCCTGGGCGGCCTCGACGCGCCGCTGGAGCCCGGCGCGGTGCGGGTCCCAGCCGGACAGCCAGGCGGCGGCGTCCTGGAGGAACTCCTCGTCGGCCCGCGCCTCGCGGTCCAGGGCGGCGCGCTCGGCCGCGATCTCGGCGCTGCGCAGCTCGGCGCGGCGGGCGGACTCCAGTCCGCCGAGTTCCTCGCGCAGGCGGCGTTCCACCGTGGAGAGGTGTTCCGCTCCGGCGTCCGCGAGGTCCGGGGGCAGGTCGGCGCAGGCACGTTCGCGGGCGGCCTGCGCGGTGCGGTGGGCGCGCTCGGCGTCCTCGCGCAGGGCGAGCGCGGGGGCCACCCGGTCGGCCTTGAGCGAGCGGTCCAGGGCGGTCTGCCACCGGTCGCGCTGGGGGCGTCGGGCGGTCAGCTCCTCCCGGCGGCGCAGCGCGTCGGCGTGCCGGGCCTGCCGGTCGGCGAGCTCCCGCTCGGCGTCGAGCGCCGTGCGGGCCGCGGTCTGCCTCCGTTCGGCGGCGGCCAGGCGCAGCCGGGCGACGTCGTGGGCCTCGCGGGCGTCGGCGCGGGCGAGGGCGGCGCCGGTCAGGACGGCCTCGGCGAGGCCGGGCTCGCCGGGGCGCTGCTCCGGGGGCGTGCCGCCGGCCCCGGCGGCCTGGGCCATCCGGTGGGCGAGGGCGAGGAGGCGCTCGTCGCCCTCGCGGATCCGGTGTTCGGCGGCCCGCCGGAGCTCGGCGAGGCGGTCCTCGACGGCCGCGAAGCGGCGGGTGTCGAAGAGTCTGCCGAGGAGCTTGCCGCGGGCCTCGGCGTCGGCGCGCAGGAAGCGGGCGAAGTCGCCCTGCGGCAGCAGCACGACCTGGCAGAACTGGTCGCGGCTCATGCCGAGGAGCTGGGTGATCTCCTCGCCGATCTCCTGGTGGGAGCGGCTGAGGCCCTTCCAGGTGCCGGTCTCGGTGTCGTACGCGCGCAGCGTGCTCTGCGCCTTCTCCGTCGTGAAGCCGTCGCCGCGCTTCTTGGGTCGCAGCTGCGCCGGGCTCCTGGTGATCTCCAGGCGCCGCTCCCCCACGGTGAGTTCGAGGGTGACCTCGGTGGAGGTGCCGGCGGGCGCGTGGTCGCTGCGCAGCACCGTGCCGGGGCTCTGGCGGGCGCCGGGGACGGCGCCGTACAGGGCGAAGCAGACGGCGTCGAGGACGGAGGTCTTGCCGGCGCCGGTGGGTCCGTGGAGGAGGAAGAGGCCGGCCGACGACAGGGCGTCGAAGTCGATCTCCTGGGTGCCGCCGAAGGGCCCGAAGGCGGAGATCGTCAGGCGGTGGAGCCTCACCGGCCGCTCACCTCGCGCTCCGCCGCGTCGACCCGCACGGCGTCGAAAACGCCGTACAGGACGGCCCGCTCGGCGCCGTCGGGGCCCGCGCCGCCGCGTACGTGGGCCACGAAGTCCTCCGCGATCTGCTGGTCGCTGCGGTCGCGCAGCCGGGTGGCGTAGGAGACGAGCGGATCGTCGTCACCGCGCTCCGGGTCGAAGACCAGGCTGAGGGTGTGCGGGAAGCGCTCGGTGAGGCGGGCCATGGGCTCGGCGGGCCGCACCGGGTCGGTGAGGGTGGCCTCGACCCAGGCCTGCTCGTGGCGGGCGAGACCGGGTTCGGCGAGCAGGTCGTCGAGCCGGCCGCGGATCCGGGCGAGCGGGCGGGGCACGGGGCAGTCGATCCGCTCGGCGGTGTCGATCGCGCCGTCCGGGCCGAGCTCGATCAGCCACATGCTCTTGCGGTGGTCGGTCTCGGAGAACGAGTAGGCGAGGGGCGATCCGGAGTAGCGGATCCGGGGGGTGAGCGTCTGGCTGCCGTGGAGGTGTCCGAGGGCCACGTAGTCGACACCGTCGAAGACTCCGGCGGGGACGGCGGCGACGCCGCCGACGGTGATGTCGCGCTCGCTGTCGCTGGCCTCGCCGCCGGCGACGAACGCGTGGGCGAGGACGACGGAGCGGGTGCCGCCGGGCCGGGTCGCGAGGTCGGCGCGGACGCGCTCCATGGCGGCGCCGAGGACGGATTCGTGGGCGGCCTTCTCGGCACCGAACTGCTCGCGGACCAGGGCGGGTTCGAGGTAGGGAAGACCGTAGAGGGCGACGTCGCCGTGGGCGTCTGCGAGGACGACGGGGGTGCCGATGCCCGCCGGGTCGGTGCGCAGGTGGATGCCGGCGCGCTCGATGAGGCCGGCGCCGACGCCGAGACGGCGGGCGGAGTCGTGGTTGCCGGAGATCATGACGGTCGGCACGCCGGCGTCGGCGAGCCGGTGCAGGGCGGTGTCGAAGAGCTCGACGGCGGTGAGCGGGGGCACGGCCCGGTCGTAGACGTCACCGGCCACGAGGACCGCGTCGACCTCGCGTGCGCGCACCGTCGCCACCAGGTGGTCGAGGAACGCGGCCTGGGCGTCGAGCAGGGCGACCCGGTGGAACGAGCGTCCCAGGTGCCAGTCCGACGTGTGCAGAAGCCTCATGATCCGTGAGGGTATCGGTGGGGTACGACAACGCGGGTCGCCGTCGGCGTCGCCTCAGGCATCGCCGTACGCCTCCCCGCCCAGCTCGAAGCTCGCCTCGCCCGCCGTCACGTCGGCGAGCCAGGCCGTGAAGTCCGTCACGTCTGCGTCGGGCAGTCCGATCTCGATGGTGACGGCCGCGCCGTAGGTGACCTCGCGCACGGACCGGCCGGTGGACCGCAGGTCGTTCTGGAGCTTGCCCGCCCGGTGGTGGTCGACGGTGACGGTGGCGAGCCGGTAGCGGCGCCGGGTGACGGTACCGAGGGCGTCCAGGGCCTCGCCGACGGCTCCGCCGTACGCGCGGATGAGGCCGCCCGCGCCGAGTTTCACACCGCCGTAGTAGCGGGTGACGACGGCGGCGACGTAGCGCATCTCACGGCGCAGCAGCATCTGGAGCATGGGGACGCCCGCGGTGCCGCCGGGCTCGCCGTCGTCGGAGGCCTTCTGCACGGACGCGTCGGCGCCGATGACGTAGGCGAAGCAGTTGTGGGTGGCGGTCGGGTGCTCGCGGCGGATCCGGGCCACGAACGCCTGCGCCTCCTCCTCGGTGGCGACGGGCGCGAGCGCGCAGAGGAAGCGCGATCGGTTGATCTCGGTCTCGTGGACGCCCTCGCCGGCGAGCGTGCGGTACTGCTCCTGCATCACGCCAGCCTATGCGCCCGGCGGGCGCGCTCCGCGCGCGGGCGGGTTCCGCCCGTCCCGGCCCCGGCCCGGGAATGACCGAGGGTCACGGAACGTTCACCGCAACGACCAGGCGATTCACAGGCGTACGGACGTAGGGACGTACGGAAGTCAGGAAGGCAGCGGCACATGAGCGTCGAGACCAGGACCTCCGGGACGGAGGCGGAGACCGTCCGCCGGATCCTCACCGAGAGCGGCGACACGTGGGCGGTCGTGGGTCTCTCCGACAACCGGGCGCGGGACGCCTACAAGATCGCCGCCCTGCTGCAGCGCTTCGGCAAGCGGATCGTGCCCGTCCACCCGAAGGCGGAGACGGTGCACGGAGAGCAGGGGTACGCGAGCCTGGCCGACATCCCGTTCCCGGTCGACGTCGTCGACGTGTTCGTCAACAGCGGCCTCGCCGGCGCCGTCGCGGACGAGGCGGTCGCGATCGGCGCCAAGGCGGTCTGGTTCCAGCTCGACGTGGTCGACACGGAGGCGTACGCCAGGGTCCGTGAGGCCGGTCTGGACATGGTCATGGACCGCTGCCCGGCCATCGAGATACCGAAGCTCAGCTGACTCCGGGCTGCTCCGGGGCGGGCCCGGGCTCCTGCCCGAGCCCTTCCAGGACGACGGCGCCGGGCAGCTCGGCGAAGGCCTTGCCCGGCAGGATGAGCTTGCCGCGCCGCCGTCCGCTGCCGACGAGCACCCACTCGGTGTCGACCACGGTGGCGTCCACCAGCACCGGCCAGCCCTCGGGCAGGCCGACGGGGGTGATGCCGCCGTACTCCATGCCGGTGTCGCCGGTGGCGACGTCGACCGGCGCGAACCGGACCTTGCGGGAGCCGAGCTCCTTGCGGACGACCCCGTTGACGTCGACCCGGGTGGCCGAGCGCACCACGCAGGCGGCCGGCGTCGTGGTCTCACCGCGCCTGCCCGCGACGATCACGCAGTTCGCCGACGCGTCGAGCAGCTCCTGGCCGTGGTGCTCGACGAAGACGGCCGTGTCGGCGATGGCCGGGTCCGTGTCCACGTAGAGGATCGAGTCGACGGGGACGGTGCCCCGCCAGGCGCGGACGGCCTCGGCGACGGGTGCGGTCAGCAGGTCGAGGCGGTCGAGGGCGGGTCGGACGTCGGCGAAGTCTCCGATGGGTGCGCGCATACCGGTCACGCTAACAAGTCCGCGCCCGGACACGGCCGTTCGTCTCACGGTACGGGCGGGCGGCGCCGGGAGCGGGCGGTGGGGCGCGGCGTGCCCGGGTGGGCCCGGGGCAGGTTGGCCCCGGTGGCCCGAGTGAGCTCGGGGCGAGTCGGCCCGGCTGGGCCCGGGACGGCCCGGCTGGGCCCGGGACGGCCCGGCTGGGCCCGGGACGGCCCAGGTGGGCCCGGGACGGCCCAGGTGGGCCGGGTGGACCGGGTGGGCCGGGTGGGCCGGGTGGACCGGGTGGACCGGACCGGGGTGGGCTCAGCGGACGGGCGGGATGGAGACGGCCATGGTCATCTCGACCGTCTCCCCGCCCTCGTTGCGGTAGGCGTGCGGCACGTTGCTCTCGAAGACGGCCGAGGTACCGGCCGGGATGAGGTGCTCCACGCCGTCCACGACGAGGGTGAGCGTGCCCTCGGTGACGTGGAGGAGCTCGGTGGTGCCGTCGGGGTGCGGGTCGGAGGCGCTGCCGTCGCCCGGCATCAGGGTCCAGTGCCACAGCTCCAGCGGGCCACGGGCCTCGGTGCCGGCGAGCAGCGTGGTGTGACTGCCGGTGGAGGTGGACCACATGCGGACGGCCTGGTCCGGCGGCACGAGGCGGACGTGGGGTCCCTGCTCGTAGTCGAGGAGGGTCGTGATGGAGACGCCGAGCGCGTCGGCCAGCTTGACCGTGGTGCCGACGCTCGGGTTCGTGCGGGCCTGCTCGATCTGGATGATCATGCCGCGGCTGACCCCGGCCCGGGCGGCGAGCGCGTCGAGGGTGAATCCGCGCTCGTTGCGCCAGCGCTTCAGGTTCCGGGCGAGCGACTGGGTGAGCTGATCGAGGTCCGACACATTCCGTCCAATATTTTGAATGACAGAGTTCAACAGGCTGTACTACCGTGTGGTGCACCCGATTGTTCATCGCACTGTACTGCGAGGCACCTCCGATGACGGCACTGACGGCGATGTTCGCCCTGGCCACCAGCCTGCTCTGGGGCCTGGCCGACTTCGGCGGGGGGCTCCTCACCCGACGCTTCCCCGCGCTGACCGTCGTCGTGGTCTCCCAGAGCATCGCCGTCGTCGTCCTGGGCACCGTCGTCCTCGCCACCGGCGCCCTCGACGAGGCCGGACCCCGGCTCTGGTACGCGGTCGCGGCCGGTGCGGTCGGACCGGTCGCGATGCTCGCCTTCTACCGCGCGCTCGCGCTCGGACCGATGGGCGTGGTCTCCCCGCTCGGCTCGCTCGGCGTGGTCGTGCCCGTGGGCGTCGGCCTCCTCCTGGGCGATCGCCCGGGCCTCCTGCAGTTCGCCGGGATCGCGGTGGCGGTGAGCGGCGTGGTGCTCGCCGGCGGTCCCGAGCTGCGCGGCGCTCCGGTGCAGCGCCAGGCGGTGCTCCTCACCCTGGTCGCGGCCTTCGGCTTCGGCGCGGTGATGGCCCTGATCTCCGAGGCGTCCACGAGCCTGACCGGGCTCTTCCTCGCTCTGTTCGTGCAGCGCGTCACCAACGTCGCGGTGGGCGGCGGCGCCCTGTGGCTCTCCGTCCGGCGCGGCGGCCGCGTGCTGCCCGAGGACGGCGGCGGCGTCCGGGCCGTGGCGGCCGCGCTGCCGGCGCTCGCCTTCGTCGGCCTCGCGGACGTGGCCGCCAACGGCACGTACGCCCTCGCCGCGCAGCGCGGCCCGGTGACGGTCGCCGCCGTCCTCGCGAGCCTGTACCCGGTGGTGACGGCCCTGGCCGCCCGAGGGGTGCTCAAGGAACGTCTGAGGGCGGTGCAGGCGGCGGGCGCGGGCCTGGCCCTGGTGGGCACGGTCCTGCTGGCCACGGGCTGACCGGACGACGCCCGGCGCCCCTGGCCCGGCGCGAACCGCCCCGGTCCGTCCCCGTCCTCCGACGGGGTCTCAGCCCTCCCGCGCGGCCAGGTCGGTCATGCCGTCGAGGCCGTCGAGCTCGTCCAGGTCGTCGAGGGCCGCGAGCGCGGCCAGCTGCTCCGGCGTGATGCCCTCCGGGATCGGCTTCGGCGCGGGCGTGCGCAGCGGCGGCTGCCAGCCCTTCTCCGGGTCGTAGGAGCGGACCACCTTGGCGGGCGCCCCGGCCACCACGGAATGGTCGGGCACCTCGCCCCTGACGACCGCTCCGGCGGCCACCACGACGTTCTTGCCGAGCCGGGCGCCGGGCAGGATCACCGCGCCCGTGCCGAGCCAGCAGCCGGGACCTATCTCGACGGGCGCGGAGCGCGGCCACTGCCGGCCGATGGGCACGTCCGGGTCGTCGTAACTGTGATTGGTCGACGTGATGTACACGTACGGCCCGCAGTAGACGTCCGAGCCGATGGTGATCGGCGCGTCGGCGATGACGTGGCTGCCGCGGCCGAGGACGACCCCGTCGCCGAGGGTCAGCACGGTGTCCTTGCCGAGGTCGAGGTCCGGCAGCATGCCGGCGGTCAGCGTGACCTGCTCGGCGATGATGCAGCAGGCCCCGATCTCGATCCACTGCTCGCCGAAGAGCGAGCCCTGGGGGAAGGCGAGCCGGGTGCCCTCGCCGATCCGGCGGAAGCGCAGCCGCCCCGGGTGCTCGGCGGTGACGGCGCCGGCCTGCTGGATCCGGCGCCAGCCGCTCTGCAGGGCGCGGGCGACGACACGGCGCCGCCAGGCGGTCAGCGAGGAGAACGTGTTTCTGTTCCGGGGCACCCGGACACCGTAGACGGCGGTGCCGATGTTGATCGGATCGGTGCGCTGTGATGTCCGTCATGGGCCCGGACTAGTGTTCCGCCCGAGGCGCGACGGAGCGAAGGAGCGAAACGATGGCAGAAGCAGTACCGGGGGCATTGATCAAGGGCGTCGGCGGCAAGGAGCCGAAGGTCGACCCCACCGCCTTCACGGCGCCGACCTCGGTGGTGCTCGGCGAGGTCACGCTCGGGCCGCGCGCCAGCGTCTGGTACCACGCGGTGCTGCGGGCGGACTGCGGCCCGATCGAGATCGGCGAGGACGCCAACGTCCAGGACAACTGCACGGTCCACGTCGACCCGGGCTTCCCGGTGTCGGTCGGCGCGCGGGTGACGATCGGCCACAACGCGACCGTGCACGGCTGCACGATCGAGGACGACGTCCTCGTCGGCATGGGCGCCACGATCCTCAACGGGGCGCGGATCGGCGCCGGTTCCCTGATCGCCGCGCAGGCGCTGGTCCCGCAGGGGATGGAGGTGCCGCCGGGCTCGCTGGTCGCGGGCGTGCCCGCGAAGGTGCGGCGGCCGCTGACCGAGGAGGAGCAGGCGGGCATCCGGCTCAACGCCGAGATGTACCTGCTCCTCGCCAAGGGTCACGCCGAGGCCTTCGAGGACTGAGCCGGGGGCCGAGGGGCCCCGCGCCGTGGACGCGCGGCTCTCAGTCGGCGGTGGCCTCGGCCGCCGCCGGGGTCCCGGCCGCGGACCGCGCCTCGCTCGCCGCCGCGGCCTTCTTCGCCCGGTTCTTCAGGATCAGCATCGAGGCGAGACCGAAGAGGACGGCGAGCACGAGGCCCAGCCAGGAGAAGCGCTTGAGCCAGGCCTCGGCGACGATGCCCACCGAGTAGATGACGGCCGTGGTGCCGCCCGCCCAGAGGATGCCGCCGAAGACGTTGGCGATCAGGAACTTCCAGTAGGGCATGCGCAGCACGCCGGCGAGCGGACCGGCGAAGATCCGCAGCAGGGCGACGAAGCGGCCGAAGAAGACCGCCCACATGCCCCACTTCTCGAAGGAGCGCTCGGCGAGTCCGATGTTGGCCTCGCTGAAGTGCTTGGGGAACTTCTTGCCGAGCTTGGTGAGCAGGGGCCGGCCGCCCTTGCGGCCGATGGCGTAGCCGATCGAGTCGCCCACGATGGCCCCGACGGTGGCGCAGGCGCCGAGGACGTACGGGTTGATGTCTCCGTGCTGGGAGGCGAGCAGGGCCGAACTCACGAGGACGATCTCGCCGGGCAGCGGGATGCCGAGGCTCTCGATCCCGATCACCACCCCGACCAGTGCGTAGACGGCGACCGCAGGGATCGTCTCCAGCCATTCCTGGACGTGCACGCGGGTTCCTCTCCCGGGTCGGCGATCGAATGCGGGCAGGGTACCCCGATCGCGGTAGGCGCTCGCTAAGCGCCCACCCAGGCGCGCGCCCGCAGCCGGAGATCGCGGGAGGACGCCCCGACCCACAGTTCGCGGACCCCGCTGCCGAGCACCCAGCCGTGCCGGGCCCGGTCCCACGAGGACAGGGTGCGCGCGGCCACCGCGAGGGTGATCCTACGGCGCTCGCCGGGGTCGAGCCGGAGCCGCCGGTAGCCGGCCAGCAGGCGGCGGGGCTGGTCGATCCCGAGGGCGGCGAGGTCGGGCGAGGGCCCGGCGTAGACCTGGGCCACCTCGACGCCGGCGCGGCGCCCGGTGTTGGCGACGGTGAAGGTGACGTGCAGCCCGTCGCCGTCGGCGGTCACGCTCAGCCGTTCGTAGGCGAAGCTCGTGTACGACAGGCCGTGGCCGAACGGGAAGAGCGGGGTCACGTCCTCGGCGTCGTACCAGCGGTGGCCGACGTGGACGCCCTCGCCGTACTCCTCGATGCCGCCCTGCCCGGGATAGCGGCCGGGGTCGCCGGCCGTGGGGTGGGCGTTCTCGGAGCGCGGGAAGGTCTGGGTGAGCCGGCCGCCGGGGTCGGTGTCGCCGAAGAGCACGGCCGCGGTGGCGGGGCCGCCCTCCTGGCCCGGGTAGTACATCTGGAGCACGGCTGCGGTGTCGTCCAGCCACGGCATGGTGACGGCCGACGAGGTGTTGAGGACCACGGTGGTACGCGGGTTGGCGGCGGTCACGGCACTGATGAGGGCGTCCTGTCGGCCGGGCAGGGCGAGGGTGGTGCGGTCGCGGCCCTCGGTGGCGTCCTCGTAGGCGAAGAGCACGACGCTGTGGGCGGCGCGGGCGGCGGCGACCGCCTCGGCGAGATCGGTGGTTCGGTCGGCGCCGCTGGTGGCGCGCAGCCGGAAGCGCTGGCCGGTGCTGCCGCCCCGGGCGGTGACGGTGAGGTGGTGGGTGCCGGCCGTCAGGCGGCGGTCGGCGCGGCGCAGGTGCAGGCCGTCGGCGGCGCGCCCGCCGATCCCGCCGTTGACGTACGGGGCGGCGCCCACCTGGGCGGAGAAGAGTTCGACGCCGTCGAGGGTCACCGCGGGGCGTCCGCCGCTGTAGTGGACGAACAGGCTCCAGTCGTCGTCGGCCGTGGTGGTGAGGGTTCCCTCGTAGCGCCAGGTCTCGCCGGCGGCGACGGCGACGTCGTCGAGCGGGTCGGCGGGTTCGGTGCGCGCTCCGGCTCGCGGCAGCGGCTTGCCGTGGACGTCCTCGCCGAGCGTGTACGTCACGGTGGCGGCGTCGCCGGCGCGGGCGCGCAGGGCGTCGAGGGGACTGACGGCGGCGTCGGGGACCACGTGGGCGCTGCCGCCGCCGCTGACGAAGGGCACCGAGCCGGTGGGGCCGACGACGGCGATCGAGCGGGCCGCCTGGCCGGTGAGCGGCAGCGTGTGGGCTTCGTTGCGGAGCAGGGTGGCCCCGGCGGTGGCGACGCGGAGCGCGAGGCGCGCCCCGGCCAGGGCGTCGCGTTCGGGTCGGGCCGGGGCGTTCTTGTCGTCGAGGAGGCCGAAGCGTTCGCGTACGGCGAGGACGCGGCGGAGGGCGGTGTCGACGGCGGCCTCGTCGATCCGGCCGTCGCGCACGGCCCGGCGCAGGGCGGCGCCGTAGTAGGCGCCGCCGGGCATCTCCATGTCGCAGCCGGCGGTGAGCGCGGGCACGGTGGAGTGGACGGCGCCCCAGTCGCTCATGACCCAGCCGTCGAAGCCCCAGCGGTCGCGCAGGACGTCGGTGAGCAGGGCGCGGCTCTCGGTCGCGTGGACGCCGTCGACCTTGTTGTACGCGGCCATGACGGCGCCCGCGCCGGCGGCGACGGCGGCCTCGAAGCCGCGGAGTTCGGTCTCGTGGAGGGTCTGCTCGTCGGCCCGGACGTCGACGGACATCCGGTCGCGTTCCTGGTTGTTGAGCGCGAGGTGCTTGACGGTGGCGATCAGGCCCTCGGCCTGGATGCCTCGGATCTCCTCGGCGACCAGGTCGGCGGAGAGCAGCGGGTCCTCGGAGAAGGTCTCGAAGTTCCGCCCCGCGTACGGGGTGCGGATGAGGTTGACCATCGGTGAGAGGAGCACGTCCTGGCCGAGGGCGCGGCCCTCGTGGCCGATGACGCGTCCGTAGGCGCGGGCGAGTCCGGGGTCGAAGGCGGCGGCGAGCATGACGGGCGCGGGGAGCGCGGTCGCGGTCTTCCGGACCCGGACTCCGGCGGGGCCGTCTGCGAGGCGGAGCGCGGGGATGCCGAGCCGGCGGACCCCCGGCACGTAGCCGGCCTGCCCGAGGGCGTCGGGGTCGGTGGCGCCGTGCAGCAGGGCGGTCTTCTCGTCGAGGGTGAGCTGGGCGAGGAGTTCGGCGACCCGCTCGGCGGCGCGGGCCGCGACGCGCCGGCCGGCCCGTTCGACGTGCCGGGCGGGTGCGGTGGCGGCGCGGGCGGCGCCCAGGGGGGCGGCCGTGAGGGCGGCGGCACCGGCGAGGGCGAGCAGCAGGCGGCGCCGGGAGACCCGGCGCGGCGCGGGAGCGGTGGCGGGCTCGTCGTGGTCCGGGGTGGGTGCGTGGGGCACGGCGGCGCTCCTTCGAACCGGCACGATTCCAGCGATCATGCGTTGATCGCACTATGCGTGACGGTTCGTCCGTTTCCGCGCCGCCGTGCCGAGAGGGTGCGCGCGCCCGCCGGAGCGCCGCGCGGCCCGTCCCGGGATCCGCGTCAGGAGTGGGGGCGGAGGGTCCACACGACGGTCATCTCGCCGGTGACGGCGCCGTCCTCGCGGGTGATCTCGATCTTCACCGGGAACTCGGGGCGCCGGCCCTCGTCGAGTTCGGCGACGACCTCGGCGGCCGGGCGGCCCAGGGTCGCGGTGGCGGTGACGACGCCCATCGCGAGCTTCTTGTAGCCGATCTCCGCCTTGACGGCGAGGGGCACCGCGCGGCCCAGCTGGTCGCCGAAGGCGGCGAGGACGATGGCGCCGCTCGCGGACTCCGCGAGGGTGAACATCGCGCCGGCGTGCGGGCCGCCCACGTGGTTGTGGTAGGCGGCCTGGTCCGGAAGCTCCACGACCGCACGCTCGGCGGTGGTCTCCAGGAACTTCAGGTCGAGGGTCCGGGCCATGGGCACGGTGGCGGCGAGCATCTCGCCGACGGACATCTGGTCTGCGCTCATGGGCCGTGATGTTACCCACGGGTAGCAGTCTTCGCCATCCCCGCACGGGGGCGGGCGTAGCCGGGCGCGGGCCGCACCTCTATCGTTACTGGCCATGTGGCCAGGACAGCAGCCGCCCGGGGGCGAGCAGAACCCGCAGGACCAGAGTCAGAACCCGTACGCGCAGCCGGGGCAACAGCCCGGCTACGGGCAGCCGAATCCCTACCAGCAGCCGACCGTGGCGCAGCCGGGATACGGACAGCCCAACCCGTACCAGCAGCAGCCGGGACAGCAGCCCGGCTACGGGCAGCCGAACCCGTACCAGCAGCCGACCGTGGCGCAGTACGCGGTGCCGGGACCGGTGCAGCCGGGCGGCGGTGACGGCGGGAAGAAGAAGCAGACGACGCTGGTGGCGATCGTCGCCGCCGTGGCCGTGCTCGCGGCGGCCGGTGTCGCCGGCTACCTGGTGCTCGGCAAGGACGACGACAAGAACGACCGGGCGGACGACCCGAAGCCGGCGACGTCGGCCCCGACCGCGCCCAGCACCTCCTCGTCCCCGCTCGACAACCCGCGTGACGCGGCCTCGCACCAGCCGACGATCCCCGGCTGGAAGGTCGTCTACAACCCCAAGTACGGCACCCTGTTCGACGTGCCGCCGGAGTGGGAACTGTCGAAGCCCGGCGTCGTCACGTTCTTCGAGGACGAGAAGAAGGGCGACGGCTCCCCGGTCGTCACGATGTCCGCGCCCGCGCACCTCAAGAGCAACTGGTGCGCGTACGACACCGACAAGAACGGCACCGAGGAGACCTGGGGCCTGAGCACCGCCGGCACCAAGGGCGGCCAGGGCGCCAAGGACACCGCCGAGGCGGCCTACAACGAGGCCGGCAACTGGGTGTGGGCGGGCTACGCCCAGCACATGCCCAAGGGCACCATCAAGATCACCAAGGCCGTGCCGTACACCACCACGTCCGGCCTCCAGGGCAGCATGGCCACGGCCGTCGCCCCGAACATCAAGAAGCGCAACAGGTGCGAGTCGGACGGCAAGTCCGTCGCCTTCTCCTTCAAGAACGCCAAGGGCGACTTCTCGTCCTTCGTGCTCTACGCCGCCAAGGGCGTGAAGGAAGAGCTGCCCGACGCCACCATCAAGCAGATCGTCTCCAGCGTGCGACTCGCTCCCGAGGCCCCGGAGTCGTCCTGATCCGCGCCCGCACACCCGACTGGGCCGGGCGGAACTACCTGCTGCTGACCGCCGCCGCGATCGTCACCAACCTGGGCACCCACGGCGCCCTGATCGCGGCGGCGTTCGCCGTCATCCAGTCCGGCGGCGACGGCGGGGACGTCGGCCTGGTGGCGATGGCCCGCACCCTGCCGCTCGTGCTCTTCCTGCTCATCGGGGGCGCCGTCGCCGACCGGGTCCCCCGGCACCGGGTGATGGTCGCCGCCAACGCCCTCAACTGCGTCTCGCAGGCGGTGTTCGCCGTGCTCGTCCTCACCGGCGAGGCCCGGCTGTGGCACATGATGCTGCTGACCGCGCTGTGCGGTACCGGGCAGGCCTTCTTCAACCCGGCCGCCGAGGGCATGCTGATGTCCAGCGTCGACGGCGAACAGGTCAGCCGGGCCTTCGCCCTCTTCCGGATGGCGATGAACGGCGCCGGCATCGGCGGGGCGGCGCTCGGCGGCGCCCTGATCGCGGCCTTCGGCCCCGGCTGGGTGCTCGCCATCGACGCGGTCGCCTTCGCCGTGGCCGGCGCGCTGCGCGCCTTCCTCGACGTCCGGCACGTCCCCGGGCGCGCGCCGGGCGGCGGGCTGCTCGCCGATCTGCGCGAGGGCTGGGACGAGTTCGCCGGCCGCCCGTGGCTCTGGTCGATCGTCGCGCAGTTCGCGATCGTGGTCGCGCTGGTGGGCGCGGCGGAGTCGGTCTACGGACCGCTGGTCGCCCGCGACGAACTGGGCGGCGCCCGGCCCTGGGGCCTCGCGCTCGCCGCGTTCGGCGTGGGCACGCTGGGCGGCGCGATCCTGATGGCCCGGTGGAAGCCGCGCCGGATGCTCCTCGTGGGCACCCTGGGCGTCTTCCCGATCGCCCTGCCCTCGGCGGCCCTCGCCGTCCCGCTCGACGTGGTCGGCCTGTCCGCGGCCATGTTCGTGAGCGGTGTGGCGATCGAGGTCTTCGGCGTGTGCTGGATGACGACCCTGCACCAGGAGATCCCGGAGGAGAAGCTGTCGCGGGTCTCGGCCTACGACTGGTTCGGCTCGACGGCCATGCTGCCCCTGTCCACGGCCCTGGCGGGCCCGGCGGAGAGCGTCTTCGGCCGGAGCAACGCGCTGTGGGGCTCCGCCACGCTCATCGTGATCGTGACGGCCCTGGTGCTGCTGGTGCCGGACGTACGGAATCTGACCCGGCGTACGAAGCAGGTCACGAGCTCGGAGCCGGGCACGACGGCGGCACCGACCGGCGCTGCGTCGGCCGGCGCGATGGCGGACGGCGCGATGGCGGACGGCGCCATGGCTGCCGAGACGGTGCCGGCCGGGGCGGCGTCGGAGGCGCCGTCCGGCAACGCGGCGGGGGCCACGGCGGCGTCCGCCGAGGCCGCGCCGGCCGCGGCGGCCTCGGCCGGGGCGCCGTCCGACGCGGCGGCGGGCGGCGGGGCGGTGGGCGGCGGGGCGGTGGGCGGCCGCTCAGCCGATGCCGAAGGCCCCGTCCGGGGGCACGGGTGACGGGACGGCCTCCGTGTCCCGCACCGGCCGCGCGTCGCCGGTGAGCCGGGCCAGGGCCGTGCCCCACTCGACGCGGGCCGGGAAGGCGTCCCCGGCCGTGCGGCGGGCGAGGCCCACCGTGTCGATCTCGCGGTCGGAGGCGACCAGGACCGCGTTGCCGAACCGGCGTCCGCGCAGCACCGCCGGCTCGGCGATCAACGCGAGCTCGGGGAAGACCGTCGCGAAGGTGGCGAGTTGGGAGCGGAGGAAGGCGAAGGGCGCCCCGTCCGCGAGGTTCGCCGCATAGGTGCCGCCCGGGCGCAGGACCCGGCGGGCCTCCCTGGCGTACTCGACGGACGTGATGTGCGCCGGCACCCGGGAACCGCCGAAGACGTCGGCGACGATCACGTCGGCGGAGGCGTCCGGGGCGGCTTCCAGCCATTCCCGGGCGTCCGCTCCGTGCACGGCGATCCCCGTGCCCTCCGGCAGCGGCAGGTGCTCGGCCACGAGGGCGAGCAGTCCCCGGTCCGCCTCGACGACCTGCTGCCGCGAGCCCGGCCGGGCGGCGGCGACGTAGCGGGGCAGGGTGAGCGCCCCGCCGCCGAGGTGCACGACGTCGAGCGGGCCGCCCTCCTCGGCGGCGTGGTCGAGGACATGGGCGAGCCGCTGGGCGTACTCGAACTCCAGGTGCGTGGGGTCGTCGAGGTCGACGTACGACTGGGGCGCGCCGTCGATCGTGAGCAGCCAGGCCCGCTCGGTGTCCACGTCGGGCATGAGCCGGGCGGTGCCCCGGTCGACGTCACGGATGACGGGAATCTGCTCGTTCACGACCTCATTGTGCCCACAGCGCCGCGACCGCCCGCGCGTGGGCGGCGGCCTGCGCCCGCCCCGCCCGGCCCGGGCCGGGCGGGGCGGCGCGGGGCGCGGCGGGCGGGGTCGAGCGGATTGCGGCCGGAGGCGCTCCTCGCCCTGCGTGTCGGGCGTGATGACACCCGGCACCCGTGCCGTACGACTCACTTGTGTCGGTCAGGATCCGAGTCCGGGGACGTCCCCCGCCGGACCTTCCGCGGGGGCTGGAACGAACCCCTCCGCCCGGCCCGGCCCGGGCCGGGCACCCCAAGCTCAGAGGACCTCCGTCACCGTTCCCGCGCCGACCGTCCGGCCGCCCTCGCGGATCGCGAAGCCGAGGCCCGGCTCCAGGGGGACGGCGCGGCCGAGGTCGACGGTCATGGTGACCGTGTCGCCGGGGCGGGCCACGGCCGGCTCGCCGAGGTCCACGGCCCCGACCACGTCCGCCGTGCGGAGGTAGAACTGCGGCCGGTAGCCGGTCCCGACCGGCGTGCTCCGGCCGCCCTCTCGGGCGGACAGCACGTACACCCGCGCGGTGAAGCGCCGCCGCGGCACGACCGTGCCCGGGGCCGCCACGACGTGGCCGCGGCGGACCGCGCCGCGCGGCACCCCGCGGAGCAGCAGGGCCACGTTGTCGCCGGCCTGGGCGGACTCCATCGGGCGGCCGAAGGTCTCGACCCCGGTGACGACCGTCTCGGTGTCCGGGCCGAGCAGCTCGACCCGGTCGCCGACCCGGACCGTGCCCCGCTCGATCGCGCCGGTGACGACGGTGCCCCGGCCGCTGATGGTGAGCACGCTCTCGACGGGCATCAGGAACGGGGCCCCGACGTACCGCTCGGGCACCGGCACGTACGTGTCCACCGCGTCGAGCAGCGCCTCCACGGACGCCGTCCAGCGCGGGTCGCCCGCGAGGGCGCGCAGTCCGGAGACCCGGACCACGGGCAGGCCGTCGCCGCCGTAGCCGTGGGCGGTGAGCAGTTCCCGCACCTCCAGCTCGACCAGGTCGGCCAGTTCGTCGTCGGCGCCGTCCGCCTTGTTGAGGGCGACGACGATGTGGTCGACGCCGACCTGGCGGGCCAGCAGCACGTGCTCGGCGGTCTGCGGCATGATCCCGTCGAGCGCCGAGACGACGAGGATCGCCCCGTCGAGCTGGGCGGCGCCGGTGACCATGTTCTTGATGTAGTCGGCGTGTCCGGGCATGTCGACGTGCGCGTAGTGCCGGGTGTCGGTCTCGTACTCGACGTGGGCGGCGTTGATCGTGATGCCGCGCCGCGCCTCCTCCGGGGCCCGGTCGATCCGGTCGAAGGGAACGTATGTGGTGGTGCCGCCGGTGACCCGCTCGCTGAGGACCTTGGTGATGGCGGCGGTCAGGGTGGTCTTGCCGTGGTCGACGTGGCCCATGGTGCCGATGTTGAGGTGCGGTTTGGTGCGCGCGTACGCCTGCTTGGGCATGGCTGAATCGCTCGTTTCGGTGCTCGAAGCGTGTGTGGGGACCCCGGGGCCGGACCGACCCTCCCCCTGTGGGGTCCGCCGGACGGTCCGGGAAGGGTCAGCTTCGGTCGCCGCAGAGCCTTGCGAGAACGGCGAGAGCGGTCAGAGCGGTCAGAGCGGCGAGAGCGGTCAGAACGGCAGCCTTCGGCGCGTCCGCGACTGCGGACGGCGCTGCGGGGAAGGCGTACCGGGACATGCCCCGATCATGGCCGCTCCGGCCTCCTGCCGTCGACCGGATTTCGGGGTGCTCAGAGGTTCTTGAGGGCCTCGCGCACGGAGAGCGGGGAGAGCCGGGAGGTGTTCTCGGCGACGAAGGCGCGCACCTCGTCGGGGGCGGTCCTGCCGTACTCGCGCAGGCTCCAGCCGATCGCCTTGCGGATGAAGAAGTCCGGGTGTCCGGAGCGCAGCAGGCAGTAGGAGAAGAGCCGGTCCGCGTCGGTGGCGGACTTGTAGCGGAGCTGGTGGAGCAGGGCGGTGCGGGCGACCCACAGGTCGTCGTCGGCGATCCATTCGTCCATGCGGGCGACGAGAGCGGGGTCCGCGGCGACGAGCGCGCCGACGACGTGGGCGGCGAGGAGGTCGACCGTGTCCCACCACGAGACGGTGGTGACGAGGGTGTGGGCCACCGGCAGGAAGTCCGAGGAGCAGCGCTTCACGTGACGGCGCAGGTAGTCGACGGCGAAGTAGTGGTACTCGCGCTCGGGCAGGGCGAAGCAGCGCAGCGCGACGGCCGTGCAGTCGGCCTCGTCGGGGACGGGCAGGCCTTCGAGGACGGTACGGGACAGGGAGCGCCGCTCGGGGGTACGCACCCCGAGGAAGGGGGCGACGCCCTTCATGTACGCGATCATCTCCTGCGCCCGGAAGGGGTCTCCGGCGGCGGGGTAGACGTCCGTGAGCCGGGCGAGCACGGTGTCGGCGAGGGTGCTCTCGGGGACGGCGGGGGGCGCGGAGGCGTTCACGGCCTCACTGTAGGCGCGGGGGCGGCGGCCGGGGGGCCGTCGGCATGGCGCACATGACGGCGATCACGCCCCGATGTCGGTTAGTCTCCCCGGATGCTCCTGTCGCCCAAGGCCCGGCTGACGTATCTCGCCGTGATCCTGCTCTCCGCGGGCGCGTCGGTGCTGCTCTTCGAGCCGCAGCGGCTGCTGTCCGCCGGTTGGCCGCCGCAGTTGAGCGGCGCCGGCGCGGTGCTGGTCTTCGGGCTCGCGTACGGGGTGTGCACGGCGGCGCTGGTGCCCCGGCCGATCCTCAACCTGGCGGCGGGCGCGCTGTTCGGCACGCAGGCGGGCTTCGCCGCCGCGCTCGGCGGGACGGTGCTGGGCGCGGGTCTCTCGTTCGCGCTGGGCCGGGCGCTCGGGCAGGAGGCCCTGCGCCCGTACGTCCGGGGCCGCTGGCTGCGGGCGGCGGACGGGCAGCTGAGCCGGCACGGTTTCCGTTCCATGCTGGCGATCCGTCTCTTCCCCGGGATGCCGTTCGTGGTGGCGAACTACGCGGCCGCCGTGTCCCGGATGCGATGCCTCCCCTTCCTGCTGGCGACCGCCCTGGGCTCCGTGCCGAACACGGTGGCGTACGTGGTCGCGGGCAGCCGGGCCACCTCGCCGACCTCCCCCGCCTTCCTGATCTCGACGGGCTTCATCGTCGTGTCGGCGCTGGTCGCCGCGGTGGTGGGCTGGCGCAAGCGGCACCGCCTGGCGGGCGTCGCGGCTCCGGCGGCGGCACCCGGGCAGGAGTCGAAGCGGGAGCCGGTGCCGGCGACGGCCGGCACGGGTGCGAGCGGGGGCTGAGGTCCTCGGCGGGCTGCGGTCCCGCTGACCCGGCCGGGGAGGACCCGGGTCCGTCGCGATCCGAGGGCCTGGACGGGAAGCGCGATCCGAGGGCCCGGACGGGAAGCGCGGTCCGGCGCGATCCGAGGGCCCGGGCGGGAAGCGCGATCCGAGGGCCCGGGCGAGAAGCGCGGTCCGGTCGCGAGCCGAGGCGCCGCGGCCGAGCACGCCGCAGCGCCCGAATCCCGGGCACCACGATCCGGCGCGGGCCAGGGCCCGGGCGAGGACCACGATCCCGGTCGCGAGCCGAGGCCCGGGCTCCCGCGCTGCGGGCGGGCGGCCGGGGCCGGGGAGGCGGCTGCCCCCCGGCCCCGGCCGCCGCCTGCTCACAGCGCTTCGACGATCATCGCGTTCGCCAGGCCGCCGGCCTCGCACATCGCCTGGAGGCCGTAGCGTCCGCCCCGTGCCCGCAGTGCGTGCACCAGAGTCGTCGTCAGCCGGGTGCCGCTCGCGCCCAGCGGGTGGCCGAGGGCGATGGCGCCGCCGTGGACGTTGACCTTGGCCGGGTCGGCCCCGGTCTCCTGCTGCCAGGCGAGGACGACGCTCGCGAAGGCCTCGTTGATCTCGAAGAGGTCGATGTCCCGGAGCGAGAGCCCGGCGCGGTCCAGCACCTTCTCCGTGGCGGGGATGACGCCGGTGAGCATGAGCAGCGGATCGGAGCCGGTGACGGCGAAGGAGTGCAGCCGCGCGAGCGGGCGCAGGCCGAGGGCGCGGGCGGTCTCGGCGGCCATGACGAGGACGGCGGAGGCCCCGTCGTTGATCGGGCTGCTGTTGCCGGCGGTGACCGACCACTCGATCTGCGGGAAGCGCTCGGCGAAGCCGGGGTCCTCGAAGGAGGGCCGGAGGCCGGCGAGGATCTCGGGCGTGGTCGCGGGCCGCACCGACTCGTCACGGCGCACGTCTCCGTACGGCACGACCTGGTCGTCGAAGAGGCCGTCCGCCCAGCTGCGCGCGGCCTTGGCGTGCGAGGCGGCGGCGAAGACGTCCATGGCCTCGCGGCCGATGGACCACTTGGCGGCGATGAGCTCGGCGCTGATGCCCTGGGGCACCAGGCCCTCGGGGTAGCGGGCGGCCACGCCGGGGCCGAAGGGGTCGGCGCCGGGCGGCACGTTGGACCACATGGGGACGCGGCTCATGGACTCGACGCCGCAGGCCACGACGATGTCGTACGCGCCGGACATGACGCCCTGGGCGGCGAAGTGCACGGCCTGCTGCGAGGAGCCGCACTGCCGGTCGACCGTGGTGGCGGGCACGGTGTCGGGCAGTCCCGCGCCCAGCCAGGCGTAGCGGGTGGTGTTCATGGCCTGCTCACCGACCTGGTCGACGGTGCCGCCGATGACGTCGTCGACGAGGGCGGGGTCGATGCCGGTGCGGTCGATCAGTGCGCGCAGGGAGTGCGAGAGGAGGGCGACGGGGTGGACGTCGGCGAGGGAGCCGCCCGGCTTGCCCTTCCCGATCGGTGTACGGACTGCTTCGACGATGACGGCGTCACGCATGGCACGGCTCCCACATGGAGGGTTGGAAATCTGGACCAACACTTGTCGGTAACATAGCCCAGTGAGTTGGATTCTCAAACCCTCTCCTGCGGCCTTGCCCTAGTCTTGGGCGCATGAAGGCCGCCCCCCGCCCCTGCTCGATCGCCGACACCCTCGCGCTCGTCGGCGAGAAGTACTCCCTCCTCGTGCTGCGCGAGATCTCCCTCGGCGTCCGCCGCTTCGACCGGATCGCCCGCAACACCGGGGCGCCGCGCGACATCCTCACCGCCCGCCTGAAGCGGCTCGTCGAGGCCGGGATCCTGGAGAAGGTCGCGTACAGCGAGCGGCCCAAGCGCTACGAGTACCGGGCCACCCCGGCCGGCGAGGAGCTGGGCCCCGTCCTGGTCACCCTGATGGCCTGGGGCGACCGCCACCTCAATGCGGACGCCCGGCCCGTGGTCCTGGAGCACAGCTGCGGCGCCGCCCTGACCCCCCGGGTGGTCTGCGCGAGCTGCGGCGGGGAGGCCGACCGCACGAACCTGAAGCACCACGTGCACGCGCCGGGCTGGACCACCTCGGGCCCCGTGGAGGTCTGAGCCGCCCTCGGCCCCGGGCCCGGAACCCTGAGGACGATCACGTAACGTCGGGACGGTACGCTGCGCAGCGACCTAATGACCGCACACGTACCTTTGGGACGGCCCTGGCCCCATGAGTTGGTTCGAATCATTCATCCTCGGACTCGTCCAGGGGCTGACGGAGTTCCTTCCCATCTCCTCCAGCGCGCATCTGCGGCTCACCGCCGCGTTCGCCGGCTGGGAGGACCCCGGAGCCGCGTTCACGGCCATCACCCAGATCGGCACCGAGACCGCCGTCCTCATCTACTTCCGCAAGGACATCGCACGGATCGTCTCGGCCTGGTTCCGCTCGCTCTTCGACAAGGCGATGCGGCACGACCACGACGCCCAGATGGGCTGGCTCGTCATCGTCGGCTCGATCCCGATCGGCGTCCTCGGCGTCACGCTCAAGGACCAGATCGAGGGACCGTTCCGCGATCTGCGCCTGACCGCGACCACCCTGGTCGTCATGGGCATCGTGCTCGGCGTCGCCGACCGGCTCGCCGCCCGCGACGAGATCGGCGGCCGGCACCGCGCCGTCCGCGAGCGCAAGTCGCTCAAGGACCTCGGCGTGCGCGACGGCCTGGTCTTCGGCGTCTGCCAGGCGATGGCCCTGGTCCCGGGCGTGTCCCGGTCCGGCGCCACCATCTCCGGCGGTCTGCTCATGGGGTACAGCCGTGAGGCCGCGGCCCGCTACTCCTTCCTCCTCGCCATCCCGGCGGTGCTCGCCTCCGGCGTGTTCGAGCTGAAGGACGCGACCGAGGGCGGCCACGTCTCCTGGGGCCCGACGATCTTCGCGACGATCATCGCCTTCGGCGTCGGCTACGCGGTGATCGCCTGGTTCATGAAGTTCATCACCACGAAGTCCTTCATGCCGTTCGTCATCTACCGGATCGCGCTGGGCATCCTGCTCTTCATCCTGGTCGGCACCGACGTCCTGAGCCCCCACGCGGGCGAGTCCGCCGGCTGACCGAGCCCGCCCCGCCCCCAGCTCTGCCCCGACGCCCGCCGAAGGCGCCGGGGCAGCGTGCTCTCCGGACCTCGGCCCGCTCGGCTCCGGCGAGCGAGAAGGACGCGAACTAGCTCCGAATATAAGGGCTTTGGTGAAGATCACCACCGCGCCCGCCCCTGTTACTCTGCGGCGGATCTTGTTAGCGAAACCAGGGGGCGGAACATGAAACACAGAAAAAGACGCGCGCTGTCGCGGTTGGTCGCCGCCGGCCTGCTGCTCGTGGGGCTGCCGAGCACGGCAGCCGCCACGGACGGCGGACCGGACCTGCCGCGCCTCAAGCAGCCGAAGGCCGTTCCGGTCGAGGCCGTCGCGTTCGGGGGGAAGAAGAAGTCCGACGCGGCAGCCGCGCATTCCTGGAAGAGAACGGCGCCGCAGGTCCGCTGGCCCGGTGCCGGCTCCGCGGAGGTGTCCCTCGGCACCGGCGGCAGGGCGGGCTCGCTGCCCGTCTCCCTGACCGCCGCACCCAGCGCGGCCCGGAGCTCCGGCGCGACACCGACGGCGGCACCGGCCAGGGTGCGGGTGTCCGTCGCCGACCGCAGTCACGCGCGTGCGGCGGGAATCGAGGGACTGCTGCTCACCGTCGGCCGCACCGACGGCGGGAAGAAGCCGGCCGACGCCCGCGTCACGCTGGACTACTCCTCCTTCCGCGGCGCCTACGGCGGTGACTGGGCGGCACGGCTCCGGCTGGTGCAGCTTCCGGCGTGTGCGCTGACCACGCCGCAGCGGGAGGCGTGCCGGGTCAGGAAGCCGATCAGGACCACCAACGACACTCGGACGGGCACCCTCTCCGCACCGATATCCGTGTCCGGCGCGACCGCTCTGGCCGCGACGGCCGAGGCCGCCGGCCCGACGGGCGACTACAAGTCGACGTCCCTCCAGGCGTCCGGCTCGTGGAGCGGCGGCGGTTCGACGGGGGCCTTCGCCTGGTCCCACCCGATCGGTGTCCCCGCCGTCCCGGGCGGTCTGGGCCCGAAGATCTCGCTCGACTACAACTCGCAGGGCGTGGACGGCCGTACCGCCGCCTCCAACAACCAGCCGTCCTGGATCGGCGACGGCTGGTCCTGGGAGCCGGGCTTCATCGAGCGCAAGTACAAGCCGTGCGAGAGCGACAAGACCGGCGCGACGAACACGACCCGCGTCGGCGACGTGTGCTGGTTCAACGACAACGCCACCCTGTCCCTCGGCGGCAAGTCGACCGAGCTCGTGTACGAGTCGGGCAAGGGCTGGCGTCAGGCGAGCGACTCCGGTGCCAAGGTCGAGAGGCTGACCGGCGCCACCAACGGCGACAACAACGGTGAGCACTGGAAGGTCACGACGACCGACGGCACCCAGTACTTCTTCGGCCTCAACCGGCTCCCCGGCTGGAGCGACCACGGCACGGCGGCCGACGACCCGGTCACCGACTCCGCCTGGACCGTGCCGGTCTTCGGCAACCACTCCGGCGAGCCCTGCTACAACACGAGTTTCGCCAACGGCTGGTGCCAGCAGGCCTGGCGCTGGCAGCTCGACTACGTGGTCGACCCGCACGGCGACGCCATGGCGTACTACTGGAACGCGGAGAAGAACAACTACACCCGCAACGTCGACCAGACGACGGGCAAGGGCACGGTCACGCCGTACACGCGCGGCGGTCACCTCGACCACATCGACTACGGTCTGCGCTCCGACGCCGTCTACACCGGTAAGGCCATGGGCCGGGTCGACTTCGCCGTGTCCGAGCGGTGCCTGACCAACTGCGGCACCTTCGACGAGACCAACGCCAAGAACTGGCCGGACGTCCCGTACGACCAGTACTGCAAGGACGGCTCGACGGAGTGCAAGAACCAGTACTCCCCCACCTTCTGGACCCGCAAGCGGCTGACCTCCATCACCACCAAGGTGCTGACCGGTGGCGCGTACAAGGACGTGGACAGCTGGGCCCTGGACCAGGACTTCCCCGCCTCCGGTGACGGCATCTCCACCCCGATGTGGCTGAAGTCGATCCAGCGGACCGGCAAGGTGGGTGGCGGCATCACGCTGCCGGCCGTCACGTTCGCGGGCGAGCAGAAGGCCAACCGCGTCGACAGGACCGGTGACGGGCTCGCCCCGTTCATCCGCCTGCGCCTCTACCAGATCACCACCGAGACCGGCGGCACCATCGGCGTCACGTACTCCGAGCCGGAGTGCACCGCGACCACCCTGCCGCCGGCCGACGGCACCAACACCACCCGCTGCTATCCCGTGAAGTGGGCCTACGAGGGTCAGACGGCCAAACTCGACTGGTTCAACACGTACGTGGCGACCACCGTGGTCGAGGGCGACAACCTGGTCGAGTCCCCGGACAAGGTCACCAGCTACTCCTACCTCGGCGGGGCCGCCTGGGCGAAGAGCACCGACGAGTTCACCAAGGCCGAGGACCTCACCTACTCCGTCGCCCGCGGCTACGGGCGGGTCCAGACCCGCACCGGCGCCGCCTCCGACCCCAGAACCCTGACCGAGACCCGCTACTTCCGCGGACTCGACGGCAAGAGCGTCGAGGACTCGGCGGGTGCCTCCGTCACCGACCGCGAGCAGTTCGCGGGCATGCAGCGCGAGACGGCCACCTACAACGGCGACGACACGAGCAAGCTCGTCTCCGCCACCTCCTACACGCCGTGGCGTTCGGCCGCGATCGCCACGCGCACCCGCTCCGGCCTCCCGGACCTGGTGGCCTACCAGACCGGCGTGGAGAAGGAGTCGACCCGGACGACGGTCACCGGCGGCAGCCGCACCACCGAGCTGACCCGGACCTTCGACGCCTACGGCATGGTCGCCACGGTCGGCGAGAGCGGTGACACCGCCAAGCCCGGCGACGAGCAGTGCACCACCAACAGCTACGCCCGCACCGGCGCCGGCGCGATCCTCGACAGGGTCAGCCGGGTCGAGACGGTCGCCGTCGCCTGTGGGGCCGCCGTGTCCCGGCCGGCCGACGTGATCGACGACGTCCGGACCTACTACGACGGCGGTGCGCTCGGCGCGGCCCCGACCAAGGGCGACGTCACGCGGACCGAGCGGATCAACGGCGCGGGCAGCGGCTACGACGTGGTGTCCAGCACCCCGGCCGCCGACTTCGACGCGTACGGCCGTCCCCTGTCGAGCACGGATCCCTACGGCAGGACCACCACGACCCGCTACACCCCGGCCGCCGGCGAGGCGCCGACGACGACCGAGGTCACGAACGCCAAGGGCCACGTCACCTCCACGGTGACCGACCCCCTGCGGGCGCAGGCCACCAAGGTCACGGACGCCAACGGCAAGATCACGACCACCGCCTACGACGCGCTGGGCCGGACGACGAAGGTGTGGCTGCCGACCCGGTCGGCCGCCACGTACCCCGACTCCCCCAACTACGTCTTCGAGTACCTGGTACGGAACGACGGCCCGATCGTCGTCACCACCAGAACCCTGACGCACGACGCGAAGTACAAGAGCAGCTACGCCTTCCAGGACGGGCTGCTGCGCGCCCGCCAGAGCCAGGAGACGTCCCCCGACCAGTCCGGCCGCCTCGTCACGGAGACCTTCTACGACACCCGCGGCCAGGCCTGGCGCTCCTCCGGCACCTACTACGCCACGGGGGCGGCCGAACCGGTGCTCGTCACCGGGCAGGAGCTGAACTACCCGGCGTCCACCGACACCGAGTACGACGGCGCGGGCCGCGTCACCGCGGTCGTCTCCAAGCGGTTCGGCGACGAGACGAAGCGGGTCACCACGACCTACACCGGTGACACCACCACGGTCGTCCCGCCGAAGGGCGGCACCGTGACCACCTCCGTGGCGGACGCTCTGGGGCGCGTCACGGAGCGCATCGAGTACACCACCGCCGACCGGTCGGTCTCGCAGAGCACGAAGTACCACTTCGACAAGCGGCGGCGCATGGACGCGTTCACCGACGCCTCCGGCGCCACCTGGACGTACACCTACGACGTCCGCGGCCGCCAGGTCCAGGTCGACGACCCCGACAAGGGCACCTCGACGTCGACGTACGACGCCGGTGACCGGGTGGTCTCCGCGAAGGACGCACGGCAGGTCACCCTGACCACCGAGTACGACGAGCTCGGCCGCAAGACCGCCGTGAAGAAGGGGACGACCGTCCTGTCGTCCTGGGAGTACGACACGGTCGCCAAGGGCCAGCTGTCGAAGTCGACCCGCTGGGTGGACGGCCAGGCCTTCGAGGCGGCCGTGACGACGTACAACAGCCTCTACCAGGCCGTCGTCCAGCAGGTCACCGTCCCCGCGAACCAGGGTGCGCTGGCCGGCACCTACAAGTGGACGACCTCCTACAACCCCAACACCGGCCAGGTGATGTGGAGCCAGCAGCCGGCCATGGGGGGACTGCCCGCCGAGAAGGTCGCCAACACCTACACCTCGGTGACCGGACTGCTGAACACGGTCGGCGCCGGCGCGGATCCGCTGATGTCCGCGAACACCTACGACCACTACGGCCGCAACATCCGGCAGGAGTACGGCGCCTTCGCCCAGCACCTGTGGGTGAGCAACGAGTTCGACGAGCACACCGGAGAGCTCACCCGCTCGATCACCGACCGTGACGTCGCGCCGCAGCGCGTCGACGACACCCGGTACACCTACGACCCGGCCGGCAACATCACCTCGCTGGCCGCCGCCTACGGCCAGGACGCGGGCCGCACCACGGACACCCAGTGCTTCACCGTGGACGCCCTGCGCCGGATCACCGAGGCGTGGACCAACACGGGCGAGACCTGCGCCACCGCGCCCTCGGACGCCGTCGTCGGCGGTCAGGACGCGTACTGGACGACGTACGCCTACGACGCGGTGGGCAACCGCACCTCCGAGACGCAGCACAGGACCGGCTCGGGTCCGGCCGCCGACACCGTCCGCACCTACGCCGCGCCGACGCCCGGGAAGCACAACCTGTCCAAGGTGACGCAGACCGGCACCGACCCCCACGAGGAGGCCTTCACCTACGACGCGAGCGGCAACACCCGCACGCGGAAGTCCGGTGCGTCGCCCGAGCAGACGCTGAACTGGGACGACGAGGGCCACCTCTCCTCCGTCACCGCGTCCGGCACCGAGATCGCCGGATACGTCTACGACGGGGACGGCCAGCGCCTCGTCCGGAAGGACGCCGACGGCACCACGCTCTACCTGCCGGGAGGCAACGAGCTCCACCTGAGCAAGTCGGGAACGGTCACCGGCACCCGCTACTACACGGTCGCGGACAAGGCGATCGCGATGCGGACCAACGGGAAGCTGACCTTCCTCGTCAGCGACCACCACAACACCGGCACCGTCCAGGTCTCCGCCGACGCCGCCATGACCGTCACCCGGCGCAAGAGCACCATCTTCGGCGCGGACCGGGGCGCCCCGGCCACCGGCTGGACCGGCGACAAGGGCTTCGTCGGCGGCACGCGGGACAAGGCCACCGGCCTCACCCACCTCGGCGCCCGCGAGTACGACCCGGTCACCGGCCGCTTCATCAGCGTCGACCCGCTCCTGGTGCTCGACGATCCGCGGCAGCTGAACCCGTACACGTACAGCAACAGCAACCCGCTGGCGTTCAGCGACCCCGCCGGAACGGAGATCGGCTCGCGTCCGAACTCGTGCGAGTACTCCCTCGAGTACTGCTCGACGGAGGTCCAGCAGAGCGTCGGCTACGACCCGGCGACCAAGAAGGTCGGCGAGGGGTACCGCGTCGGCAAGCCCGTCGAACCCCGTGTCTGGTACGTCGACTCGTTCCCGTACAACCCCAAGGCCAAGGCCACCGCGGGCGACCGCGCCAGCTGGGTCAAGTGGGACCTGTACGGAGTGGGCGGCAACCTCGGCAGCTGGACCGGGCTGCGCGACCTCAGCGACGCCATGCCCATGTACCGCAACTACCGCCTGGGCAAGGGCGACCCGATGGTCTTCGACTACGAGAAGGCGCTGCGCGAGGAACCGGGCGTCGCCGCGGACGTGGCCGACGAGATCGCGCGGGCGCAGAAGTGGGCCGAGATCATCCAGGGACGCGAAGGCGAGAGCGCCTTCTCGATGACCGGAAGCGCCGTCGGCGTCGCCAAGAACGGGACGCCCAACTATCCTGCGACGGAGAACTGGCAGAAGGCCATCGGTGAGCACCGGGTCTGGGGAAGCGCGGACGTGAAGGTGTCGGGCGACAAGTTCACCATGCGCATCACCATCCATGCGATGGACCGGTGGGACTTCAACGAGGGGATGACGGACATCGTCACCGGCGAACCCGACGACTCCAACGGCCGCTTCGCCGAGCTCGGCTGGGCGAAGCCCTTCCTGACCTCCGGGACGGCCACCAGGGACGTCACCTGGACCAGGGGTGACATCCTGGGCGGCCAGACGACCGGCGGCGGAGGGGATTCCCGGTGACGTCACGCTCGGCACCCGCCCGTGGTGCGATCGCCACCCTGTTGGCGGTTCTCACGGTCACGTCCTGCGGCGGCGCCGCGGGCCGCGAGGACTCGGCCGGCGGTGGCGACCGCGCCTGCGAGGTACGGCAGGAGACCGACCAGATCACGTCGCGTTTCCCGTCCTTCGGCCCGCTGGAGTCGACCTCCTGGTGCGGCATGTCGCGGGACACCAGCGGTGACCGTGTCCCGGGGCCGACCGACGTCCGGTTGGTCGGGCTGCTCGACGCCGTGGACGACGAGGCCGTGCGGAAGGACCTCGGCGATCCCGTGCTGCGGTTCGAACCGGCGACGCCCACCCACCTGCCGGCGGAGATCCGGAAGCTCCTGCCGGCAGGAGCCGAGTGGATGACGAGCGAGCAGGTCAACAAGCGCATCACCGAGGATCTCTACCTCGGGACCTTCTACTACGACAGGCGGAGCGGTCAGGTGCTCTTCGACTGCTCGAACCCCAGACGAAAGGACGGACCCCCGCCCGCGGTCGTGTCGAACTGACGGAACCGCACTGACCGACCCCGAGGGACCGGCCGCCGCAGCCAGCGGCGGCCGGTCCCTTTGCACGTCCCTTGGCCCCGCGCCCCCGCTGCCCGACACTGATGCGATGACGCAGCGCATGGACCTCGCCGCCGTGATGGACCGGCTCGCGATCGACGATGTGGTCACCGGCTACGCCGTGGCCGTGGACGACTCGGACTGGGGCCTGTACCGGACCCTGTTCACCCCTGACGGGCGCGCCGACTACCGCGGCTCCGGCGGGATCGAGGGGCCGGCGGGCGAGGTCGCCGACTGGCTCGCCGAGACGATGCGGCTCTTTCCCGTACGCCAGCACCTGATCGTCAACCGCCGGATCCATGTCCAGGAGGGCTACCCCGCGGACACCGCGACCGTGCGCGCCGACTACGTCAATCCGATGCGGTTCGAGTCCGGCGAGGACTTCGTGTGCGGCGGGCGGTACACGTTCACGCTGCGCCGTACGGAGGGCGGCTGGCGGCTGCGCTCGGTGGCGGTCGAGGAGAAATGGCGCCGTACGTGACGATGGCGCGCAGACTGGGAGCGACACCTGGAGGCAGCGCATGCGGACTCCCTTCGTCCGTCGCACGTCCCCGGCGCGTACGGACCCCCGGGCCACGGCCGTGCCCACCGGCGCACCGGCGGACGGACGGTACCGGGGCCTCGTGCGCGGCGGGCTCGCCGTGGGGTTCGGCGCGCTGCCCGCGCTCGCCTTCCCCGCCCCCGGCCTGTGGTGGTGGGCGTATCTCGCGCTCGTCCCCTGGCTGCTGCTGATCCGTACGGCGCCGAGTCAGCGGCGGGCCGGCCTGGACGGCTGGTGCGGGGGCGTCGGCTTCATGCTGGCCGTGCACCAGTGGCTGCTGCCGAGCCTCCACGTCTTCCTGCTCCTCCTCTCCGTGCTCCTGGGCCTCTTGTGGCTGCCGTGGGGACGCCTGGTGCGGGCGATGCTGGGCGGCACCCCCTCGCCGGGCCGGGCCGCCGCCGCGCTGGTCGTCGTGCCCTCCGGCTGGCTGCTGGTCGAGCTGGTCCGCTCCTGGCAGGGGCTGGGCGGCCCGTGGGGCCTGCTCGGGGCGAGTCAGTGGCAGGTGCCGGCCGCGCTGCGGCTCGCCTCGGTCGGCGGTGTCTGGCTGGTGTCCCTGCTCGTGGTCGCCGTGAACACGGCCGTCGTCCTGCTGCTCGCCGTGCCGCAGCTGCGTCGCACGGCCGTCGTGGGCCTGGCCGGGTGCGCCCTGGTCGTGGGACTCGCCTGGTGGCGGGCCGCGCCACCGCCCACCACGGGCACGGTGCGGATCGCGGCGGTCCAGCCCGGTGTGTACGGCGGGCCGGACGGCGTCGCACGGCGCTTCGACCGCGCCGAGGAACTGACCAGGTCGTTGGCCGGACAGCGCCTCGACCTGGTGGTGTGGGGCGAGAGCAGTGTCGGCGCGGACCTGGGCACCCGGCCGGACCTCGCCGCCCGGCTCACCGCGCTCGCCCGCGCCGTCGACGCGCCGGTGCTGGTGAACGTGGACGCGCGCCGCTCCGACCGGCCGGGGATCTTCAAGAGCGCGATACTGGTCGGCCCCCGGGGGCCGACCGGCGGACGCTACGACAAGACGCGGCTCGTCCCCTTCGGCGAGTACGTGCCCGCGCGGGCGGTGCTCGGCTGGGTCACCTCGGTCGGCAAGGCGGCGGGCGAGGACCGCCGGCGCGGCACGGAGGCCGTGGTGCTGACACTGCCCGACGCCGCCGGTCCCGCCGGTCCGGGCCTGCGGATCGGACCCCTGATCTGCTTCGAGACGGCCTTCCCCGACATGAGCCGGCGGCTCGCCCGGGACGGCGCGGACGTGCTGGTCGCCCAGTCGTCGACCTCCACGTTCCAGGAGAGCTGGGCGCCTGCCCAGCACGCCTCGCTCGGCGCGCTGCGGGCGGCGGAGTCGGGGCGCCCGACGGTGCACGCGACGCTGACCGGGACCAGCGCCGCGTACGGGCCGGACGGTCGGCGGATCGGCCCGGTGCTCGGCACCGACGCGAGCGCCACCGCCGTCTGGACCCTGCCGCTCTCGACCGGCCGGACGGTGTACGACCGCCTCGGCGCGTGGCCGCTGTACGGGGCGCTCGTGGTCGTCGCCGCCGTGTGCGTCGCGGGGTGCCGGGAGCGGCTCAGGACGCCTGGGCGAGGGCCTCGCGGACCACGCGCTCGCACAGCTCGTGGGTCAGCAGCGCGTCCCGGGCGCTGAGCGGCCGCCCCTCGCGTACGGCGTCGAGGAAGGCCAGGACGGCCTGCTCGATGCCGCGCTGGCGGGCCACCGGCACCCAGTCGCCGCGGCGGCGTACGGTCGGCTGGCCCTTGTGGTCGACGATCTCGGCGAGGTTGAAGACCTGGCGCCTGGTGTCCTGCCCGGAGACCTCCAGGGTCTCCTCGGTGGAGCCGGACCGGCGGTTCATCGTGCCGATGGCGGTGAAGCCGTCGCCGGACAGCTGCAGCACGACGTGCTCCAGCAGCCCGTCGCGGACCCTGGCCCTCACGTCGGTGTGCTCGATGTCGCCGGGGACCAGGAAGCGCAGGGTGTCGACGACGTGGATGAAGTCGTCGAGGACGAAGGTGCGCGGGTCCTCGGGCAGTCCGATCCGGTTCTTCTGCATGAGGATCAGTTCGCGCGGGTGGTCGAGGCACTGGGCGTAGCCGGGGGCGAGCCTGCGGTTGAAGCCGACGGCGAGGCCCACGGCCCGCTTCTCGGCGAGTTCGACGAGGGCTTCGGACTCGGCGTAGTGGTAGGCGAGCGGCTTGTCGACGTACGTGGGCACGCCGGCCTCCAGGAGGCGGGTGACGATGCCCGCGTGCGCGGAGGTCGCGGCGTGCACGAAGGCGGCGTCGAGCCCGGCGCCGAGCAGCGCGTCGAGGTCGCGGTGACGGCGCGCTGCGGGCACGTGGTAGCCGTCGCCGACCTCGTCGAGGGTGGCGGGGGTACGGGTGTGGAGGTGGAGTTCGACCCCGGGAAGGGCGGACAGGACGGGCAGATAGGCCTTGCGCGCGATGTCGCCGAGTCCGATGCAGCCGACCTTCAACGGGCTCTCCTTCTGTTTCGTGGTGCGGGAGTTCGCGCCGGTCAGCTTACGCGCGCGGCCGCGTCGGCGGTCGGCGGGTGCCAGTCGGCGATGCCGTCGAAGCCGCGCAGGACGAGTCCGGGGCCGAAGCGGGACACGGCGGCCATGGCCGTGTCGCGCAGCGCGACCGCGGGGCGGGCGGAGAGCAGCGCGAGGCGGCCGGTGCGGGCGGCCTTGCGGACGATCGCGGTGGTGCGCGGCAGCCTGTCGGCGGTGTAGGCGGCGAGCGCGTCCGGTACGGGCCGTCCGCCCGCGTGGTGGGCGAGCACGACGGCGTCCTCGATCGCCTGGTTGCCGCCCTGGCCGAGGGTGGGTTCCATGGCGTGGGCGGCGTCGCCGAGCAGGGCGGTGCGGCCCGTGGTGGAAGGCGGGCAGCGGGTCGATCAGGTGGTGCACGTCGTGGCGCAGGACCGCGTCCTCGTGGGCGGCGTCGAGGATCGCCGGCACCGGGTGGTGCCAGTCGCCGAAGAGGCGCAGGAGTTCGGCCTTCTCGCCGTCGGGGGCGTGCGCTCCGGCGGGCGCCGCGGCCATGGCGTACGCGTAGACCCGGCCGTCCTTGAGGGGCTGGCTGCCCCACAGGCGAGCGGGGCCCCAGGTCTCGTGCGGGGCGAAGGGCCGCTCGGGGGCGGGGATGACGACCCGCCAGGTGGTGAAGCTGGAGTAGCGGGGGCCGGGGTGGCCGGGGAAGAGGTCGGTGCGGACGGCGGAGCGGATGCCGTCGGCGGCGACCACGAGTTCGGCCTCCAGGTCGCCGTCCGGGGTGCTGACGCGGGCGGGGCGGTGGGGGTCGCCGGGGTCGGCGAGGGCGGCGGGGGTCGCGGTGCGGACGGTGCCGTCGGGCAGGGCCGAGGTGAGGAGTTCGACGAGGGTGGCGCGGTGCAGCAGGACGAGCGGTCCGCCGAAGCGGGCGGCGGCGGCCCGGGCGTCGGTGCGGCAGAGCCAGCGCCCGTCGGGGCGGCGCATGCCGCCGTCACCCTGCCACGCGGCGAGGGCGCGGACCCGGTCGCCGAGGCCGATCACGTCGAGGGCGCGCAGGGCGTTGGGGGCGAGGCCGATGCCGGCACCGACCGGCGCCAGGCCGGCGGCGCGTTCGAGGACGGTGACGTCCCAGCCGCGCTCGCGCAGGGCGAGAGCGGCGGTCAGGCCGCCGATGCCGGCTCCGACGACGACGGCGCGGTGCTGTTCCATGGCTCCCCCTCGGGGACGACGGTCGGGGACTACGAAAGCTCACTACAGCTGTAGTGACCTCTTGACGGTACTACACCTGTAGTCCGAAGGGGAGGGGGATGCTCGATAGGTTGGCCCCATGACCGCAGCACCGGCCGCCGACGCCCCCCTCACCCGCGCCGACCGCATCGGCGACGCCGCCCTCGACCTGCTCGTCGAGCGCGGGATGCGAGGCCTGACCCATCGCGCCGTCGACGAGCGGGCCGGGCTCCCCCAGGGCTCCACGTCCAACCACGCCCGCACCCGCCAGGCCCTCCTGGAGACCGCGGTGCGGCGCCAGGTCCAGCACGAGGCGGCGGTGCTCGCCCCGCACGAGCTGCCCGCCGCCGACGCCGGCCCCGAGGCCCTCACGGACGCGCTCGCGCTCGCCCTGCACCGCTATCTGACGGACCACCGGGCGCTGCTCGTCTCCCGGTACGAGCTCGCGCTGGAGGCCACCCGCCGCCCCGAACTGCGTTCCTTCTTCGACTCCGCCGGAGCCGTCTTCCACGGCCCGCTGATCGCGATGATGCGCACGGCCGGCTCCCCCGCACCCGAGCGGCACGCGCTCTCCCTCATCGCCTGGTGCGAAGGACTGATGTTCTCCTGCGCCGCGGGCTCCTTCCACGCGGCCGTGCCGAGCCGCGCGGAACTGCGCACCGGCTTCGACGAGCTGCTGCGCGGCATGCTGGGCGACGGCGGCTGAACCGGCGTCAATTCCCTGGCCACGCGCCCGGATCATCGGCAACGATGCGGGGCATGACTGCCGAACGCATCGAATCCACCCCGCGCGTCGACCCCGGCACCCTCACCGGCGAGCGCGCGGCCCTGGAACAGTGGCTCGACTTCCACCGGGCGACCCTGGCCATGAAGTGCGAGGGCCTCGACGACACCCAGCTGCGCACCGCCTCGGCCCCGCCCTCGAACCTCACGCTCCTCGGCCTGGTCCGGCACATGGCCGAGGTCGAACGCGGCTGGTTCCGCAAGGTCCTCGCGGGCGAGGAGCTCGGCTGGATCTTCGCCACCGAGGAGGACCGCGACCGGGACTTCCACGTCACCGACCAGGACACCTGGGAGGAGGCCTACGCCGCCTGGCAGGGCGAGATCGCCCTGGCCCGGGTCCACGCCGCCGAGCGCGGGCTCGACGACGTCGGCGTCGGGAAGCACCGCACCGGCGAGACGTTCAACCTGCGCTGGATCTACCTGCACATGATCGAGGAGTACGCGCGCCACAACGGCCACGCCGACCTCGTACGGGAGCGCGTCGACGGCGCCACCGGGGACTGATCCCGGCCCGGCGCGCGCCTGATCAACCCGCGCCGGGGTGATCACTCGTGCGGGGCATTCCCCGCGAGTAGGGGCGCGCGGAACACCGCCCGACCTGCAGAGTTGCGCAGGTGCATGGAACCAGAACCACAAGGACGCTGCTCGCGGGGGTGGCCGCCATGGCCGCCCTCACGGGCTGCATCGCGGTCGAACCGCCGCCGACGGCCCCCGCGCCCGCCCCCGGCCGGACGGCCGATCCCGCCGGGCAGGACGTCGCTCCCCAGATCGTCCAGGGCCCCGCCCGCGAGGCCCTGGAGGCCGCGATGCCCGATCCCCCGGCGCCCGGACCCCGGTCGGGAGCCGAGCGGCGCGCGCCCGACGGGGCCGACTCCCCGCGCCCGCGCCGCACCGGACAGCCGCGCCCCTCCGCCGTACCGCGGCAGCGCCCGCACCCGGACGTCGTCCTGCCCGAGCTCCCGAAGGTGCCCCGCGGCCGGGCCGACGTGTGCGCCCTCGGCGAGTCCTACGGCGGCTGGAGCCCGAACAGCGAGCAGGCCCGTATCTGCCGGGGCGGCGGCTACGGCCGCTGACCCCGCAGCCGCAGCTCCAGGCGCTCGATCGCGGCCCGCACCCCGTTTCCGTAGCCGTCGTCGTCCAGGCCCTCGGCGGCGACGCGGGCCCGGTCCAGATGGACCCGGGCCGCGTCGGGGCGGGCCAGCTTCGCGTAGTCGGCGGCCAGGTTGAGGTGCAGCGAGGGGTACAGGGCGCGCAGTGCCGCCGCCGAGTCGTGCCGGGCGAGCCGGTCCTCGTCGAGGCCCTCGGCGGCCGTCAGGGCCCGCAGGTCCCAGGCGAGCTCGACGTCGGGGTCGTCCTGGGCATCCGCCATGTAGTGGGCGAGCGTGCAGCGGTGCAGCGGGTCTCCGTCAGGCCCGAGCTGGTCCCAGATCGCGCCGAAGCGGTTGCGGGCCTCTTCCCGGTCCCCGCCGTGGAGCAGCATCATCGCCTGCCCGATCCTGGTCATGACGGCGTCGTCCGACACCTGCTGCCCGGTCACTACGGCCTCCACGTGCTGTCGTCCCGGACCCCCCGGTACGGAGGACCGGATCCGACGCTAGCCCCCGGCGCGCCGGATCCGGGCGAGGCTCAGCCGAGGTCGGCGATGCGCCAGTCGATCGGCTCGTGCCCCTGGGCCGCGACGGCCTCGTCGATCTGGGTGAACGGGCGGGAGCCGAAGAACTTCTTCGCCGACAGCGGCGAGGGGTGCGCGCCCTTGACGACCACGTGCCGCTCCTCGTCGATGAGCGGCAGTTTCTTCTGGGCGTAGTTGCCCCACAGGACGAAGACCGCCGGGTCGGGGCGGGAGGCCACGGCCGTGATCACCGCGTCGGTGAACTTCTCCCAGCCCTTGCCCTTGTGCGAGTTGGCCTCGCCGGCCCGGACCGTGAGGACCGCGTTGAGCAGCAGCACGCCCTGCTCGGCCCACGGCATCAGATAGCCGTTGTCGGGGATCGCGTGGCCGAGCTCGGCCTGCATCTCCTTGTAGATGTTGCGCAGCGAGGGCGGGGTCTTCACGCCCGGGCGGACCGAGAAGCACAGCCCGTGGCCCTGACCCTCGCCGTGGTACGGGTCCTGGCCGAGGACCAGGACCTTCACCTTGTCGAACGGGGTGGCGGCGAGGGCGGCGAAGACCTCCTCGCGCGGCGGGTAGACCGGCCCCTTGGCCCGCTCCTCCTCGACGAACTCGGTGAGCTGCTTGAAGTAGGGCTTCTCCAGCTCCTCGCCGAGGACGCCGCGCCAGGACTCGGGCAGCATGTCGGTGTCGGTCACGTCAACAACCTCCGGTGGGCTTTCGTATTACTCCGAACGAGAACCTACCGGGGCCCACTGACAACACCGTCCGCCGCCCGGGTCCCACGACCGCTACCAGCTGGTGCGGCGGCTGAGCTCCCACATCTGCATGACGGTCTGCGGGTCGAGCGCCCGCTCGCCGCCGGCGATGTCCTCGCTCGCGGCGATGTAGAGCTTGCCCTGCCACAGGGGCAGCAGCCGCACGTCCTGGACCATGATCTCCTGCGCCTCGGTGAACTCGTCCGTGACGGCGGCGCGGTCGCTCTCGCGCCGGGACTTGGGGAGCAGCTCGTCGGTGATCCGGGGGCTGACGTACGGGGTGCCGAGGACGTTCTCCTTGCCCACGAAGGGGGCGATGAAGTTGTCCGGGTCCGGGAAGTCGGGGAACCAGCCACGGCCGAAGACCGGGTACTGGCCCTTCTGGTAGCCCGCCTGGAACTCCTTCCACGGCTTGCCGTGCAGGGTGACCTCGAAGAGCTCGGACTCCTCCAGCTGGCGCTTGAGCTCGGCGAACTCGGGCGCGGTCGAGGAGCCGTACCGGTCGGTGGTGTACCAGAAGTCGAGCTTGACCGGCTTGGTGATGCCGGCGGCGCGCAGGATGGCCTTCGCCTTGGCCTTGTCGGGCTGCCCGAAGCGGTCGTAGAACTTCGTGGTGTGGCCGGCGATGCCCTTGGGAACCATGGAGTACAGCGGCTCGGCGGTGCCCTGGTAGACCTTGTTGACCAGTTCCTCGCGGTCGACCAGCTGGGCGATGGCCTTGCGGACAGGCAGCTTGGCGGCGGCGTCGTCCTTGGTGTTGAAGACCAGGTAGCGGATGTCGGCGCCGGTGGACTCGACGAGCTGGAGGCCCTGGTTCTCGGGCTTGTCGGTCTGCAGCTCGATGACCTCGGCCGCGGTCAGACCGCGGTAGGTGGCGTCGATGTCCTTCTTCTTCAGGGCCGCGACCATCGCCTCGGACTCCTTGAAGTACCGGATGGTCACGCCGCCGTTCTTGGGGGCGGCGAAGCCCTTGTAGCTGGGGTTGCGGGTCAGCTCGGCCTTGTCGCCCTCGGTGTACGAGTCGAGGACGTACGGGCCGGAGCCGACCAGCTTGCCGTCCTCGCGGAGCTTGTCCGCCGAGTACTCGGCCGGGTCGACGATCGACATGGCCGGGGTGGCGAGGACGAAGGGGAAGGTCGCGTCCGGCTTGTTGAGCCGGAACACCACCGTGCGGGGGTCGGGGACCTCGATCTTGTCCAGGGAGCCCAGCATGCCGTTGGGGCCGCCCTTGTAGTTGATCGTGCGGATCCGCTCGATCGAGTACTTGACGGCCTCGGCGTCCAGCTTGTGCCCGTTCGAGAAGGTCAGCCCGTCGTGGATCTGGCACTCGAAGACCCGGCTGGAGGAGCCCTGCTTGAACTGGCAGTCCGCGGCGTCCGACTGCGGGCTGGTACTGCCGGTCGGGAAGCTCACCAGAGTCTGGAAGACATTCCGGAAAAGCTCCCAGGAATTGTCCCAGGCGGCCGCCGGATCGAGGGTCGTGGGAGAACTCGTCGTCCCCACGACGATTCTCTGTTCCGCTGCGGATTCACCGTCCGAAAACACACTGCATCCGGACAGGAGGGATATGGACGCAAGGGCTGCAGCGGCCTGCAGACTGGTCCGGTTGAACACGTGCACGCTCCTCGTTCGGCCAGGGATCGGCAGACGATACCGCAGCGCCCCGCCAGGTCAATGGCCAGCCCGGGCGGGGCACTCAAGGCATTCGTCGTATAACCGGGGCCAAACCGGTCAATAATTCAGGGAAGTGTCCGGATACCGGTCAGCCGACACCGGCGTTCAGGAAAATGCCGCCGTCGACGACCAGCGTCTGACCGGTGATCCAGTCCGACTGGGACGAGGTGAGGAATGCGGCGGCGCCGCCGATGTCCGCCGGCTCGCCGAGCCGGCCGAGCGGGTACGGGGCGGCGGCCTCGGCCTCCCGGCCCTCGTAGAGCGCGGCGGCGAACTTCGTCTTCACGACGGCCGGCGCGATCGCGTTGACCCGGACCTTCGGCGCGAACTCGTGCGCCAGCTGCAGGGTCAGGTTGATCATGGCCGCCTTGCTCATTCCGTACGCGCCGATGAACGGCGACGCGGAGATGCCGGCGACCGAGGCGATGTTCACGATCGCCCCGCCGTGCTCCTTCTGCCACGCCCGGTAGGTCTGCTGGGCGAAGCCGAGCGCCGAGACCACGTTGGTCTCGAAGACCTTGCGGGCCACCCCGAGGTCGAGCTCGGCGATGGGGCCGAAGACCGGGTTGGTGCCGGCGTTGTTCACCAGGTAGTCGACCCGGCCGAAGGCCTCCATGGTGGCCTCGACCGCAGCGGCCTGGTGGGCCTCGTCGTGCGCCTTGCCGGGCACCGCGATGACCCGGTCGGCGCCGAGCCGCTCCACGGCCTCCTTGAGGGCCTCCTCGCCCCGTCCGGTGATGCACACCCGGTCGCCGCGGGCCACGAGGGCCTCGGCGACTCCGTAGCCGATGCCCCGGCTGGCGCCGGTGACGAGGGCGACCTTGCCCGAGAGCTCGGGCAGCTCCTTCGCGCTCATGTGCGTGAACTCCTCCCAGTCGCGGATCAGTTGAGCGGGCCGCCGGCCACGTACAGGACCTGGCCGGAGACGAAGCCGGCGTCGTCGCCGGTGAAGAAGGCGATGGCGTTGGCGATGTCCTCGGGCCTGCCGACGCGCTGGACCGGGATCATGGTGGCGGCCGCCGCCTGGAACTCCTCGAAGCCCATGCCGACGCGCTCGGCGGTCTGCGCGGTCATCTCGGTGACGATGAAGCCGGGGGCGACGGCGTTGGCGGTGATGCCGAACTTGCCGAGCTCCTTGGCGAGGGTCTTGGTGAAGCCCTGCAGGCCGGCCTTGACGGCGGAGTAGTTGGCCTGGCCGCGGTTGCCGAGCGCCGAGGAGGAGGAGAGCGAGACGATCCGGCCGAAGCCGGCGTCCACCATGTGCTTCTGGCAGGCCTTGGCCATCAGGAACGCACCCTTGAGGTGCACGTTCATGACGGTGTCCCAGTCGGACTCGGACATCTTGAAGAGCAGGTTGTCGCGGAGCACGCCCGCGTTGTTGACGAGGATCGTCGGGGCGCCGAGCTCGGCGGCGACCCGGGCGATCGCGGCCTCCACCTGGGCGCTGTCGGAGACGTCACAGCCGACGGCGAGCGCGGTGCCGCCGGCGGCGGTGATCTTCTCGACGGTGTCCTTGCAGGCCGCCTCGTCGAGGTCGAGTACGGCGACGGCGCGGCCCTCGGCCGCGAGCCGGATCGCGGTGGCGGCTCCGATGCCCCGCGCCGCACCCGTGACGACGGCTACGCGCTGCTCGGTGGTGGACATGCTGGTTCTCCTCGCCCTTGGTTCGTCCCTGGATACGGTCCGTACCCCGCGTGCCGCCCGCTCTCCCGGACACCCGACCTTCCGGAGATGAGCGACCGCTTAGTATCGACCGCAGACGAGACGCTAGAAGCCCTGGCACCCGGTGTCAACGGCCCACCGGGTGCACCGGATCACTCAGCGCACGAGAAGATCGAGCAGACGTTCCACCTCGGCCTCGGGATCGGTCGTCAGGCCGGTGTGCACCGGGCCGGGCTGCACGACCGTCGAACGGGGCGCGATCAGCCAGCGGAAGCGCCGTCCGGCGTCGTCGGGGGCGGCCTGCCCGGCGGCCTCGCCGCCGGTGCAGACCCCCTCGACCGCGTGCAGCGCGGACCGTACGCCGAGGACGTCGGCGCCCGGGTCGAGCGCTGCCAGCTTGGCCTCGTCCAGATGGGTGCGGGCCGCCACGAAGGACCGGGCGCGGCAGTAGACGACCACGCCGGCGTTGAAGCACTCACCGCGCTCGACGCGGGGCACGACCCGCAGCAGCGCGTACTCGAAGACATCGCGGTCGGTCACGGGGTGCTGTCCTTCTCAGTCGCGCCCTGCCGGGGGGCGAGGCGGTCGGCGAGCCAGCCGGGCGGCTGCTGGGGGCGCCGGTCGGTGCGCGGTCCGAGGGTGATCCGCTCGTGGATGGTGGCGGCGCGCGGCAGCAGGGCCTCCACGTAGGCGGCCCGCAGCGCGTCGGTGCCGTCGAAGCCGGGCTCGTCGACCAGCCACTCGTCGGGCACCTCGGCGGCGACCTCGGTCAGCAGTTCCCGGGTGACCAGCGGGGCGAGCTCGGCGGCCGCGGCGGCGACGTCCGGCGAGAAGGGCGCGAGGGCGTGGTCGGAGGCGTCGTAGGGCTTGGCCGCGGAGGCTTGGGCGCCGGACCAGTTGTGGTGCCAGATCATGGTGGCCCCGTGGTCGATCAGCCACACGTCGCCGTGCCAGACGAGCATGTTCGGGTTGCGCCAGGACCGGTCGACGTTGTTGATCACCGCGTCGAACCAGACGACCCGGCCGGCCTCCTTCGGGTCGACCTCGTAGGCGAGCGGGTCGAAGCCGAGCGAGCCGGGCAGGTAGTCCATGCCGAGGTTGAGTCCGCCGCTCGCCTTGAGGAGCTCCTGGACCTCCTGGTCGGGCTCGGAGAGCCCGATGACGGGGTCGAGCTGGATGGTGACGAGCTCCGGCACGCGCAGCCCGAGGCGGCGGGCCAGCTGCCCGCAGATCACCTCGGCGACGAGGGTCTTGCGGCCCTGTCCGGCGCCGGTGAACTTCATGACGTACGTTCCGAGGTCGTCGGCCTCGACGATCCCGGGGAGCGAGCCGCCCTCACGCAGGGGGGTGACATAGCGGGTCGCTGTCACTTCTGTAAGCATCCCGCCAGGCTATCCGGCGGCCGCCGTGGACCGGTCCTGCCCCGCGATCGCGGCGCTCCGCCACCGTGATCTCCATGGGGGATCGAGAGTCGTCCGGACGCCGGAGCACACGCCGACGGCGCCCTCGCGTCGAGCGAGGGCGCCGTCGGGTCGTACCGAGGGGCCTACGTCACGGGTCGATGACCACGGTGCAGTTGTAGGTGCCCGGGGTCAGGTCCCGGAACGTCTCGGAGGTGTCGTCGTACACGGTCGGGGTGCTGTCGGCGGGGGTCGCCGTCAGTGCGCCGCAGCTGATCCTGGCCCTGGTGCCGGGGCCGGAACCGTTGTCCACCTGCGGCTGGAAGGAGACCGTGATGTTCGACAGCGGCGTGTTCGTGAACGTCGTCGTCTCACCGACGAAGGGGGCGTCCGAGCAGCTCGCCTTGTTGTTCACGAGGATCGACTTGTCGGCCTCTCCCTGGTAGCCGGCCGGCGTGGTCTCGTGCACCGTGTGGGTGCCCAGCTCGAGGTTGTCGAAGCAGACCTTGCCGTTCGCGTCCGTCTGCTTGGTGACCCCCTCGACCGTGAACGACACACCCGGGTGCGGCTGGTCGGAACCGCTGGGGTTGGAGCCGCCGACGGCGCCGGCGTGCTTGCGCAGCTTGGTGATCATGATCGCGCCGCGCTGCCTCGGGTCGACGAAGGTGAGTCGCTCCACCTCGTCAGCGGCGATGGTGATCGCCCGGTCGGGGGCCGGGTCGTGGTTCGGCGGCACGACCGTCTCGTGGACGATGTACTCGCCCGCGGGGACGTTGGGGATCGAGCACACGCCGCTGGCGTCGGTCGTGCACTTCAGGGACGTGGCGGTGTCCTCCGCACCGAGCGGCGCGGCGAGCGGGGGGTTGTTCGTGTACAGCGTGAACTCGGCGCCCTGGAGCTGCATGTCCTGGTCGTCGGTCTTCAGGATCTCGACGCTGCCGCAGTTCGAGACGGAGATGTTCGTCGGCGGGATGAAGTCCTTCAGGGCCGCCTGGAAGCTGTCGGACGAACGGCTCTTGAGGTAGGCGGAGCCGAGCCTGGCGCACGTGCCGTTACTCGGCAGGAGCGCGCTCAGCCGCACCGACGCCTCACCGAAGGTGCGCGGGCTCAGCCCGCCGAGCACGCCTCCCTCGGTCGCGGTGATCGCGGTGCTGTTGATCGATCCGGTCGCGTCGCCCGCCGCGGACAGGTCCTCCGCCGCGCTCCAGGAGCCGCCGGACGAGGACGTCCACCGGCGCAGGCTGATCGTGGGCTGCGTGCCACCCCTGGAGAGGTCGTAGGTGATCAGGAAGTCACCGACCGTGCGGACCGGGGTGATGCCGTTGGCGCTCTTGACCCGGCTCTGGTTGAGCTCGAAGTCCATGTTCGTGGTGCCGGACGGGTCCTGCACACGGGTCCAGTACAGGTGGAGGAAACCATCGCTGGTGGTCCCCTCCTGGTAGACGCCGAAGAACTTCAGGTCGCTCTTGTTCGGCGGGATGCCGCCGCCCTCGACCGTGGGGACGGCCGTGTTCTCCTTGGAGCCCTCGACGAAGGCGGTGTCCTGTCCGTTGGTGAACAGGGAGTCCTGCGTGCGGACCTCGGAGACGTTGTTCCAGTCGAGGTCACCGGCGGCGTCGACCCGCAGGTTGGCGTCGGCGTCGATCTCGAAGTCGCTGCCCGTGAGGCTCGGCGGCGGGGCGTCGGCGGTGGCGAAGGTGACCGGCAGGAAGCCGGCGGTGAGCAGGGCGGCGGTGGCCGCCAGCCGGAGGGTGACCGAGCGTCTGCGGCGCGGGCGCGCGGAAGGCGTCACTAGGAGTTCTCCTCGTGCGAGTGGCGAGCACAGGAATGTGCTGACTGCGCGTCAGGAATAGCACTCGGAGCCGTCCCGTTTCGCCGCGTGCGCACGGCCACGCCGGACACGGGACGAAATGCCCCCACCGGCCGACGCCCGGCGGGGCGCTTCTTCCTACAAGGAGAAGATGACGCAATTCGGCGGAACGGGCGCCCGCGCGCCGGGCATCGGACCCCCGGGCGGCCCGCGTCCCCCGCGGACCGTGTGCGGGGAACGGCCCGCCCCCCGGCGCATGCCGGCAGCCCGGTCCCGCCATGGCGGGACCGGGCTGCCGGCGGCCGTACGGGCTGGTCAGGCGCCGCGACGACCGGGCTTGAAGCCCGCCTTGGCGGTGCCGACGACCGCGAAGGCCAGCGCGGCCAGCGCGAGCAGCACCCACGGGAAGGAGGTGGCGCCGGAGGACTCCAGGAGCAGACCGCCGACCACGCCGCCACCGGCGACGGCCAGGTTGAAGACGGTGACGAGCATGGACTGCGCCACGTCGGCACCGTCGCCCGCCGCGTCCGCGATGGCGGTCTGCAGCAGGGTCGGCGCGCCGCCGAAGGTCAGACCCCAGGCGACCACGCCGATGACCACGGCGACCGGCGACGAGTAGCCGATGCCGAGGATCAGCGAGGCCCCGGCGAAGCCGGCGAGGCTGACGAGGGTGAGGACGCGCAGCTTGCGGTCGACGTACATGCCGGTCAGCCAGATGCCGGCGATGGCGGTGGCGCCGAAGACGAGCAGCATCACGTCGACGCGCTCGCCGAGGCCGGCCTTGCTCATGAACGGGGAGATGTAGGTGTAGAGGATGTTGTGGGCGAGGATCCACAGGAAGATCACCGCGAGGATGGGGCGGATGCCCGGCGTCACGAAGATCTCGCGGATCGGCCGGCGCTGCTCGGCGTCCTGGCCCGGGAAGTCGGGCACCAGCACGCGCACCCAGATCATCAGGCCGAGGGCGACCGCCGACATGATCCAGAAGACGCCCTGCCAGCTGGTCACGGAGCCGAGGTAGGTGCCGAGCGGCACGCCGGCGGTCAGTGCGATGGGCTGGCCGACACCGACGACGGCGAGGGCGCGGCCCTGCAGGTGCTCGGGCACCAGCCGGCGGGCGTAGCCGGCGAGCAGGCCCCAGATCACACCGGAGGCCATGCCGGCGACGAAGCGCGCGCCGAGCGTGAGGCCGTAGTGGGTGGACAGGGCGGTGACGGTGTTGAAGACGAACAGGCCGCCGACGGCGCACAACAGCAGGGGCCGGCGCCGCACGCTGCGGGTCGCGGCGATCACCGGGATCGCGGCGACCACCGAACCGATGGCGTACAGGGTGACGAGCTGGCCCGCCAGTCCTTCGGACACGTCGAGGCCCTGCCCGATCTGCGGGAGCAGACCCGCGGGCATCGTCTCGGTCATGATCGCCAGGAAGCCTGCGGCGGTGAACGCCAACAGTTTGAGGATGGGAAGCCGTTCCTCGGACGGCGCCTGGTGGGGGCGCAGTGCGGTTGCGGTCGCTTCGCTACTGCCAGTGCTGGTCACGGGAATTCTCCAGTTTGTCGCGGCCCGCCGGTCGGGACGGGCCGCGGCCATCGGTCAGGGGGAGGGCGGTGGGGGGGCGGGGGGGCCCCCCCCCCCGGGGGGGGGGGGGGGGGGGGGGGTGGGGGTGGGGGGGGGGGGGGGGGCGGGGGGGGGGCGGGCGGGGGAG